>NZ_NCUX01000033.1:0-300000 GCF_002096615.1 Streptococcus oralis subsp. dentisani
TCAATCAGTGCTAGCCAATCAGCAAGCACAAGCTTGAGCAACAGCGTATCAGCGTCAATCAGTGCTAGCCAATCAGCAAGCACAAGCTTGAGTAACAGCGTATCTGCTTCAATTAGTGCTAGCCAATCAGCAAGCACAAGCTTGAGCAACAGCGTATCTGCTTCAATTAGTGCTAGCCAATCAGCAAGCACAAGCTTGAGCAACAGCGTGTCAGCTTCAATTAGTGCATCTGAATCAGCAAGCACAAGCTTGAGCAACAGCGTGTCAGCTTCAATTAGTGCTTCAGTATCAGCAAGCACAAGCTTGAGTAACAGCGTATCTGCTTCAATTAGTGCTAGCCAATCAGCAAGCACAAGCTTGAGCAACAGCGTGTCTGCATCAATTAGTGCATCTGAATCAGCAAGCACAAGCTTGAGCAACAGCGTGTCTGCATCAATCAGTGCATCTGAATCAGCAAGCAACAATTCAGCTTCGACAAGTACATCAGTAAGCTTGAGTAACAGTGTAAGTACATCTACATCACTTAGCGATAGCACTTCAAGCAGCTTGAGTACAAGTGCGTCACAACAATCTAATTCATTCAGCTATAGTAAAGGTGAACCAACAAGCGAGTCTAAACCAGAGTTTAACCTTCCTAGCTACCTTGAATCTGTAAGTGCAAGTGAGTCAGTTTCACTCAGCAAGTCAGTAAGTGTATCATTGAGCGATAGTACTTCAGCCTCAATCAGCACAAGTGAATCAGTTTCAACAAGCACAAGCTTGAGTGACAGCATTTCTGCTTCAATCAGTGCAAGCAACAACTCAGGTAGCGGTTCAGGTTCAGCAAGCACAAGCAATGGTTCAGCTAGCCAATCAGCTAGCGCATCAGTATCTGCAAGTCAAAGCACTTCAGCATCTGTATCAGCAAGCCAATCAGCTTCAGCTTCAATCAGTGCAAGCAACAACTCAGGTAGCGGTTCAGGTTCAACAAGTACAAGCAATGGTTCAGGCGATGCCTCAACTTCAGCAAGTACTTCAGCAAGCTTGAGCAACAGCGTATCTGCATCAATTAGTGCGAGCCAATCAGCAAGCACAAGCTTGAGCGATAGTGCAAGTACCTCAGCTAGCTTGTCTGACAGTGCTTCAATCTCAAGTGCATTGAACCACTCACAAGCTCCTGCACAACAACCTGCTGGACCAGGACGTTCAAACGGTAGAAAACTTCCAAATACAGGAACTGCAAGTAACCAATTTGCTGGTCTTGGATTAGGAGTAGCTGCCTTGGCAACTGCCTCTCTTCTTGGCAAGAAGAAGAAATCAGCAGCTTCTGAAATGGATTTAGAAGACTAAGTCCCAAAAATCGACTAAAATGAAATTGTTGATATCATTTTAGCGATGAAAACAAGAACCCCGGATAGCTCAAGACTATCTGGGGTTTTTGGCTCTTTGTCAACTGTAGAGGGTGAGATCGAACTAAGCATGAGAGAGAATCAGATTGGTTCTCTCTTTTCTAACATTCAAAGTGACTAGAACTATCGCTCTAAATGTTCTAAAGAACCTAATGATATCTTACTGGTTATTAATCACTACCAAAGAGAATATCCAAATTACAAGACAGCTTTTAAAGCACTTAGGAATAAGAGGTAAAAATATTACACCACTCATTGCATATACTTAACGAAATAGATAAAAATCTAAAATTTGTATAGAAAATAATATAATTTCGACCTTTTGTGACAGGAATTGCTTGACTAAATAAAACTAAAGCTGTATAATAAGGCAAATATCTAAAACAGGAGGTTCTGGAAATGAAAAAGTCTAAGGCCAAGTATCTGACACTGGCAGGTGTCGTATTAAGCGCAGGTATCCTATTGAGCGCATGTGGGAACTCAGCAAGTTCATCTAAAACATATAGCTATGTCTATTCTAGTGATCCATCTAGTTTGAACTATCTAGCAGAGAACCGTGCAACAACCAATGATATCGTTACCAATCTGGTAGATGGTTTGATGGAAAATGACCAATATGGTAACTATGTGCCATCTTTGGCAGAGGATTGGACCGTTTCCAAGGACGGTTTGACTTATACCTACAAGCTTCGTAAAGATGCCAAGTGGTATACATACGAAGGTGAAGAATACGCACCTGTAACTGCTCAAGACTTTGTGACAGGTTTGAAATATGCGGCAGATAAAAAATCTGAAGCCTTGTACTTGGTGCAAGACTCTGTAGCAGGTTTGGATGACTATATCAACGGTAAAACAACAGACTTTTCAACTGTCGGTGTTAAGGCGATTGATGACCAAACAGTTCAGTACACTTTGACACGACCAGAACCTTACTGGAACTCTAAAACAACTTCAACCATTCTCTTCCCTGTCAATGGCGATTTCTTGAAATCAAAAGGGGACGATTTTGGTAAGGTAGATCCTTCTAACATTTTGTACAATGGTCCTTTCTTGATGAAGTCCTTTGTTTCAAAATCTGTTATCGAATACAAGAAAAATCCGAACTACTGGGATGCTAAAAATGTCTTTGTGGACGATGTGAAATTGACCTACTATGATGGAAGTGACCAAGATGCCCTAGCACGTAACTTTACAGAAGGAGTATACAGCTACGCACGTCTCTATCCAAATAGCTCAAGCTTTGAAGGGATTAAAGAGAAAAACAAGGATAATATCATTTATAGTATACAAGATGCTACATCTTATTTCTTGAACTTTAATCTAGATAGAAAATCTTATAATTTCACTTCTAAAACGACTGACATCGAAAAGAAATCTACCCAAGAAGCAGTTCTTAACAAAAACTTCCGTCAAGCCATCAACTTTGCCTACAATCGTACGGCCTATGGGGCTCAATCTCAAGGGGAAGATGGAGCAACGAAGATTCTTCGTAACTTAGTTGTGCCTCCTACATTTGTGACTATTAACGGAAAAGAGTTCGGAGATGTTGTCTCATCTAAGATGGTCAACTATGGTCAAGAATGGCAAGGCATCAACTTTGCTGATGCGCAAGATCCTTACTACAATCCAGAAAAGGCTAAGGCTAAATTTGCAGAAGCTAAGAAAGAACTAGAAGCCAAGGGTGTTCAGTTCCCAATTCACTTGGATAAGACTGTAGAAATGACCAATAAAACAGAAATTCAAGAAATTAGCTCAATGAAGCAATCGATTGAATCTGTTCTAGGAACCGATAATATAGTCATCGATATCCAACAATTGTCAACAGATGACTATGATAACTCTGGCTATCTCGCTCAAACTGCAGCTCAAAAAGACTATGACTTTTATAATGGTGGATGGAGCCCTGACTATCAAGACCCATCAACCTATCTTGATATCTTTAGCGTGAAGAGCGGTGGTATGTTACAAAACCTTGGTCTAGAGCCAGGTGAAGTTAATGACAAGGCTAAGGCAGTTGGACTTGATACCTATACTGAAATGCTGGAAGAAGCTAACAAAGAGCAAGATCCAGCAAAACGTTATGAAAAATATGCTGAAATTCAAGCTTGGCTCGTTGATAGTGCTCTCGCTATTCCAAATGTTTCCAAAGGTGGAACACCTAGCTTGAGAAAAACAGTTCCTTTCTCAGCACCATACTCTCTTGCTGGAAATAAGGGTGTAGAATCATACAAGTATCTCAAGTTGCAAGATAAGACGGTGACAACTGCTGAGTATGAAAAAGCTAAAGAAAAATGGCTGAAAGAAAAAGAAGAATCAAATAAAAAAGCCCAAGAAGAACTGGCAAAACACGTTAAATAACCAGTCTATTCAACAGGAAAAACGATAGTTTCTTAGGAAACTATCGTTTTTGTATAGTTTGAAACTATAACTAGCTCTTGAAAAGAAGAAAATGAGTTGGCGAAAATAAGTGGTACAATAGTTACTATAGATTTGGAGGTATTGTATGAGCAAAGAACGACACATCAACACAATTTTGGCCCAGGCGGGTATCAAGTCAGATAAGACGACAGGTGCCTTGGTGACGCCACTACATTTTTCAACAACTTATCAGCATCCAGAGTTCGGTCAGTCTACTGGATTTGACTACACGCGCACTAAAAACCCAACTCGCAGTAAGGCGGAGGAAGTCTTGGCAGCTATTGAGTCAGCAGACTATGCCCTAGCGACAAGCTCAGGTATGGCTGCGATTGTACTGGCTTTTAGTGTTTTTCCAGTGGGAAGTAAAGTCTTGGCTGTGCGCGATCTTTATGGGGGTTCTTTCCGTTGGTTCAACCAAGTGGAGCAAGAAGGCCGTTTCCATTTTACCTATGCCAATACAGAAGAAGAGTTGATTGCAGAGTTAGAGAAAGATGTAGATGTTCTCTATATTGAAACACCAACCAATCCGTTGATGTTGGAATTTGATATTGCCAAACTAGCCAAACTAGCTCATGCCAAGGGTGCCAAGGTAGTGGTGGACAATACCTTCTACAGTCCGATTTACCAACGTCCGATTGAAGACGGTGCGGATATTGTTCTTCATTCAGCCACCAAGTATCTAGCAGGGCACAATGATGTCTTGGCTGGGGTGGTTGTGACTAATAGTTTAGAACTATATGAACAACTTTTCTACAATCTAAATACGACAGGTGCGGTCTTGTCACCATTTGATAGTTATCAGTTGATTCGTGGTCTTAAAACTCTACCTCTTCGTATGGAGCGTTCTACAGCCAATGCCCAAGAAGTGGTTGTCTTTTTGAAGAATTCACCTGTTGTCAAGGAAGTGCTCTATACAGGACGTGGAGGCATGATTTCCTTTAAAGTAGTGGATGAAAAACGTATTCCTCATATTTTAAATAGCCTGAAGGTTTTCTCTTTTGCTGAGAGTTTGGGTGGGGTAGAGAGTCTGATTACCTATCCGACAACTCAGACTCATGCGGATATTCCGGCAGCAGTGCGCCATTCCTATGGATTGACAGATGATCTCTTGCGTTTGTCCATTGGGATCGAGGATGCTAGAGATTTGATTGCGGACTTGCGCCAAGCCTTGGAAGGATAAGACAGATATGGGGAAATATGATTTTACAAGCCTGCCCAATCGTTTTGGGCACCATACCTATAAATGGAAAGAGGCAGAAGCTGATCGAGAAGTTCTACCAGCCTGGATAGCGGATATGGACTTTGTAGTCTTACCTGAGATTCGACAAGCCGTACAAACCTATGCGGATCAGTTGGTCTATGGTTATACTTATGCAAGCGACGCTTTGATTGAGTCGGTTCAAGAATGGGAAGCCAGCCGACACGGTTATCACTTTGACAAAGATGCCCTCGTCTTTATCGAGGGAGTGGTACCAGCTATTTCAACAGCCATTCAAGCCTTTACAAAAGAAGGAGAGGCTGTTCTGATTAACACACCGGTCTATCCACCTTTTGCCCGCAGTGTCAAACTGAACAATCGCAGATTGATTACCAATTCTTTGGTGGAAAAGGATGGGCTGTTTGAGATTGACTTTGACCAGCTGGAGAAGGAATTGGTAGAAGAGGATGTGAAGCTTTATATCCTTTGCAATCCCCACAATCCTGGTGGACGTGTTTGGGAAAAGGAAGTGTTAGAAAAGATTGGTCATCTCTGCCAAAAACATGGTGTTTTGTTGGTTTCAGATGAGATTCACCAAGATTTGGCTCTCTTTGGTCACAAACACCAGTCTTTTAATGCCATTGATCCAGCTTTTAAAGACTTTGCCCTTATCCTGAGCAGTGCCACTAAGACCTTTAATATTGCTGGGACCAAGAATTCCTATGCAGTTATTGAAAATCCAAAGCTTCGTCTGGCTTTCCAAAAACGCCAGTTGGCCAATAACCAACATGAAATCTCAGGCTTGGGCTATTTGGCGACAGAAGCTGCCTACCGTTATGGTAAGGACTGGTTAGGAGAACTAAAAGAAGTTATCGAGGACCACATTAACTATGTAGTGGATGTTTTGGGCAACGAAACCAAGATTAAGGTCATGAAGCCACAAGGTACCTACTTGATCTGGCTTGATTTTTCGGCCTATGACCTAACGGATGACCGCTTGCAAGAGCTTTTGAAGAATGAAGCCAAGGTTATCTTGAACCGAGGTTTGGACTTTGGGGAGGAAGGAACCCTTCATGCTCGCCTCAATGTAGCTATGCCGAAGTCAGTACTGGAAGAGGTTTGCCAACGCATCGTGACCACTTTTGCTACACTTTAAAAATCCAGCCTTCTAGGAGAAAAGTCTTCCTAGAAGGCTATTTTCGTAGGGGAAAATGTGGTATAATGAAAAGATAAGATAAAGGGGTAACTATGGCTAAATTGATTCCGGGGAAGTTGCGCATGGAGGGTGTTGCTCTCTATGAAACAGGCAACATTGAGATTATCAAGGAAAAAGGGAATCGCCTCTATACTCGTGTTGCGGGAGAAGACTTGCGCTACAGTTTAGAGGATGATCTTGTTTTTTGTGCTTGTGATTTTTTCCAAAAAAGAGGTTACTGTGTTCACCTCGCAGCGCTCGAGCATTATCTGAAAAATGATGAAGAAGGCCAAGTGATTTTACAAGCCCTAGAAAAAGGACATGAAGAGCAAGAAGAGGTCGAAACCAAGGTTAGTTTTGGTGGTAGTTTTTTGGAGCGGATCCAACCTCAGAAGCGAGAAAAAATCTACACTTTGTCGGCTCAAGGTCAGGTGGAAGCTGGGACCAATCGCCTCCTTTGGACACTCCGAATCGGTTTAGTTGATAGTCAAAAATATTATGTCATTCGTGACATCCCACTCTTTTTGAAGGTCTTAGTCCATCGAAAACCCTATATGATTGGGAAACACTATGAAAATGACTTGTCTTGGGATGCTTTTGATACAGCTAGTCAAGATGTTCTTACTTTTTTATGTGGCTTGATTGAGGAGGGACTGAGTCAAGACCTCTTTTTCCCCAATCAAGGTCGTCACCTCTTTTTCCCTCTGACCTTTTTTGAGCAGGGAGTGGAGTTGCTGATGAACTTGGAGGATTTTCATTTTGAGCACCAGATCGATAGTTATGAAAATCTTCTCTTTCACGATTTAGATCCCGATGCAGAACTCTTCTCTTTTTCCGTGCAGGAGTATCCCGATTATTTTGAGATGGAGATTTCTGAATGTGGGCGAGTCAACGTATTCTATGGGGGAGCGATTCTCTTTCGTAAGGGGAATTTTTATCTCTTAAATCCTAAACAAATCAGCCTACTAAAGGAAATCAAGGAGCTTCCTCAGGAAGAAAGAGGGGGAAAATGCCTCCAGTTTGACAACAGTGATCGTGATCGCCTAGCCGCCTGCCTGCCTTTGTTTGGACAGCTGGGCACGGTTTCTGCTCCTGAGCGCTTGCAAATCAGACTCTTTTCACCAATCTTTTACTTTGATAAAGAGGATGACGACCGCATCCGCTTGGATATCCAGTTTGACTATGGAGATGTTAAGGTGACTAGTCGTCAACAGCTGGAACAATTACCATTTTCAAGCGATACCGTCTTGGAAAATCAGCTATTTCAAGTCTGTTTAGGGGCTGGTTTTGAGGCTGATTTTCAGTCTTGGAGACAGGCTTTGAAGCCAGAGGCAGTTTATTCTTTCTTTCACCATACGATTCCAGCTTTTGAGAAGTTGGGTCAGGTATCTTTATCTGATGAGATGAATCAGCTCTACAGCGTCCAAGCTCCTCAGGTTCAGATTGAGTCCAAGGGAGGACTGTTGGAAATCCAATTTGATTTCCAAGGGATCGCCCAAGAAGAGATTAATCAAGCTCTCAAAGCCCTGACCAGCAATCAGGATTTCTATATCAGTTCTTCTGACCAAGTGTACTTTTTTGATGAGGAAACCAAGCAGATTCGTCAAAATTTGCAGGAACTGGGGGTTGAGCTAAAAGATGGCTCTTTTCAGGCACGAAAATCTCTGGCTTATAGCCTTTCTCAGCTTTTTGAAGGTCGAGATAGGATCTCCTTCTCAGAGGAATTTCAGCATTTAGCTCATGATTTAACCCATCCAGAGGACTTTCCTTTGGGAGATATACGGGTGCAGGCGAGTTTGAGAGATTATCAGGAAAAGGGTGTTCGTTGGCTCCAGATGCTTCATCACTATGGCTTTGGAGGTATCTTGGCAGACGATATGGGACTAGGAAAAACGTTGCAGACTATTGCTTTTTTGACTAGTCAGGTGACAAAAGATACTCGGGTCTTGATTTTAGCGCCGTCAGGTTTGATCTACAATTGGGCAGATGAATTCAGGAAATTTGCCTCACAGTTGGATTTGGCTGTCGTGCATGGTTTAAAAGCGAATCGAGAAGCGATTCTTTCTGAAAATCACCAAATCTATGTGACTAGCTATGCAACCTTTCGTCAAGACAGCGAGCTTTATCAAGAGATGGCTTTTGATTTTCTCTTCTTAGATGAAGCCCAGGTCATGAAAAATGCCCAGACTAAGATTGCTCAGAGTTTGCGCCAGTTTGTGGTGCCATCAGTCTTTGCTTTGTCAGGTACGCCCATCGAGAATCATTTAGGAGAGTTGTGGTCTATCTTCCAAATTGTGCTACCGGGGCTCTTGCCAAGTAAAAAGGAGTTTATGAAATTACCGGCTGACCGAGTCGCGCAGTTTATCAAGCCCTTCGTCATGAGGCGTAAGAAAGAAGAAGTCCTGACAGAACTACCTGATCTAATCGAAGTCGTCTATAAAAATGAACTGGAAGACCAGCAGAAGGCTATCTATCTAGCCCAGTTGCAACAGATGCGAGACCGCCTAGCGCAAGTGACAGATCAAGAATTCCAGAGAAGTCGGGTAGAAATCTTATCTGGACTCATGCGTTTGCGTCAAATCTGCGATACGCCAGCTCTCTTCATGGACGATTACCAAGGAGCTAGTGGTAAATTGGATAGTCTCCGAGATTTATTGCTACAAGTGGCTGATGGTGGGCATCGGGTCTTGATTTTCTCCCAGTTCAAAGGAATGTTGGAAAAAATCGAGCAAGAACTCCCAGACTTAGGCTTGAACTCCTTCAAAATCACAGGTTCAACTCCTGCTCATGACAGACAGGAGATGACCAAGGCCTTTAACCAAGGGGAGAGAGATGCCTTTCTCATCTCCCTTAAGGCGGGTGGTGTTGGTCTTAATCTAACGGGAGCTGATACGGTTATTTTGGTTGATCTCTGGTGGAATCCGGCTGTCGAAGCCCAGGCCATCGGACGCGCTCACCGAATGGGGCAGGAGCAGATGGTCGAGGTTTATCGTTTGATTACCAAGGGGACTATTGAAGAAAAAATTCAAGAACTTCAAGAGCAGAAAAAACATTTGGTTTCCCAAGTTTTAGATGGTACGGAGTCGCGTGCGAGTCTCAGTTTGGCAGAAATTCGTGAAATTTTGGGAATTTCTGAAGCCAGCACTTGAAAAATCAAGACAATACGCTATAATGAAGTGTTGAAAGGAAATACAAAATGAAACAAGATCGATTTCCATTGGTGTCAGATGATGAGATCATGCTGACCGAAATGCCAGTCATGGACTTGTACGATGAGTCAGACTTTATTAGCAATATCAAAGGTGATTACCGCGATAAGAACTATTTGGAATGGTCTCCTATCAATGAGGAAGAAACCGTAGTTTCTCCAGTGGCTAGCAAAAAGCCAGAATCAGCTCCAGAACCTAAAAAAGTTGAAAAAACGTATGCTGAATTGGCTCGAGAAGAGTCGCGTGCGGATTTGAAGAAGAAACGTTCAGCCAAGTATTTGACTCAGGATGTTAGTCATACCAGACGACACAATGGTTCAACACTTGTTCGTCAAGGAAACCAACCAACAGCACCATTTCAAAAGGAAAATCCAGGTGAGTTTGCCAAATTTAGTAAAAACTTGAGCCAGTCTCACTATATCTTAGCTGAGGAGGTTGGCCAAGTGGCGAATCCAACTCCGAAAACCCAAACGGGAAAAGCTAAAAAGAACAACTATGATTTCCTAAAGAAGAGTCAAATCTATAATAAAAAGAATAAGCAAACAGAACAGGAACGTCAGGTTGCCCAAGAGTTGAATCTGACAAGAATTACTGAGTAGGGGAGAAAAGCATGTCAAAAACATATCATTTTATTGGAATCAAGGGATCAGGGATGAGTGCCCTAGCCTTGATGTTGCACCAAATGGGACACAAGGTTCAAGGTTCAGACGTTGAAAAATATTACTTTACTCAACGTGGACTAGAGCAGGCAGGGATTGCGATTCTTCCTTTTGATGAAAAGAACCTACAAGGTGATGTTGAGATTATCGCTGGAAATGCCTTCCGTCCAGATAACAACGTTGAAATCGCCTATGCGGACCAAAATGGCATTAGCTACAAACGTTACCATGAATTCCTAGGTAGCTTTATGCGCGACTTTGTCAGCATGGGAGTTGCTGGAGCTCATGGGAAAACTTCAACAACAGGTATGCTGTCACACGTCTTGTCTCACATCACAGACACCAGCTTCTTGATTGGTGACGGGACAGGTCGCGGCTCAGCCAATGCCAAATATTTTGTCTTTGAATCAGACGAATATGAGCGCCATTTCATGCCTTACCACCCAGAATACTCTATCATCACCAACATTGACTTTGACCATCCAGACTACTTTACAAGTCTAGAGGACGTTTTCAATGCCTTTAACGACTATGCCAAACAAATTACCAAAGGTTTGTTTGTATACGGTGAGGATGCTGAGTTGCGTAAGATCACAGCCAATGCGCCAATCTATTACTATGGGTTTGAAGCTGAGGGCAATGACTTTGTAGCTAGCGATCTCCTTCGTTCTACGACTGGTTCGACCTTCACCGTTCACTTCCGTGGTCAAGAATTGGGTCAATTCCACATTCCAACCTTTGGTCGTCACAATATTATGAATGCGACAGCCGTTATTGGTTTACTTTATACAGCAGGGTTTGACTTGAACTTGGTACGTGAACACTTGAAAACATTTGCTGGTGTCAAGCGTCGTTTCACTGAAAAGGTTGTCAATGGCACCATTATTATTGATGATTTCGCCCACCATCCAACGGAAATCATTGCAACCTTAGATGCAGCTCGTCAGAAATACCCAAGCAAGGAAATCGTGGCAATCTTCCAACCGCATACCTTTACAAGAACCATTGCCTTGTTGGACGAATTTGCCCATGCATTGAATCAAGCAGACGCCGTCTATCTAGCGCAAATCTATGGATCAGCACGTGAGGTAGATCACGGAGATGTCAAGGTAGAAGACCTAGCAAGCAAGATCACTAAGAAAAACCAAGTCATCACAGTTGAAAATGTTTCTCCACTCCTAGACCATGACAATGCTGTCTATGTCTTTATGGGGGCGGGAGACATCCAAACCTATGAATATTCATTTGAACGTCTCTTGTCTAACTTGACAAGCAACGTCCAATAAGGAAAACAGATGGAAATTCCAATCACTATAAGGCAAGCCACCTTATCAGATTTAGACGAAATGTTGGCGATTGAAGAAGCCACTCTTTCGTTAGAAGAGGCACTTAGCCGCCAATCCTTAGAAGAGAGTATCCGCAAGACTGCGGATACCTTTCTTGTAGCTGGGGATGAAAATCAGCTCGTGGGCTATATTTTAGGAGAAGCTCAGTCTATTCATCCCAAATGGATAGAAGTAAAATCATTGACCATTCATCCTGACCATTGGGGACAGGGGCTGGGAACTCTTCTTCTTGCGGCCTTGAAACAGGTGACAGTCGAACTAGATTACCAAGGTATTCTTTTGCAAAGTCCTGATGAGCTGCTATCATATTTTGAAATGAATGGCTTTGTTGAGGAAGAAGTGACAGAGAGCCATTATGGCAGTGGTTCTTGTTGGTATCTGACTTGGGCTAATCCTTTTTATCAGGAGGAAATATGAAAATCAGACAAGCAAGATTTTCGGATTTAGATCGTATTTTAGAGATAGAGCTGGAGAATTTCTCCCTTGAGGAAGCCATTCCTCGTTCGGTCTTTGAGGCACATTTACGTGAAATTCAGACCAGTTTTCTCGTAGCTGAAAAGGAAGGATGTATTCTTGGTTATATCGAAGGTCCGGTCGTCCCACACCGCCATCTACATGATCAGTCCTTTACGGAAGAAGTAGAAGACCATAGTCATCGGTCTGGTGGCTATATCTCAGTAACGAGCCTGTCGGTAGCCAAGGAAGCGCAAGCTTTGGGAGTGGGCAAAAAATTGCTGACTGCCCTAAAAGAAGTCGCTTTAGAACATGAACGAGAAGGCATTAACCTGACTTGTCATGATTATCTTATCTCATATTATGAGAAACATGGTTTTGTTAATGAAGGACTATCCCAATCTACTTATGCAGGTGAGACTTGGTATAACATGGTTTGGAAGCCTTGAAAACAAGAAATATAGTTGGAGAAAGGTATCTTTTGTTGCTTTTCTGCGACTTTTAAGATATAATGTTATGGATTGCCAACAAGGAGGTAAAGCTTTTGAGCGAGAAATCAAGAGAAGAAGAAACATTAAGCTTTAAAGAACAGATTTTACGCGATTTAGAGAGAGTTAGAGAGAGAGAAAGAAGAGGAAAAGAGGATGAAAGTCCAACTACCACCCCAACTCCATCTTCTCAAGTAACTCCACCTGCCCCTTCTGAACAAGAATCCAATCTTGCTACAGAAGATTTAATGGCAGATTCTCTGTCGACTGTGGATGAAATCCTAAAAAATGCCCCAAGTGTGCCACCACGTCCAAGTTTTGAATCAAGCGAAGCAACAGCAACAGAACCGGAAGAGTCAAAACTAGAGGAGCCAGCATCAGCCAAGATTGATGCTGTAGAGCCTAAAAAGGAAGAGAAAGAGTTTAATACTACTCCAACTAAAGTGGCTGTTTCCTATAAAACAGATGACAAAAAAGAAGAACCAGTCCCTCCTGTTGTGGAGAATGTAGTGCCTGCTCCAGTTGAGCAAGTTGATGATTTAGCGGATGCTCCACGACGCAGTCGTCGTGAAGGAACAAAGCCAGCTAAGAAAAAGAAGAAATCAAAAGCTAAAGGTTGCTTGCTTACTTTCCTAGTTCTTCTAGTGCTTGGAGGCATTGGTGGCTTCTTTGGTTATGGTTATGTTCAAGAATCTTTGAAACCAGTTGATGCGAGCTCTAAGGACTACGTAACGGTTCAAATTCCAGAAGGTTCAAATATTCAAGAAATTGGTAGCACCTTGGAAAAATCTGGTTTGGTTAAACATGGACTTATCTTTAGCTTTTATGCTAAATATAAGGGCGCAGACTTAAAATCAGGTTATTATAACTTGAAGAAGAGCATGAGTACGGATGAGTTGATTCAAGAATTGCAAAAAGGTGGAACTCCTGAAGCTCAGGCACCTGTTCTTGCAAATTTGACAATTCCAGAAGGCTATACATTAGAGCAAATCGCTCAAACAGTAGG
This sequence comes from Streptococcus oralis subsp. dentisani, assembly GCF_002096615.1. Classification (GTDB taxonomy): domain Bacteria; phylum Bacillota; class Bacilli; order Lactobacillales; family Streptococcaceae; genus Streptococcus; species Streptococcus oralis_U. The sequence goes on from NZ_NCUX01000033.1 coordinate 13,361, forward strand.
ACAACTTCAAGGTGAATTTAAAGAACCTCTTACTGCGGATGCTTTCTTGGCAAAAGCTCAAGATGAGACCTTTATCTCACAATTAGTAGCCAAGTATCCAAACCTACTTGGAAGTCTTCCAACAAAAGACAGTGGCGTTCGTTATCGCCTAGAAGGTTACCTTTTCCCAGCAACTTATACCATCAAAGAAAGCACTACAGTTGAAAGTTTGATTGATGAGATGTTAGCTGCGATGGATAAGACCATGGCATCATATTACGCCTCAATTAAAGAAAAGAATCTGACAGTCAATGAATTACTCAGCATCGCTTCTCTTGTTGAAAAAGAAGGTGCTAATACAGAAGACCGAAAGAAAATTGCAGGTGTTTTCTATAACCGCTTGAATCTCGGTATGCCACTTCAAAGTAATATCGCTATCCTATATGCTCAAGGAAAACTTGGTCAAAAGATTAGTTTAGCAGATGACGCTGGAATTGATACAACGATTGATTCACCATACAACGTTTACACACACCTTGGGCTCATGCCTGGACCAGTAGACAGTCCAAGTCTGGATGCCATCGAAGCAAGTGTAAATCAGACAAAGAGTGACTACTTATACTTTGTAGCCAATGTCGAAGATGGTAAAGTGTATTTCGCAACGACCAAAGAAGAACATGATCAAAACGTTGCAGAACATATCAATAGCAAATTAACACAATCAAGTAGTTCAAACTAAAATTATGTGGTTTTCCACATAATTTTGTTTTAAAAACAAATTAAGAAAAGAAAGTTGAGAAAAATGGCAGAAAAAACTTACCCAATGACCCTTGAAGAAAAGGAAAAACTAGAAAAAGAATTAGAGGAGTTGAAACTCGTTCGTCGTCCTGAAGTGGTAGAACGTATCAAAATTGCTCGTTCATACGGAGACCTTTCAGAGAACAGCGAGTACGAAGCAGCGAAAGATGAACAAGCTTTTGTTGAAGGACAAATTTCAAGCTTAGAAACTAAAATTCGCTATGCTGAAATCGTTAATAGTGATGCAGTTGCCCAAGATGAGGTAGCTATCGGTAAGACTGTAACAATCCAAGAAGTCGGTGAAGATGACGAAGAAGTCTATATCATCGTCGGTTCTGCAGGTGCAGATGCTTTTGCTGGTAAGGTTTCAAATGAGAGCCCGATTGGACAAGCCTTGATCGGTAAAAAGACTGGTGATACAGCGACCATCGAGACACCAGTTGGTAGCTATGATGTCAAAATCTTAAAGGTTGAAAAAACAGCCTAAATAGAATGAAAAAGGAGTAGTAGAGGTTTTGACTTGCTCAACTCCTTTTTGGTTTTTTGAATAAATAGGAGACTATATGAGTGAAAATAAGAAGAAAAATAAGATGGAACGTGGTCTAACCAATCGCCATGTTCAGGTGATGGCTATTGCGGGAACAATCGGAACAGGTCTTTTCCTAGGTGCTGGTCGTTCTATCAGCCTTACTGGACCTTCTATCATCCTGATTTACATGATTACAGGAGCCTTTATGTTTTTGATGATGAGGGCTGTTGGGGAGATGCTGTATCAGGATCCAGAACAACATACTTTTATCAACTTTATCACCCGTCATTTGGGGAAAGGCTGGGGTTATTTCTCAGTTTGGTCTTATTGGTTGTCTGTCGTCTTTATCGGTATGGCAGAAATCACTGCGATTTCGCATTATGTTCAGTTTTGGTTTCCGAGCTGGCCTAGTTGGTTGATTCAGATTGTCTTTTTAACGATTTTGGCCTTGGTCAATCTGATTGCGGTTAAGCTCTTTGGAGAAGTCGAGTTTTGGTTTGCTATGGTTAAGATTGTGGCTATTTTAGCTATGATTGCAACGGGAGCCTTTATGGTTTTAACTGGATTTGAGACACCGCATGGTACTGCAAGTTTGGCAAATATCAGCGATCAGTTCTCTCTTTTTCCAAACGGTGTTATGAACTTTGTCATGGCCTTTCAAATGGTATTTTTTGCCTATCTGATGATTGAGTTTATCGGAGTGACAACTTCTGAAACCAAGAATCCTCGTCAGGTTTTGCCAAAAGCAGTTAAAGAAATTCCCCTCCGAATTGTCTTCTTCTATGGTGGAGCCCTATTGGCTATTATGTCTATCATTCCCTGGAGAGAACTTGCTTCTTCAGATTCACCATTTGTAACGGTTTTTGAGCTAGCAGGTATCAAGTGGGCGGCAGCTCTGATTAACTTCGTTGTTTTGACGTCGGCAGCATCTGCTCTTAATTCAACCCTCTATTCAACAGGGCGACACCTCTACCAGATTGCCCATGATTCACCCAATCGCTTTTTAAAAGCGATCAAGGCAGATACTCTTTCTCGCCATAATGTTCCACAAAATGCTATTATTGCTTCAGCAATCTTGATTGCTCTGGCTGCCTTTATCAATGTGTTGCCAGGCGTTTCCGATGCCTTTGCTTTGATTACGGCGTCTTCATCAGGTGTTTACATCGCGATTTATATCTTGATCATGGTGGCTCATCTCAAATACCGCAAGTCACAAGACTTCATGGCGGATGGCTACCTCATGCCTCAGTATCGTTTCTTAAATCCTTTAACCATGCTCTTCTTTATCTTTGTCTTTGTAACCCTCTTTTTACAAGAGTCTACCTTCATGGGGGCAGTTGGTTCTGGTATCTGGATTATCGGTTTCGGAATTTATAGTCAGTGGAAATTTAGGAAATAAATCATGAACTCATCAACTTTGCTTGGTGAGTTCTTTTTAGTTTGACAGTCTATTGAAATAAGATTATAATCAAGCTGTAACAGTTCGAAGGAGGTTTGGATGCACTTTAGATTGGAAAAAAAAGCGTCCCAGAAAGCGCAAGAAATAGGAAATCTGATTCGTGCTTATAATCGTTCCAAAAGAGAAGAGGCTGAAAGCGAGCCACTGAATCTTTATGTCGAAGACGAAAAGGGCAATCTCTTGGCGGGCTTGGTAGCAGAGACTTTCGGAAATTGGTTGGAAATCGAGTATTTGTTTGTGAAAGAGGAATTACGGGGACAGGGAATTGGTTCAAAACTATTGCAACGAGCTGAAAATGAAGCCAAGAATCGAAACTGTCGTTTTGCTTTTGTCAATACTTACCAGTTTCAAGCGCCAGATTTTTACCAAAGGCATGGCTACAAGGAGGTCTTTACCTTGCAAGACTATCCCTACACAGGGCAAAGATTTTATTACCAAAAGGATTTGTAAGCTGAATATGAAAGTATAAATCAAAGAGGAAATCTTCACATCACTATGGAGGTGGGCTAATGGATATAATACTAGATATGGGCAACGTCTTATTAGAATGGGATAAGGATAAGATTCTACAAGGTGTTTCAGATACGAAGAAAGATTATCTGATTTTAGATAAGACCATTTTTCAGTCGGGGCTTTGGGAAAGATTAGATCTTGGGACTATGTCTAGAGAAGAATTGGTGCTTAAAGTTGTGTCGATGATTGGAAGTACCTATCAAAAGAAGGTCGAAGAAGTTATCTGGAATTGGCCTAGCTACATTGATATTTATAGGGAAGTCTTTCCTGTTTTGTCAGAACTAAAGAAAAAGGGGGATCGCATCTTTGTCTTGTCCAATACCTCAAAGGTATTTTATGACTTGCTGGATGAGCAATTATCTCCCTTAAAGGAGCTTTTAGATGGTTTTGTCCTATCCTGTGATATAAAAGCTATAAAGCCTGATTTGGCAATGTTTAAGGAGATTCTTGACAAATACCAGCTAGATCCCGCAAATTGTATCTTTCTAGACGATATTGAGGACAATACAAGCGCAGCTGAAAAATTGGGCATCAAGGCCTATCAGGTCAAGAAAAGAAGTGATGTCGTCGATATTTTGAAATCCTATATTTAAATTCAAAACTCTCTATTTTCTGTGGTAGAGAGTTTTTTTGTTAATAAAATCTTACAAAATGACATTTATATATTGCATCGAGTTAGATATATGGTATAATGTTTTTAAAAGAAGCGCAACTTTTTAAAAATGTGAAGGAGGATGCTAGTGGCTAAAAATTTAAAATTAAAATTAGCTCGGGTAGAGCGTGATTTAACACAAGGGGATTTGGCAGAAGCTGTCGGGGTTACGAGGCAGACTATAGGCTTGATTGAAGCTGGAAAATACAATCCGAGTCTCTCGCTCTGCCAGTCCATTTGCAGATGCTTAGGCAAAACTTTAGATCAATTATTTTGGGAGGACGAAGATGAAAAATAGAAAAAAACTTGTGATCAAAGATGAACGTACGGAAAAATTGGATGGAAAGATTTCAGGAGAAATTCTCTTGGGAATATGCCTATTTTTGGCACTGGAAATTTTTGCCAAAGTTTATATTTTCAATTTAACACTTCTGTCCTATTTGCCAGAATTACTTTTATTGTTCGGAGTTGGTTTGTATGCCATTATTCGCCGCATGTATGTTGGAATTGACATTCGAGATATTGTTGAGAATACTGGAAAAGAAAGGATTTTATCTGCTTTGGGATTTTCTATAGTGGTTTTATTGATTGATATCGTAGGCAATCGCGAGGAACTAGTCAATCTATTGACTTGGAAGTACTCCCTAAAAGTGGTTCTAGCAGTTATCATCTATCTCGTTGGGAGTTATTCTATGGATAGAGTTATCCTATACTTGAATCGCAGAAATCAGCAAGTTTGGGAGGAAGAAGATGAAAAATAGATTTTTTTATTATCAATTATTAGACGAAAGAGAAGAACAACTGATTAACAAAGCTGGGACAGAGTCTTTTTATATGTTTATCGGGCTCATTCTGCTAAGTTATTTGGTGGCTGTATTAGCACCTGCTCTTTTTAATCCTAATATTCTTCTGGTTACCCTTCTTTTAGGAATTTTCTTCTTTTTCAATCGTGCACGACATCTTGGAGTGAGCTACTATAGTCGTTTTCATTTTACGATTGGAGGGTGTTTGCTGGTAACTCTCGCTATTACGACTCTCTTGATGTTGCAGAATTATCAATTCAATATCGAAATTTATCAGCACAATCCTCTGAACTTTAAATACTTGTCTGCTTGGGCGATTACTTATCTGATTTATCTTCCTTGGGTTTTTATCGGCAATCTCGGCCTTAAAAGTTATGGGGAATGGGCTCAAAAAAAGTTTGAGCAAGATATGGATGAACTGGAGAATGGAGAATAGCTTGTTAGCTTTTTATCAATCTCGGTAAAATGTGTTATAATAGTACTAATTTATCGGACGGTGTGAAAGTGGTAGAATACGTTCATACCTTTATAAAGAAGGAAGAAGGAAAACAAATGTATCCAGATGATAGTTTGACATTGCACACGGACTTGTACCAGATCAATATGATGCAAGTTTACTTTGACCAAGGGATTCACAATAAAAAGGCGGTCTTTGAAGTTTATTTCCGCCAGCAACCTTTTCAGAACGGCTACGCAGTTTTTGCTGGTTTGGAAAGAATTGTGAACTATCTTGAAGATTTGCGCTTTTCAGATAGCGATATTACTTATTTAGAGTCACTTGGGTATCATGGAGAATTCTTGGACTACCTCCGCAATCTCAAGTTGGAGTTGACGGTTCGTTCTGCCCAGGAAGGAGATTTGGTTTTTGCTAATGAACCGATTGTGCAGGTGGAAGGCCCTCTAGCCCAATGTCAATTGGTTGAAACGGCTCTCTTAAACATCGTTAACTTTCAAACCTTAATAGCGACCAAGGCAGCACGTATTCGTTCGGTCATTGAGGATGAACCCTTGATGGAGTTCGGGACACGTCGTGCACAAGAAATGGATGCAGCTATCTGGGGAACACGAGCAGCGGTGATTGGTGGCGCCAATGGAACCAGCAACGTGCGTGCTGGTAAACTCTTTGGTATCCCTGTCTTGGGGACCCATGCCCATGCCTTGGTACAAGTTTATGGGAACGACTATGAAGCCTTTAAGGCTTATGCGTCAACCCATCGTGACTGTGTCTTTCTAGTAGATACTTATGATACGTTGCGAATCGGTGTGCCAGCTGCCATTCAGGTGGCGCGTGAGTTGGGTGATCAGATTAACTTTATGGGTGTGCGGATTGACTCTGGGGATATTGCCTACATTTCCAAGAAAGTTCGTCAGCAACTAGACGAGGCTGGCTTTACAGAGGCTAAGATTTATGCTTCAAATGACCTAGATGAAAATACTATCCTCAACCTTAAGATGCAAAAGGCCAAAATTGATGTCTGGGGTGTGGGAACCAAGTTGATTACAGCCTATGACCAGCCTGCTCTTGGTGCAGTTTATAAGATTGTGGCTATTGAAGATGAAAATGGTCAGATGCGCAATACCATCAAACTGTCTAATAATGCTGAAAAAGTGTCTACGCCAGGTAAGAAACAGGTGTGGCGCATTACCAGTCGTGAAAAAGGCAAGTCAGAAGGCGACTACATCACTTATGATGGTGTTGATGTTTCCAATATGACTGAAATCAAAATGTTCCATCCGACCTATACCTACATCAAAAAGACCGTTCGTAATTTTGATGCCGTTCCTCTCTTAGTGGATATTTTCAAAGCAGGAACATTAGTTTATAGCTTGCCTAGTTTGACTGAGATTCAGGCCTATGCACGTAAGGAATTTGACAAGTTATGGGATGAATACAAGCGCGTGCTCAATCCGCAGCACTATCCAGTAGACTTGGCGCGTGATATTTGGCAAGATAAGATGGATTTGATTGATAAGATGCGCAAGGAAGCCCTTGGTGAAGGAGAAGAAGAATGAGTTTGCAAGAGACCATTATCCAGCAACTGGGCGTCAAACCAGTGATTGATGCCCAGGAAGAAATTCGTCGTTCGATTGACTTCTTAAAGAGATACTTGAAAAAACACCCCTTCCTTAAAACTTTTGTACTAGGTATTTCTGGAGGACAAGACTCAACCTTAGCAGGGCGCTTGGCGCAATTAGCGATGGAAGAAATGCGAGCAGAGACAGGAGATGACAGCTACCAATTTATCGCTGTTCGCCTGCCATATGGAGTGCAGGCTGATGAAGCAGATGCTCAAAAAGCCCTCGCTTTCATCCAGCCGGATGTCAGCTTGGTTGTGAATATCAAGGAATCAGCTGATGCTATGACAGTAGCAGTTGAAGCGACAGGAAGCTCTGTTTCAGACTTTAATAAGGGAAATATCAAGGCTCGTAGTCGCATGATTGCTCAATATGCGCTTGCAGGGGCACATAGTGGTGCGGTTATTGGAACAGACCATGCTGCGGAAAATATCACAGGCTTTTTTACCAAGTTTGGTGACGGTGGTGCAGATATTCTCCCTCTTTACCGCCTCAATAAACGTCAAGGGAAGCAACTCTTGAAGGTGCTTGGTGCAGACCCAGCACTTTATGAAAAAATCCCAACAGCAGATTTGGAAGAAGAAAAGCCAGGTATTGCAGACGAAGTAGCCTTGGGAGTCACATACAATGAAATTGATGACTACCTTGAAGGCAAAACCATCAGTCCAGAAGCCCAAGCGACTATTGAAAATTGGTGGCATAAAGGACAACACAAACGCCACCTACCAATCACCGTATTTGATGACTTCTGGGAGTAAAAACCTCCAGTGGAGGTTTTTACCCTGAGCCTAGAAATGAGAAAGCGAAGAAGGTCCAGTGGACTTTTTTAGCTCCTTGCCTTAAGCTGAGAAAGCGAGGTAACATTATGAAAACAATCGGTACGCAAATGTTACAGACAGAACGTTTGATTTTGAGAAGATTTGTGGAGAGTGATGCGGAAGCTATGTTTCAAAATTGGGCTTCGTCTGTTGAGAATCTGACCTATGTCACCTGGGATCCTCATCCTGATGTTGAGGTGACTCGGAACTCGATTCGAAATTGGGTTGCCTCCTATACCAATCCCAACTATTACAAATGGGCCATTTGTCTAAAGGAAAACCCAGAGCAAGTGATTGGAGATATCAGCATCGTTGCAATGGATGAGAATGATTCTTGTTGTGAAATTGGCTATATTTTAGGGAAAAACTATTGGGGCAGTGGTATGATGACGGAGGCCTTGAAAGCTGTCTTAGACTTCTGTTTTACTCGAGCAGGTTTTCAAAAAGTTAAAGCACGTTATGCCAGTCTCAACCCAGCTTCAGGCCGAGTCATGGAAAAGGCTGGAATGACCTATCTAAAAACCATTGCCAATGGGGTTGAGAGAAAAGACTACGTTGCGGACCTTATTTATTACCAGATTAAAAAGAACTAAGAAATGACCTGGGCTTCAAAATCTAACTTTTGAAGCTCAGGTCATTTTCTTCTGCTCTTTTATTTTAACTCATAAAGCCAGTCGTCACCGTCTTTGTAGTAAAAGAATTCACTTAAATCGTCTTCTAAAAAAACACGCAGCATGTCTGACATATCCTCAGTTGCAAGTTTCAGATGAGACAGATTTTCAAATTCTTCCCACCAAACAGTACCTTCGTCTGAAGATTGGAGTTCACCAGTAAAGTGTTCTGTCTTGTAAAAGAGGATGACATAGCGGTAATCCTCGTCATCGTACCAGTCTTTGATACCACAAAGTTGAGGTTTGGATATGGTTAGTCCAGTTTCTTCCTTGACTTCTCTGATAACTGCGTCGGTAAAAGATTCCCCACGCTCTACATGACCACCAGGAAAAGTGATGCCGGGCCAGTCGGGACTAACTCGATTTTGAACTAGAACTTTGTTTCCGTTTTTAATCATGCACATGTTGACAAATTCGACTAATTCTTGTCTGTTCATATTGTTTTTCCTATTTTGTTAGTAACTTTTCCACGACGTTTAACTTTCGCATGGTCAAATCCACGCCAAAAAGTTTTTCAAGATAGTTGGTATTGAGCTTTTTTCGTTTTGCAGTTCTAGGGAGATAGAGGTAGAGACAGTGATCGCCTGCACAAATTTCTTCCTCACCGTAGTCAGCTTTCAATTTTTCTAGTGGCAGACTTTGGATAAATTCCTGATAAAGAATCACATGTACACGATCATGAAGATAGTCTTCTCTAAATGGGTTCTCATGAACAATCTTTTCAAAATCGTTCTTATTCTTGATAACCATTTTTAAGTCGGCTCCAATTTTTTCCTTTATCAAAGTATGAACGCGTTCTCGTATTTCTTCTAAATATAAGTCACTTTCAAGAATGATATTCCCACTTTGAATATAGGTTCGAACGTGTTGAAAACCAGCTTCTGTCAGAATATCTACCAAATAAGACATTTTCGGGATAGCATTTTTTCCATTAGGAGTAACGCCTCTTAGTAAAATAATATGTTCCAAAGGGCTTCCTTTCTTATTTGGTATTTATTGGATTTGAGCCTGCCACCCAGCCAGTGCAGAGGGCAGATGTGATGTTGAAACCACCCGTGTGGGCATTGATGTCTAAAACTTCCCCAGCAAAGTGAAGCCCAGGTACTAGCTTACTTTCCAGAGTTTTAGGATTGATTTCCTTAAGACTGACGCCTCCTTTGGTGACAAAGGACTTGGCAAGAGACATTTTGCCAGTCACAGGGATTTTGAGTGCCTTGATGGACTGGAGAAGTTGTTCACGTTCCTTTTCAGTCAGTTGTTTGACTTTTTCAGGATAGCCTTGCACAAGAAATTCTGCCAAGCGTTCTGGAAGCAAAGTTTTTAAAGCATTTTTCAAGGATTTTTCACGGTTTTCTTCTAGAAATGTCACCAAGTCCTTCTCAGAAAGTTGAGGTAAGACATCCAAAGAAAGGACTTCCCCACCCTTGACAAAGCTGGACATACGTAGAGCAGCAGGACCTGATAGGCCAAAGTGGGTAAAGAGCAGGTCGTGGGTGAAAACATGCTTGCCATAGCTTAGGGTCACATCGTCCAGCGAAATCCCCTGAAGCGCTTTGTGTGGAAAATCTGTTAATAAAGGACTTTCAGCGGCCTCAAGCTCGGTCACAGTGTGCTTAAAATGGCGGGCAATCTCGTGTCCAAAACCAGTCGAACCAGTAGAAGGATAAGATTTACCACCTGTTGTGACAATCAGTTTGTCACAAGTGAAAGTTTGGTCTGCGGACTTAAGGACAAACTGGTTATCTACCTTTTTAACCGAAACAATCTCTGTTTGAGTAGCGACTTGACCACCGAGTTCAGTGATTTTCTTCTCCAAAGCTTCAATAATGGTTCGAGATTTGTCGCTAGCAGGAAAGACGCGACCGTGGTCCTCAACCTTTAGTTTGACTCCATTTTCTGTAAAAAAGTTGATGATATCATGGTTATCAAACTGAGAGAAGACGCTGTAAAGAAAGCGCCCATTCCCAGGGATGCCAGCCAGTAGGTCATCTAAAGTTCCATTGTTGGTCACATTGCAGCGACCGCCGCCTGTACCGGCCAATTTTTTACCCAGTTTCCGATTTTTTTCGATGAGAAGAGTTTTCTGACCATAAAAGCTACTGGAAATCGTAGCCATCATGCCAGCAGGACCTCCACCGATGACAATAGTATCAAAATGTTTCATAGCTCTATTGTACCACAAAAAATAAGAGATGCTTGGCATCTCTTGTTGCTCATAATCTTAGTTAATTTCATATCCCATCAACAAACCGCCATCTTCTGCATAGAAACTGCAGAGACCAGACGTTGGGAGGATTTTGATATTGGCTTGTGGGAATGTTTCCAGCAAGCGGTCTGACAATTGCTGACAGAATTTTTCATTGCTGCGATGAGCCATGACGATACGACCACCAGCATAGCCAGCCTTGATGAGTTCTTCATAGGCTGCTTGAAGGGACTTTTTAGCACCACGAGCCTTTTGAAGAAGCTCTAGGGTTCCAGTTTCACTTGCTTCCCCAACCATACGGATGTTGAGAAGGCCAACGACCGTACCGATAAGCTTGCTCAAACGACCATTTTTTACCAAGTTATCTACCTTAGCAAGGACAAAAAGCAACTTCGTTTTTTCTTGGTAGGCTGTAATAGCTTCAACAACTTCCTCATGAGAAAGTCCTTGGTCAATCAAGTCGTTTAATTTTTCTACGAGCAAGTCAACTTCCCCACCTGCAGATAAACTATCAATCACATGAATCTGAGTGTCAGGGTGTTCTTCGAGGTAAATATTTTTAGCGAGCTGTGCACTATTATGGCTACCAGAAAGGGTACCAGTGATAGTAACGACAAAGATATGCTTAGCACCTTCAAATGCACGCAAGTAATCATCAGGGCTAGGACAAGCTGATTTTGAAGCCTCAGAAGTCGCATACATGGTTTCCATCATGTGGTCAATGTTAAGATTGGCATCATCGATAAAGACCTGATCAGCTACTTGAATGGTTAAAGGAACACTAACAAATTCAGTATCAATAGCGGGAGTTACCAATTGACGATAATCACAACCCGAGTCAGCCACAATCTTCCAAGTCATAGAAATTCTCCATCTTTGTCACTTATACATTGACAAAGGTTCTGTCTTTTTTTACAATTATATCATGAAAGCCCTTGAAACAAAAGTACCACCTCTCTGTTGTCACAAGTAGAAAGAAATTGTTATGTCTGAACGTAAAATATCTGAAAAATCTCTTGAAAATCTCAGAAAATCCAATCAAGAATCCAATTTTTTGACCAGAGAAGCGATCGAGACGGCGCTTTTGCAACTTCTAGAGAAAAAAGACTTGGCTAAGATTAGTATCTCAGAGTTGGTCAAGCGGGCGGGTGTCTCACGCGCTGCCTTTTATCGTAACTATGACTCCAAAGAAGAGATTTTGGAAAGCGTCTTTAAACGCAGTGTTCATAATATCATGGAACAGTTGAGCCACTACGATGTCAAAACAGACCTTTATCTGGTCTGGGTTCACCTTTTCCGCGCAGCAAAGAAAGAAGCCAAGGTTATTCAACTTGCTCTGGACTACCATTTGGAAAAGATTTTTGTCCAAGCCATGCAGGAATTTCTAGAAAAATACCACGGAAAGTCAAAAGGCGTTAGCAGCTACCTTCATTCGTTTTGGAGCTCTGCCATCGTATCGGTTCTGCTTAAATGGATCAAGGATGGCATGAAGGTTCCAGCTGAAAAGATTGCTGATTTACGCTTGCCATTTTTCAAAAAATAGAGGAAGAGGAGAAGACTTATGACAGAAAAAAGACTGGCTTGGGATGAGTACTTTGCAGCCCAGGCCTTACTGATTGCCAATCGATCTACTTGTAAACGCGCCAAAGTAGGTGCTGTCCTAGTCAAGGATAATAAGGTCATTTCAACAGGTTACAATGGTTCTGTATCAGGAACGGAGCACTGCATCGACCACGAATGTCTTGTCATTGAAGGACACTGCGTCCGAACCCTTCATGCCGAGGTCAATGCCATCTTACAAGGAGCCGAACGTGGAGTCCCTAAAGGATTTACAGCCTATGTGACCCATTTCCCTTGTTTGAATTGTACAAAACAACTCTTACAAGTCGGCTGCGAACGTGTAGTTTATATCAATCAGTATCGTATGGACGACTATGCCAAATACCTCTATCAAGAAAAAGGGACCGAGTTGACCCATTTACCGCTTGAGACTGTTCAGACAGCTCTTCAAGAAGCCAATTTAATTTAGAATTTATAAAAAAATGAATGGTTTAGAAAGCTTTTTAAACCGTTTTTTGATATAATGAGAAGAATAAATCGAAAGAAGGAATTCAGAAAATGGGAAAAATTGAAGTCATTAATCATCCACTTATTCAACACAAATTGTCAATCTTGCGTCGTACAGACACTTCTACAAAAGCTTTTCGTGAGCTCGTAGATGAGATTGCAATGTTGATGGGATATGAAGTACTTCGTGATCTTCCACTTGAAGATGTGGAAATCGAAACACCAATCACAAAAACAGTTCAAAAACAATTGGCTGGTAAAAAATTGGCGATTGTCCCAATCTTGCGTGCAGGTATCGGAATGGTCGATGGACTATTGAGCTTGGTTCCAGCAGCAAAAGTTGGACATATTGGTATGTACCGTGATGAAGAAACCCTTCAACCAGTTGAATACTTGGTGAAATTGCCTGAGGACATTGACCAACGTCAAATCTTTGTAGTGGACCCAATGTTGGCAACAGGTGGGTCAGCAATCTTGGCTGTAGATTCCCTTAAAAAACGTGGTGCTTCAAATATCAAGTTTGTCTGCCTAGTATCTGCTCCAGAAGGAGTGAAAGCTCTTCAAGAAGCTCACCCAGATGTAGAAATTTTTACTGCGGCCTTGGATGAACGCTTGAATGAACACGGTTATATCGTACCAGGTCTTGGAGATGCTGGAGACCGTTTGTTCGGTACGAAATAAGACTCAGATAGAGTCTTAAAGATGAAATTGGAGGATGTTTCTAATTTCGCGAGGAGGTTGAATTTTTGATTCTGTCGATAGTATAGAGCAAAAATTTGACCTTTTTTGACCAAAAAGATATAATAGTTCTGTATCGAGTCGCATGACTAAGAAAATTCAACATTAAAAGGAGAAATGAATGATTCCTGTAGTTATTGAACAAACAAGCCGTGGAGAACGTTCCTATGATATTTACTCTCGTCTTTTGAAAGACCGCATTATCATGCTAACAGGTCCAGTCGAAGACAATATGGCCAACTCAGTTATTGCCCAGTTGCTCTTCTTGGATGCCCAAGACAGCACAAAGGATATTTACCTTTATGTCAACACACCTGGAGGTTCTGTTTCAGCTGGTTTGGCAATCGTTGATACCATGAACTTTATCAAGGCAGATGTCCAAACAATCGTTATGGGAATGGCTGCATCCATGGGGACTGTCATTGCATCAAGTGGCGCAAAAGGCAAACGTTTCATGCTTCCAAATGCGGAGTACATGATTCACCAACCAATGGGTGGTACAGGTGGTGGTACCCAACAAACAGATATGGCAATCGCTGCAGAGCACTTGCTTAAAACTCGTAAGACTTTGGAGCAAATCCTTGCAGATAACTCTGGTAAATCAGTCGAGCAAATTCATGCAGATGCGGAACGTGATTACTGGATGAGTGCCCAAGAAACGCTCGAATATGGCTTTATTGATGAAATCATGGCCAACAATTCTTTAAGCTAAGCAACCTAGAAAGCAAACTCGACGGAGTTTGCTTTTTTTGGTATAATAGGGGAAGATTTCTTAGAAAGAGGATTCCTCATGTTTGAAAAAACAAATCGATCAGGATTAATCATCTATCTTTACTATAATCGAGATGCAAAAAAACTTCAGGAATACGGTGACATCTGTTACCATTCTAAGAAGCATCGTTACTTGCAGCTCTATGTTCCAACTGAGGAGCTAGATGACTTAGTTGAGAGATTAGGTAAGGAAAGATTTATCAAAAAAATAAGACGTTGCCACATTCAAGAGTTAGAAACTCCCTTTGTTGGCAATCTCTATCGCACTGAGGAAAACGTTATCATTTAAAAAATGAGATAAATGTGTTGACAATTTTCTGATAATTCGGTATATTCTTAACATACTATTTTTGAAACAACTATAAGGAGATTAACATGAAGAAAAAATTTGCCCTATCTTTTGTGGCTCTTGCTAGTGTGGCCCTTCTCGCTGCCTGTGGAGAGGTCAAGTCAGGAGCGTCAAATACAACTGGTAACCCAGTAGACGAAAAGACTATCAAAATCGGTTTTAACTTTGAAGAAACAGGTGCTGTAGCTGCCTATGGTACTTCTGAACAAAAAGGTGCCCAACTTGCTGTTGATGAAATCAATGCTGCAGGTGGTATCGATGGAAAACAAATCGAAGTTGTGGATAAAGATAACAAATCTGAAACTGCTGAGGCTGCCTCTGTTACAACTAACCTAGTTACCCAATCAAAAGTTACAGCTATCGTAGGACCTGCGACATCTGGTGCAACTGCTGCGGCTGTAGCCAACGCTACTCAAGCAGGAGTGCCATTGATCTCACCAAGTGCGACTCAAGATGGATTGACCAAAGGTCAAGAATATCTATTTATCGGAACTTTCCAAGATAGCTTCCAAGGGAAGATTATTTCAAACTATGTGACAAACAAATTGAACGCTAAGAAGGTTGTTCTTTATACGGACAATGCTAGTGACTATGCTAAAGGTATTGCTAAATCTTTCCGCGAAGCGTACAAGGGTGAGATTGTAGCAGATGAAACGTTTGTGGCAGGTGATACAGACTTCCAAGCAGCCCTTACTAAAATGAAAGGGAAAGAGTTTGACGCTATCGTTGTTCCAGGTTACTACACAGAAGCAGGTAAAATCGTAAACCAAGCACGTGGTATGGGAATTGATAAACCAATCGTTGGTGGTGACGGCTTTAACGGTGAAGAATTTGTTCAACAAGCAACTGCTGAAAGAGCATCAAACATTTACTTCATCTCAGGATTCTCAACTACAGTTGATGTTTCTGCAAAAGCTAAAGCTTTCCTTGAAGCCTACCGTGCTAAATACAATGAAGAACCTTCAACATTCTCAGCTTTGGCCTATGACTCAGTTTACCTAGTAGCTAATGCTGCAAAAGGTGCTAAAAACTCAGGTGAAATCAAGGACAACCTTGCTAAAACCAAAGACTTTGATGGTGTGACTGGTCAAACGAGCTTTGATGCAGATCACAACACAGTGAAAACTGCTTACATGATGACCATGAATAATGGTAAAGTGGAAGCAGCAGAAGTTGTAAAACCATAACATTAGAATAGTAGCTGAAATAGGGAATGAGCCTTTGACTCACTCCCTGTTTCGGTGTTTATGAACTTGTGAAAATTGAGAAATTTTCTAAAAAATAACAATAGAAAAGAGTGAATGCTATGCTCCAACAACTTGTGAATGGTTTAATTCTGGGTAGTGTTTATGCACTTTTGGCTCTGGGTTATACCATGGTTTATGGAATTATCAAACTCATCAACTTCGCCCACGGTGATATTTATATGATGGGTGCCTTTATTGGTTACTTTTTGATTAATTCTTTCCAAATGAATTTCTTTTTAGCTTTGATTATTTCAATGGTAGGAACCGCACTACTTGGTGTTGTGATTGAATTTCTTGCCTACCGTCCTTTGCGACACTCTACACGTATTGCTGTATTGATTACTGCCATCGGAGTGTCTTTCCTACTTGAATATGGAATGGTCTACTTGGTCGGTGCCAATACTCGCGCCTTTCCTCAAGCCATTCAAACAGTCCGCTATGATTTGGGGCCAATCAGCTTGACAAATGTTCAGTTAATGATTTTAGCAGTTTCCTTACTCCTGATGATTTTATTGCAGGTGATTGTTCAAAAAACAAAAATGGGGAAAGCCATGCGTGCGGTATCAGTTGATAGTGACGCAGCTCAATTGATGGGAATTAATGTAAATCGTACAATCAGCTTTACCTTTGCTTTGGGTTCAGCCCTTGCTGGTGCAGCAGGTGTCCTCATCGCCCTTTACTACAACTCTCTTGAACCTTTGATGGGTGTGACTCCAGGTCTAAAGTCATTCGTTGCGGCCGTTCTTGGCGGTATCGGGATTATTCCTGGTGCAGCTCTAGGGGGATTTGTTATTGGTTTGTTGGAAACTTTTGCAACTGCCTTTGGTATGTCTGATTTCCGTGATGCCATCGTATATGGAATCTTGCTTTTGATTCTGATTGTTCGTCCTGCAGGTATCCTTGGTAAGAATGTGAAAGAGAAGGTGTAAACAATGAAGACAAATCTTAAAGTAAATATTCTCTGGTTATTCCTTCTGTTAGCGGGTTATGGATTGATTAGTGTACTGGTTTCTGCTGGTGTTCTCAATCTATTCCATGTCCAAATTTTAGAACAAATTGGGATTAATATCATCCTTGCAGTAGGTTTGAACTTAATTGTCGGTTTTTCAGGACAATTCTCACTCGGTCATGCAGGTTTTATGGCAATTGGGGCTTATGCAGCAGCGATTATTGGTTCAAAATCACCAACCTATGGTGCCTTCTTTGGAGCAATGGTCTTGGGTGCCTTGATTTCTGGTGCAGTAGCTTTGCTTGTTGGGATTCCAACTCTACGCTTGAAGGGGGACTATCTGGCTGTTGCAACACTAGGTGTTTCAGAAATCATCCGTATCTTTATCATTAATGGTGGCAGTTTGACCAATGGTGCCGCTGGTATCTTGGGTATTCCAAACTTTACCAACTGGCAAATGGTTTATCTATTTGTGGTGATCACAACTATTGCAACTCTCAACTTCTTACGCAGTCCAATCGGACGCTCTACTCTATCTGTTCGTGAGGATGAGATTGCTGCGGAGTCCGTTGGTGTAAACACTACAAAGATCAAGATTATCGCTTTTGTCTTTGGTGCCATTACAGCAAGTATTGCTGGTTCACTTCAGGCTGGTTTTATCGGATCTGTTGTTCCAAAAGATTACACCTTTATTAATTCCATCAACGTATTGATTATCGTTGTATTTGGTGGACTTGGTTCTATTACAGGTACCATCGTTTCTGCGATTGTTTTAGGAATTTTAAATATGCTCCTTCAAGATGTAGCTAGCGTACGTATGATTATCTATGCTTTGGCTCTTGTATTGGTGATGATTTTCAGACCAGGTGGACTTCTTGGGACATGGGAATTAAGTCTATCACGTTTCTTTAAAAAATCTAAGAAGGAGGGACAAAACTAATGGCATTACTTGAAGTTAAACAGTTAACCAAACATTTTGGCGGTCTAACAGCTGTTGGAGATGTCACTCTTGAATTGAACGAGGGAGAATTGGTTGGTTTGATTGGACCAAACGGGGCTGGTAAAACAACCCTTTTCAATCTCTTGACCGGTGTTTATGAACCAAGCGAAGGTACTGTGACACTAGATGGTCACCTCCTAAATGGGAAAACTCCCTATAAGATTGCCTCACTTGGTCTCAGTCGTACTTTCCAAAATATTCGTTTGTTCAAGGACTTGACAGTTTTGGAAAATGTTTTGATTGCATTTAGCAATCATCATAAACAGCATGTCCTTGCGAGCTTTCTACGTCTGCCAGCTTTTTATAAGAATGAGGAAGAATTAAAAAGCAAAGCTTTGGACTTGCTGAAGATTTTTGATTTGGATGGTGACGCAGATACTCTTGCTAAGAATCTGGCCTATGGCCAACAACGTCGATTAGAAATCGTTCGTGCTCTGGCAACCGAACCTAAGATCCTCTTTTTGGATGAACCTGCGGCTGGGATGAATCCACAAGAGACAGCTGAATTGACAGAATTGATCCGTCGTATCAAAGATGAATTTAAAATTACCATCATGCTTATCGAACATGACATGAATTTGGTTATGGAAGTCACTGAGCGTATCTATGTTCTTGAATATGGTCGTTTGATTGCTCATGGTACTCCTGATGAGATCAAGAACAACAAACGTGTTATCGAAGCTTATCTAGGAGGTGAAGCCTAATGTCTATGTTAAAAGTTGAAAACCTCTCTGTGCATTACGGTATGATCCAAGCAGTTCGTGATGTAAGTTTCGAGGTTAATGAAGGTGAAGTTGTTTCCTTGATTGGTGCCAATGGCGCTGGTAAAACAACTATTCTTCGCACCCTTTCAGGTTTGGTTCGTCCAAGTGCTGGTAAAATTCAGTTTTTAGGAAAAGAAATTCAAAAGATGCCAGCGCAAAAAATCGTGGCAGGTGGCCTTTCACAAGTTCCTGAGGGACGCCATGTTTTCCCGGGTTTGACTGTTATGGAAAACTTGGAAATGGGAGCCTTTTTAAAGAAAAATCGTGAAGAAAATCAAGCCAACTTGAAAAAAGTCTTTTCACGTTTCCCTCGTCTGGAAGAACGTAAAAACCAAGATGCGGCGACCCTTTCAGGTGGTGAACAGCAGATGCTGGCTATGGGACGCGCTCTTATGTCTACACCTAAGCTCCTTCTCTTGGACGAGCCATCAATGGGACTTGCTCCTATCTTTATCCAAGAAATTTTTGATATCATTCAAGATATTCAGAAGCAAGGAACAACGGTTCTCCTAATTGAACAGAACGCTAACAAGGCCCTTGCTATTTCTGACCGCGGTTATGTGCTTGAAACAGGTAAGATTGTCCTATCAGGAACAGGAAAAGAACTCGCAGCATCAGACGAAGTCAGAAAAGCATATCTAGGTGGCTAAAAAGGTCCGGGGGACCTTTTTAGTCGGCAGATAGAGATTGCGTAGCAATCATCAGATCCAGTGGATTGTTTTAGTCGGTGGATGAGAGTTGCGCAAGCAATTCTCCTCTAGTCTGGGAGACTAGTTTAGGTTGCAGATGGAGATTGGGTAAGCAATTATCTAATTCAGTGGATTATTTTGTAGATGAATTTGAAGAGCTCCAAATTTGGGGTTCTTTTTTCGTTTGCTTACTATTTTGATGGACTTGATTTGAGCATCCGTTTTCTTAATATAGAATCTAACTTGACAAAAGCACGTGTTCATCATATAATTAAATAAACAAAAATATTGAACAAAGAGGCTGAAAATATGCTATCAGAAAAACAATTTAAACTTTTACGTTTTTTGTTGACTCACAAAGACGAAAACTTTACGCAGAGACAATTGGCTGAACAGCTAGACATCGCTTTGGGGACGGTAAATAATCTTCTCAAGGAATGTAAAGAAGAGAAGTGGATCAGTGAGGAAAATCACTTAACTGACTTAGGTGAGGAGGCTTTGACTCCGTATCAGGTGAAGAATGCCATTATCATGGCTGCAGGTATGAGTAGCCGCTTTGCTCCTTTGTCTTATGAGCTTCCAAAAGGGCTTCTCCAAGTTAAAGGTGAGCGTTTGATTGAGAGAGAAATCAAGCAATTGCAAGAAGCTGGGATAGAGGACATTACAGTTATTGTAGGCTATCTGCAAGAAAAAATGTTCTATCTGGCAGAAAAATTTGGTGTTAAAATCGTTGTAAATAATGATTACTACAAGTACAACAACTGTTCTTCTCTCATGCTAGTCAGAGATCAGCTTTCTAACACTTACATTTGTTCGTCGGATAATTATTTTGTGGAAAATCCGTTTGAGCGATACATTTACAGAGGTTATTATTCGACTATATTTGCAGAAGGGGACACAGACGAATACTGCTCTAAGGAAGACTCCAATCACACGATTATCGATATTCAAATCGGTGGGACGAATACTTGGGCTATGGTGGGGCACGTTTATTTTGATCGTGCATTTAGTGAAAAGTTCGTAGATATTTTAGAAACTGAATTTAAGCACGAACCATATCGCGAACAGCTCTGGGAAGATTATTATAGCCGTCACGTAAAGGAGCTTCCTTTGGAAGCTCGGCATTATTCAGCAGATATTGTTAAGGAGTTTGATTCACTAGATGAGTTGCGTCAGTTTGATGAACACTATCTGGTGAATACGAATTCGGAAATCATCGATAATATTTGTAAGACATTAGGATGTGTAGCTTCAGATATTGTCAATATTAAACCTCTAAAGGACGGTTTAACCAACACTTCGTTTTCATTTGACTGCCTAGGGAAGAAATATGTTTACCGTCATCCAGGTAGAGGAACGGAGAATTATATCGATCGTGCTAGTGAAGCGGCTTCCATGGAAATTGCTGCAAAATTGAAGATTGACCGTACCTTTGTTGCCATGAACAAGGATGAGGGCTGGAAAATTTCAGAATTTATCCCTAATGCCAAGCAACTAGATTATGATAATTGGGATGATGTAGCAAAAGCAATGGAGCTCTTGAGACGTTTGCACCAATCTGGAGAAAAAACAAATCATTCCTTTAATCAATTTGAGGGGATTGATGATTTTAGACAAAAACTAAAAGCCAGCAATCGTTTTGAATTTGATGGGCTTGAAGAGTTAGATAAGAATGTCTCAGTCCTCGAAAAGTTTCTACAAGAAGAGCAAACGAAAAAGGTTCTCTGCCACGGAGATTCTTATAGCCCGAATTTCTTGTTGAATGAAGCTGGCGAAATGAGCTTGATTGATTGGGAATATTCTGGTATGGGAGATCCAGCAGGAGATTTAGGAACCTTTATCGGGTGTTCAAATTATACAGTAGAAGAAGCTGAAAAGGTACTTGAGATCTATTTACAAGAAGTTCCAGATAAGAAAACTAAACGTCACTATTTTGCCTATGTATCAGTGACTTCATATTATTGGTTTTTGTGGGCTCTGTTCCAAGAAAGCGTTGGAAAACCAGTAGGTGAATTTCTCTACATCTGGTATCGTTATACCAAGCAGTATGGAAAACTTGCATTAGATTTATATTTGGAGGAGAATTGAGATGAAGCCGACATCAGAAATTGAAGAATTAATAGCAAATGAAACGAAAAGAAGGCTAGAAGAAATGGAATCACCAAACTATGTGTTTGCCCAGCCATTTCTAAAAAGTGATTTTATTATAGTCATTGGCTTGGTTCTAATTAACCTTATTCTGATTATCCTAGCCATGACAGGAGGTATTCAATAAAATGTCCAAGATGAATGACTTTATTCAACAGGAGACGATAACGGGAATTGTTCCCATGACCAACAAGGATCGTCAGTATTCTTTCTGGGATCTCTTCTTATCGACAAGTGGTTTTGCCATCGCAACTTGGTGTTATACTCAAGGAGCCTATGTGGCTCAATATTTGACCTTTAATCAAATGTTGATAAATATTTTTAGTTTTAATATTATCTGGGTCTTTATTGAGTGTCTCCCAATTCTGTTTGCGGTTAAATATGGGATTGATTTGTGGATTTGGTTGAGAGCTGTCCTCGGAAAAAAAGGAGTAGCCCTGTTATCAACCATTATTAGTTTGGCTAACTTTGGCTGGTATGCCGTTGCGGCCAATCTTTTTGCCAGCTCCATGATTCATTTAGCAAATAATTTTGGTCTTGGTTTGGACAAGGGAGTATGGGCACCTATTCTTGGTACACTCTGTGTTCTCCTTGGAACGCTGATTGCGCTTGGAGGTCCAGAGGTGATCAAATGGACCAATCGCTTCTTGGTAATTGCCTTGTTGATTGTCGGTCTCATTATCGTTGGAATCTGCTTTGTAGCCGTGCCTATTACTGACATTATGAACATTCAACCGGCTACCCAAGGAGATTTAACTCCATTAGAACGCTTCATGCTTTCTGGAGAAGGAAATGTAGCCTTTGCCTTCTCTTGGTCTACACAGGCATTGGTTTTACCACGTTTAGCAAAATCAGAACGCAGTGGTTATTGGGCTACAGCCTTATCATACGGAGTTGTGGCTCCATTCTTCGTTGCGACAGGTGGAGTCATGGCTCTAGCCATGTTTGTTAAAACGGGTGTTTATGAAAGTGATCCAACAACCATGCTTTCAACTCTAAGCACACCTGCCTTTGCTCTCTTAAGTCTACTACTAGTAGCCTTTGCCAATATTGGAACCCAAGGGACAGGATCATACGTGAACTGTATGATTGTTAAAAGCGGGATGCCCAAAGTAAGCTATAAACTAATGGTTTGGATTGCCATGATTTATGTAAGCCTACTCACCATCTGGGGAGGGGTAGAAGAGTACTTCGGTTCCTTCATCTCACTAGCCGCTTATATTCAGGGACCAATTATTGGTATGATTGTTGTTGATTACTTTATCTTAAGAAAACGAAAACTTGATTTGCGTTCAGCCTATTTCCTTGAGGGACATAAAGCTTATGAGTTTACTAAAGGATTTAACTTGGTTGGCTTGTCTTGCGTCTTTATCTCCTTGTTGGTTGCAGTACTATTTGTTTATAACCCTGTAACAGCACAGATTCAAAGCCCAATCTTTTTAATCACAACGGGTAGTGGCTTTACTGCGATTTTTGGAGGTTTATTGTACTGGCTAGCTAACTTAACTCCATTAAAACGCTATATGATCAAGGATCGAGATTCCGTTACGATTTAAGGATAAATGAAAACCTTAATCTATATCTATTCGCTTCCCCTTTCTTAAAAGTTTATTTTACATAAGTAATTGATATGATTCTAGTCAATCATATTCTGATTATCCTAGCCATGACAGGAGGTATTCAATAAAATGTCCAAGATGAATGACTTCATTCAACAGGAGACGATAACGGGAATTGTTCCCATGACCAACAAGGATCGTCAGTATTCTTTCTGGGATCTCTTCTTATCGACAAGTGGTTTTGCCATCGCAACTTGGTGTTATACCCAAGGAGCCTATGTGGCTCAATATTTGACTTTTAATCAGATGTTGATTAATATTTTTAGTTTTAACATTATCTGGGTCTTTATTGAATGTCTCCCAATTCTGTTTGCGGTTAAATATGGAATTGATTTGTGGATTTGGTTGAGGGCCGTTCTAGGTAAAAAAGGGGTGGCCGTTCTATCAACCGTGATTAGTCTGGCAAATTTTGGTTGGTACGCCGTCACCGCCAATCTTTTTGCCAGCTCCATGATTCATTTGGCAAATAATTTTGGGCTTGGTTTAGACAAGGGAGTATGGGCACCGATTCTAGGCACTTTCTGTGTTCTTCTTGGAACGCTGATTGCTCTTGGGGGGCCAGAGGTGATCAAAGGAACTAATCGCTTCCTGGTGGTTGCCTTGTTATTTGTTGGGCTAATCATTGTTGGAATCTGTTTTGTTGCGGTTCCGATTAGGGATATTATGAATGTCCAACCTGCCATCCAAGAAAATTTGACACCGATTGAACGTTTTATGATGTCAGGGGAAGGAAATGTGGCCGTAGCCTTTTCTTGGTCTACACAAGCATTTGTCTTACCACGTTTGGCAAAATCAGAACGTAGTGGCTATTGGGCTACAGCCTTGTCATACGGGGTTGTTGCGCCATTCTTTGCTGCGACAGGTGGAGTCATGGCTCTA
This sequence comes from Streptococcus oralis subsp. dentisani, assembly GCF_002096615.1. Lineage (GTDB taxonomy): Bacteria > Bacillota > Bacilli > Lactobacillales > Streptococcaceae > Streptococcus > Streptococcus oralis_U. The sequence continues at coordinate 37,085 of NZ_NCUX01000033.1, forward strand.
GCCATGTTTGTCAAAACAGGTGTCTATGAAAGTGACCCAACGACGATGCTTTCAACGTTGAGCACTCCTGCCTTTGCCCTTTTAAGTTTACTACTGGTAGCTTTTGCTAATATTGGAACCCAAGGTACAGGATCGTACGTGAACTGTATGATTGTAAAAAGCGGGATGCCCAAAGTAAGCTATAGACTAATGGTTTGGATTGCTATGGTTTATGTGAGTCTACTTACGATTTGGGGAGGAGTGGATGAATACTTCGGTTCCTTCATCTCGCTGGCGGCCTATATTCAAGGACCCATTATCGGAATGATCGTTGTTGACTATTTTATCTTAAGAAAACGAAAACTCGATTTGCGTTCAGCCTATTTCCTTGAAGGACATGACGCCTATGAGTTTACCAAAGGATTTAATCTGGTAGGATTATCTTGTGTAATCATTTCCTTGTTAGTTGCAGTACTATTTGTTTACAACCCTATAACAAAGCATATCCAGAGTCCTATGTTCTTGCTCACAACTGGTAGTGGCTTTACTGCGATCTTTGGTGGTCTATTGTACTGGCTAGCTAGCTTAACTCCTTTAAAACGCTATATGATTAAGGATAGAGATTCAGTTACTATTTAAGGATAGAGGGAACTTTGGTTCTCTCTTTTTTGTGATTGAATGTTACAAAATCTTGAAAAAGAGATGAAAGCGTTTGATAGTTTTTGTAAGAAAGTGTATAATTATAGTAGCAATAAAGAAGGAGAAGTCTCATGGCAGTTAAAGATTTTATGACCCGCAAGGTAGTTTATATCAGTCCAGATACGACTGTAGCACATGCAGCAGATTTGATGCGCGAGCAAGGCTTGCACCGTTTACCTGTTATCGAAAATGACCAATTGGTTGGTCTGGTAACAGAAGGAACCATTGCGGAAGCCAGCCCATCTAAAGCAACCAGCCTCTCTATCTATGAGATGAATTATCTTCTCAATAAGACCAAAGTCAAAGACGTCATGATTCGGGATGTCATAACAGTCTCAGGTTATGCTAGTCTAGAAGATGCGACCTATCTCATGTTGAAGAATAAGATCGGTATTCTTCCCGTTGTGGACAACCAACAGGTTTATGGTGTGATTACAGATCGCGATGTTTTTCAAGCCTTTCTAGAAATCGCTGGCTACGGCGAGGAAGGAATTCGTGTTCGGTTTATTACGGAAAATGAAGTTGGGGTTTTGGGCAAGATTGTGACCTTGATTGTAGAAGAAAATCTGAATATTTCACATACAGTCAATATTCCACGCAAGGATGGCAAGGTCGTGATTGAAGTTCAAATTGATGGGACGATTGATTTAACCTTCCTGAAGGAGAAATTTGAAGCGCAAGGTATCCAAGTAGAGGAGATTGCTCGAACCTCTGCTAAAAAGTTATAAAATGGAGGGTGAAAGCCCTCTTTTTTGTATACAATTTGAAATAACAAGCAAAATATGGAAAGAAATGAGAGAATGTGGTATAATGAAACGATGTGAATAAAGGAGTATTTATGGACATTTCAGAAATTCGTCAAAAAATTGACGCAAATCGTGAAAAATTAGCTTCTTTCAGGGGGTCTCTTTGACCTCGAAGGACTAGAGGAAGAGATTGCCATCTTGGAAAACAAGATGACAGAACCTGATTTTTGGAACGATAATATCGCGGCCCAAAAAACGTCGCAAGAATTAAATGAATTAAAAAACACCTACAACACCTTCCGTAAAATGGAAGAGTTGCAGGATGAAGTTGAAATTTTATTGGACTTTTTAGCAGAAGACGAGTCAGTCCATGATGAACTGGTAGAACAGTTGACAGAACTGGATAAGATGATGACCAGCTACGAGATGACGCTTCTCTTGTCAGAACCTTATGACCATAATAATGCGATTTTGGAGATCCATCCAGGATCTGGTGGTACTGAGGCTCAGGACTGGGGTGATATGTTGCTCCGTATGTATACTCGCTATGGAAATGCCAAAGGCTTTAAAGTAGAGGTCTTGGATTACCAAGCAGGTGATGAAGCGGGTATCAAGTCTGTGACCTTGTCTTTTGAAGGCCCAAATGCCTACGGTCTTCTCAAGTCAGAAATGGGTGTTCACCGTCTGGTCCGTATTTCTCCATTTGACTCTGCCAAACGCCGCCATACTTCATTTACATCCGTTGAGGTTATGCCTGAGTTGGACGATACCATCGAAGTGGAAATCCGTGAAGATGATATCAAAATGGATACCTTCCGTTCAGGTGGTGCTGGTGGACAAAACGTCAATAAAGTTTCAACAGGTGTGCGTTTGACACACATTCCTACGGGGACAGTCGTTCAATCGACAGTCGATCGTACCCAGTATGGAAATAGAGATCGTGCTATGAAGATGTTGCAAGCCAAGCTCTATCAGATGGAGCAAGAAAAGAAAGCTGCGGAAGTCGACTCCCTCAAAGGGGAGAAAAAAGAAATCACATGGGGAAGTCAGATTCGTTCTTATGTCTTCACACCTTATACCATGGTAAAAGATCACCGTACGAGCTTTGAAGTCGCTCAGGTAGATAAGGTCATGGATGGAGATCTTGATGGTTTCATCGACGCCTATCTCAAGTGGCGAATCAGCTAAGAAATAGAAAGGAACTCACATGTCAATCATTGAAATGCGAGATGTTGTCAAAAAATACGATAACGGAACGACTGCTCTTCGTGGAGTCTCTCTTAGTATTGAACCAGGAGAATTTGCCTATATCGTTGGGCCTTCTGGAGCAGGGAAGTCAACCTTTATTCGAGCTTTATATCGAGAAGTAAAGATTGAAAAAGGGAGCCTAACAGTTGCAGGCTTTAATTTGGTTAAAATCAAGAAGAAAGATATCCCTCTACTCCGTCGCAGTGTTGGGGTAGTCTTTCAAGATTACAAACTCTTGCCCAAGAAAACCGTTTATGAAAATATTGCTTACGCAATGGAAGTTATCGGAGAGAATCGCCGTAACATCAAAAAACGTGTTATGGAAGTGTTGGACCTAGTAGGTTTAAAACACAAGGTTCGTTCTTTCCCGAATGAACTCTCAGGTGGAGAGCAGCAACGGATTGCGATTGCTCGTGCGATTGTGAACAATCCTAAGGTCTTGATTGCCGATGAGCCGACAGGAAACTTGGACCCAGATAATTCTTGGGAAATTATGAATCTGTTGGAACGCATCAATCTCCAAGGTACGACTGTCTTGATGGCGACCCACAACAGTCAAATTGTAAATACCTTGCGCCACCGTGTCATTGCCATTGAAAATGGCCGTGTCGTTCGTGACGAAGCTAAAGGAGAATATGGATACGATGATTAGTAGATTTTTTCGCCATTTATTTGAATCATTAAAAAGTTTAAAACGAAATGGCTGGATGACAGTAGCAGCAGTGAGTTCGGTTATGATTACCTTGACTCTGGTTGCCCTGTTTGCATCTGTAATTTTTAATACAGCCAAGCTGGCTACCGATATTGAAAACAACGTTCGTGTCATGGTTTACATTCGTAAGGATGTAGCAGATAATAGTGAAACGATTGAAAAAGAAGGTCAGACAGTTACCAATAATGACTATCACAAGGTTTATGATGCCTTAAAAGCCATGCAAGGTGTTAAGAATGTCACTTTTTCAAGCAAGGAAGAGCAGTATCAAAAATTGACTGAAACGATGGGGGATGACTGGAAGGTCTTTGAAGGGGATGCCAATCCTCTCTATGATGCCTATATCGTTGATACCAATACTCCGAGTGATGTTCCTAAAGTAGCAGAAGAGGCCAAGAAAATTGAAGGGGTATCTGAGGTTCAAGACGGTGGTGCCAACACTCAACGACTTTTCGAACTGGCTTCCTTTATCCGTGTTTGGGGATTGGTTATTGCAGGGCTCTTGATTTTCATTGCGGTTTTCTTGATTTCTAATACTATCCGTATTACCATTATTTCTCGGAGCCGTGAAATTCAAATCATGCGTCTAGTAGGAGCTAAAAATGGCTACATTAGAGGACCATTCTTACTTGAAGGTGCCTTTATCGGTTTATTTGGAGCAGCTATTCCTTCAGTCCTTGTATTCTTTGTTTATAATATGGTTTATCAATCTGTCAATAAATCTTTGGTGGGGCAAAACTTGTCAATGATTACACCAGATGTGTTTATCCCTGTGATGACAGTCCTATTGTTTGTGATTGGTATTTTCATTGGGGCAATTGGATCAGGCATTTCAATGCGTCGATTCTTGAAGATCTAGTTGGATATAAATGCAACTTGCAGACCAAATCAGAAATAATACAATTTTAAAAGAGAAGTTTTCTTGAGCTTCTCTTTTTTCTTCGGCTCTTTGTTAACTGTAGTGGGTTGAAGTCAGCTAAGCTCGAGAAAGGACGAATTTCGTCCTTTCTTTTTTGATGTTCAGAGCGATAAAAATCCTTTTTTTGAAGTTTTCAAAGTTTCGAAAACCAAAGGCATTTTGTTTAATGAGTTTAATGAGATTATTGGTCACTTCTAATTTTGCATTAGAATAGGGTAACTGAAGGGCGTTGGCGATTTTCTCTTTGTCCTTGAGAAAGGTTTGTAAGACAGTCTGAAAAAGAGGATGAAGCTGCTTTAGACTGTCCTTAATGAGTCCGAGAAATTTCTTTGGTTCTTTATTCTGAAAGTGAAACAGTAAGAGCTGATAGAGATTATAGTGGTGTTTCAAGTCTTCTGAATAGCTCAAAAGCTTGTCTAGAATCTCTCTATTCGTTAAGTGCATACGAAAAGTAGGGCGATAAAATCTCTTATCGCTGAGTTTACGGCTATCTTGTTGAATGAGCTTCCAGTAACGTTTGATAGCCTTGTATTCATGGGATTTTCGTTCAAACTGATTCATGATTTGGACACGAACACGACTCATAGCACAGCTTAAGTGTTGGAGTAAAACAGTCCACGGAACTGTTTTAGCTTGAGTTTAGAAATTCGAAAGCGAAGTGGTTTAGCCAAGTCATAGTAAGGGCTAAACAAATTCATTGTAATGATTTTCACTTGACAACGAACAGCTCGATCGTATCGAAGAAAGTGATTTCTTATGATAGCTTGTGTTCTACCCTCAAGGACAGCGATGATATTGAGCTTTTCAAAATCTTGCGCAATGAAACTCATCTTCATCTCCCGATTGAAACAGTCACTCCCCTGACTGTTTCAACGTCCCAGGACATAATCTCAGGAAGACGAGAAAAATCATGTTTAAAACGGAAGTCATTGAGCTTTCGGATAACAGTTGAAGTTGAAATGGCCAGCTGATGAGCAATATCGGTCATAGACGTCTTTTCAATCAACTTTTGAGCAATTTTTTGGTTGATAATACGAGGGATTTGATGATTTTTCTTGACTAGGGAAGTCTCAGCCACCGCCATTTTCGAACAATGATAGCACTTGAAACGACGCTTTTTCAGAAGAATTCTGGTAGGCATACCAGTCGTTTCAAGGTAAGGAATTTTAGATGGTTTTTGGAAGTCATATTTCTTCATTTGATATCCGCACTCAGGGCAAGATGGGGCGTCGTAGTCCAGTTTAGCGATGATTTCCTTGTGAGTATCCTTATTGATGATATCTAGAATCTGGATATTGGGGTCTTTAATATCGAGTAGTTTTGTGATAAAATGTAATAGTTCCATATGATTCTTTCTAATGATGGTTTGATCGCTTTTCATTATAGATCTTATGGGACTTTTTTCTACAACAAAATAGACTCCATCATATCTATAGGGGATTGACCCACTACAAATATTATAGAGCCAAATAAACAAGTAAGATCTGGGAAGACATTTCCAGATCTTTTTGATAGAATGAAATCAAAGAAAACGTTATTAAAAAGAGGTGTGTGATGGAGAAATTTTTTATATTATTGCTATTATCACCCTACTTTTATTTTTTTCATTGGATTGAGAAGGCGGACAAAGATAGTAAATATTTCGCATTTTTCTATTACTTTTACTGGATTTATCTTCCCTTGTGGGCTTTGTTCAGTATCGCTTTTACAATTTTTTCATTTTTTATTTTCAATATTATCTTGAAAAATCCTGCTGATTTAACAATTTGGGGGATATGGTTCCTTTTAGTTTTTTTGTCTCTTGTGAATGACTGGAAAATATATGCCTGTCTAAAGAGAATGTTCAAGCTGAAACAGGAGAAAAAAACGAGGACATCCATCAATAGCTAAAGTTTATAGGAGGTCCCAAATGCTCAAGATAAAGCAGTTCATTCATCAATACTACAAAACCTACATTCTTACGATTTGCTTGCTATGGCTACTGGTCTTTTGTCTTCCATGGGATTGGCAAATAAGAGGAGTTTCAATTTATTATTTCGTTATGAAAAAACTCTTCGTGGTCTTTGGCGTTTTATCCATTCTATATTCCGTACTGATTAAAAAAATCAGTCTCTTTATCTTTGGAGTGCTATTTTGCGTGGCCTTCTGGATCAATCTTTTCCTGATTTTTGGAATTTTGCCAGCTCTGCTTGGCAATTAAATTTTTGTGTGAAATGTAGTCCATAAAAAGCTAAGAGACTGACCTAGAAGTCAGCCTCTTTTCCCTGTTTAAATGCGGATTCTTTCTTGAAAATTAAGAGCAAATGTGCTAGAATTAAAAGAACATTCTAAAATATTCAGAATCTAAAGTAAGGAAAATAATGGCTAATATTTTAAAAACGATTATCGAAAATGATAAAGGAGAACTTCGTCGTCTGGAAAAGATGGCAGACAAGGTTCTCAAATATGAAGATCAGATGGCAGTCTTGACGGATGACCAGCTAAAAGCAAAAACAGATGAATTTAAGGAACGTTACAATAAGGGTGAATCGCTGGATTCATTGCTCTATGAGGCTTTTGCGGTAGTACGTGAAGCTGCCAAGCGTGTTCTTGGACTTTTCCCATATAAAGTTCAGGTCATGGGTGGGATTGTTCTTCACCATGGTGACGTTCCAGAGATGCGTACGGGTGAAGGGAAGACCTTGACAGCGACTATGCCAGTGTACCTCAATGCCCTTGCAGGTAAAGGGGTTCACGTAGTTACAGTCAACGAATACCTAACAGAACGTGACGCGACTGAAATGGGTGAATTGTACTCATGGCTCGGTCTGTCAGTAGGGATTAACTTGGCAGCTAAATCTCCAATGGAGAAAAAAGAGGCTTACCTTTGTGATATTACCTACTCAACCAACTCAGAGATTGGTTTCGACTACCTTCGTGACAACATGGTCGTTCGTGCAGAAAACATGGTGCAACGTCCACTCAACTATGCCTTGGTCGATGAGGTTGACTCAATTTTGATCGACGAAGCTCGTACACCATTGATTGTTTCAGGTGCCAACGCAGTTGAAACAAGCCAACTCTACCATATGGCGGACCACTTCGTGAAATCTTTGGACAAGGACGACTATATCATTGACGTTCAGTCTAAGACGATCGGTTTGTCAGATTCTGGTATTGACAAGGCTGAAGACTACTTCAAACTGGAAAATCTCTACGATATTGAAAATGTGGCTCTTACTCACTTTATTGATAATGCCCTTCGTGCCAACTACATCATGATTCTCGATATTGACTATGTGGTCAGTGAAGAGCAGGAAATCTTGATTGTCGATCAATTTACAGGTCGTACCATGGAAGGTCGCCGTTACTCTGATGGCTTGCACCAGGCGATTGAAGCCAAGGAAGGTGTGCCAATCCAAGACGAGACCAAGACTTCAGCTTCTATTACCTACCAAAACCTCTTCCGTATGTATAAGAAATTGGCAGGTATGACAGGTACTGGTAAAACAGAAGAAGAAGAATTCCGCGAAATCTACAACATTCGTGTCATCCCAATCCCAACCAACCGTCCAATCCAACGTATCGACCATTCAGACCTTCTCTATGCAAGTCTTGATGCGAAATTTAAGGCTGTAGTTGAAGATGTGAAGGCACGTTATCAAAAAGGTCAGCCAGTCTTGGTAGGTACGGTTGCCGTTGAAACCAGTGATTTTCTTTCTAAGAAATTGGTCGAAGCGGGTGTTCCTCACGAAGTCTTGAATGCGAAAAACCACTACAGAGAAGCGCAAATCATCATGAATGCTGGTCAACGTGGCGCAGTTACCATCGCTACCAACATGGCCGGTCGTGGTACTGACATCAAGCTTGGTGAAGGGGTTCGTGAACTTGGTGGACTTTGCGTCATTGGTACAGAACGCCACGAAAGTCGCCGTATTGATAATCAGCTTCGTGGACGTTCAGGACGTCAAGGAGACCCAGGTGAGTCACAATTCTACTTATCTCTTGAAGATGATTTGATGAAACGTTTCGGTTCAGAGCGTTTGAAAGGTATTTTTGAACGACTCAACATGTCTGATGAAGCCATCGAATCTCGCATGTTAACACGTCAGGTTGAAGCAGCTCAAAAACGTGTCGAAGGAAACAACTATGATACCCGTAAACAGGTCCTTCAATACGATGATGTCATGCGTGAACAACGTGAGATCATCTATGCACAACGTTATGATGTCATTACTGCCGACCGTGATTTGGCACCAGAAATCCATGCTATGATTCGTCGTACCATTGGACGTATCGTGGATGCACATGCACGTTCTAAGGAAGATGAAAAATTGGAAGCAATCTTGAACTTCGCTAAGTATAACTTGCTTCCAGAAGATTCAATTAGCCGTTCAGATCTTGCAGGTTTGTCAGACCAAGCTATCAAAGATGAACTTTTCCAACGTGCCTTGAAAGTCTATGACAGCCAAGTTGCTAAGCTTCGTGACGAAGATGCAGTGAAAGAATTCCAAAAAGTCTTGATTCTACGTGTTGTAGACAACAAGTGGACGGACCATATCGATGCTCTTGACCAGTTGCGAAATGCTGTTGGTCTTCGTGGATATGCCCAAAACAACCCTGTTGTAGAATATCAAGCAGAAGGTTTCCGCATGTTTAACGACATGATTGGTTCGATTGAATTCGATGTGACCCGCTTGATGATGAAGGCACAAATCCATGAACAAGAACGTCCACAGACTGAACACAATATCAGTACAACTGCGACTCGTAATATCGCAGCGCAGCAGACTCATCTTCCAGCAGATGTGGACTTGAGCCAAATCGGACGAAATGACCAATGCCCATGTGGATCTGGTAAGAAATTCAAGAACTGTCATGGTAAGAGACAATAATATGAGATAAGATACAGGCGGATACCTGGTGAAAATACATTTTTGCTTGGTGTCCGTTTGCTTTATAAGGAGATGAATCATGGTATTTAAAGCTAAAAGTCCTAAAATTAACATTGAAGAAGTTCGTGCCTTGTCTAAATTAGAGGGAGCAGCTCTTGCGAGAAAAAAACAACGTGATCAGGAATTGGAAGCCATCATCCGTGGGGAAGACCAGCGTATTCTCTTGGTGATTGGACCATGTTCATCTGATAACGAAGAGGCGGTTCTTGAGTATGCCAAGCGTCTATCTGCTTTGCAAGAAGAGGTCAAAGACCGTATTTTTATGGTCATGCGTGTCTATACTGCTAAACCTCGTACCAATGGAGATGGCTATAAGGGCTTGATTCATCAACCAAATGCGACAGAAGCTCCTAGCTTGATCAATGGGATCAAGGCTGTTCGCCAACTGCACTACCGTGTGATTACCGAGACGGGAATGACAACAGCGGATGAGATGCTTTATCCTGAAAATCTTCCGCTGGTGGATGATTTGATTTCTTATATGGCTGTTGGAGCTCGTTCTGTAGAGGATCAACAGCACCGTTTTGTAGCGAGTGGAGCAGATTTCTCAACAGGATTTAAAAATCCAACATCTGGAAATCTCAATGTTATGTTTAACGGGATTTACGCAGCGCAAAATAAACAGAGTTTCCTCTTCCTCGGTAAAGAGGTGGAAACAACAGGGAATCCATTGTCCCACGCCATTCTTCGCGGTGCCTTGAATGAATACGGGAAAAATATTCCTAATTACTACTATGACAATTTGATGGACACCATTGCCCAGTATGAAAAGATGGGCTTGGAAAATCCCTTTATCATCATCGATACCAATCATGACAATTCTGGCAAACAGTACATGGACCAAATCCGTATCGTTCGTCAGACCTTGATTAACCGTGACTGGAATGAGAAAATCAAAAAATATGTTCGTGGTTTTATGATTGAGTCCTATCTAGAAGATGGACGTCAAAATGAGCCAGAAGTTTTTGGTAAGTCCATTACAGATCCGTGTCTCGGATGGGACAACACAGAAGCACTTGTTCGCGAAATTTACCAAACGCTAGGAGAGTAAGATGGCATTTATCGAAAAAGGTCAAGAAATTGATATTGAAGCAATCAAGGCTGCGACCCAGTTGTCACCTGAAGCCTTGCGAAAGAAAGAAGTCCGCGATAGAGAGCTGGCAGCCATCATCTCGGGTGAGGATGACCGAATCCTTTTGGTGATGGGACCTTGCTCTTCAGACAATGAAGAAGCTGTGCTTGAATATGCTCGTCGCTTAGCAGACTTGCAGAAAAAAGTTGCGGATAAAATCTTTATTGTGATGCGTGTCTATACAGCAAAACCTCGTACCAATGGAGATGGCTATAAGGGCTTGATTCATCAGCCAAATGCTAGTGAGGCTCCTAGTCTCATCAACGGTTTGCAGGCTGTTCGTCAGCTCCACTACCGTGTGATTACCGAAACGGGCTTGACGACGGCTGATGAGATGCTCTATCCGTCAAATCTCGTTTTGGTCGATGATCTAGTCAGCTACCACGCTGTAGGAGCTCGTTCAGTGGAAGACCAGGAACACCGCTTTGTAGCCTCTGGGATTGATGCTCCAGTTGGGATGAAAAATCCAACATCTGGGAACCTCGGGGTCATGTTTAATGCCATCTATGCAGCTCAAAACAAGCAAACCTTCCTTTACCATGGCCAAGAAGTGGAAACTTCAGGAAATCCTTTGGCCCACGTTATTCTTCGTGGTGCCATGAACGAATATGGTAAAAATGAACCCAATTTCTATTATGAAACTCTCTTAAATACCATCAATCGCTATGAGACCATGGGGATTGAAAATCCCTTCATTATAATCGATACCAATCATGACAATTCAGGCAAGCAGTATATGGAACAAATCCGCATTGTTCGCCAAGCCTTGCTGAATCGTGATTGGAATGAAAAGATTAAAAAGACGGTTCGAGGCTTTATGATCGAATCATACCTAGCAGATGGTCGCCAAAATCAACCAGAGATCTTTGGTTGCTCCATAACTGACCCTTGTCTAGGTTGGGAAAATACAGTAGCCTTGGTAGAAGAAATTTATACTACCTTAACAAAATAAGTGAAAAGGATGGAGTTGGGGGAATCTCAACTCCTTTTGTGAGTATGATAGTTGGACACGGAATTGACATCGAAGAATTGGCTTCGATAGAAAATGCAGTTACACGACGTGAGGGCTTTGCCAAGCGCGTGCTGACCCCTAAAGAAATGGAGCGTTTTGCCAGTCTCAAAGGGCGCAGACAGATCGAATACTTGGCAGGTCGCTGGTCAGCTAAGGAGGCCTTTTCCAAGGCTTTGGGGACAGGAATTGGCAAACTGACCTTTCAGGATTTGGAAGTCCTGAACAATGAACGAGGAGCTCCCTATTTTAGTCAGGCACCATTTTCAGGAAAAATTTGGCTGTCAATCAGCCATACAGATCAGTTTGTGACAGCCAGTGTTATTTTGGAGGAAAATCATGAAAGCTAGTCTACATAGACCAACCAAGGCTCTGATTCATCTGGGAGCTATTCGACAAAATATTCATCAAATGGGGGCTCATATCCCACAAGGAACGCTCAAGTGGGCAGTAGTCAAGGCCAATGCCTATGGTCATGGGGCAGTAGCTGTTGCCACAGCTATTCAAGATGATGTTGATGGATTTTGCGTTTCCAATATTGATGAAGCTATTGAGTTGCGTCAAGCAGGTATAAACAAGAAAATTCTCATCTTAGGAGTTTCTGAGCTAGAAGCTGTTGCTCTAGCTAAAGAATACGACATCACCTTGACAGTGGCAGGATTGGAGTGGATTCAAGCGCTGTTAAACAAGGAAGCAGATTTAACTGGCTTGACTGTCCACCTCAAGATTGACTCAGGAATGGGACGGATTGGTTTTAGAGATTCCAGTGAGGCAGAGCAGGCTCAAGCCTTGCTTCAACAACACGGTGCTCGCGTTGAGGGGATTTTTACCCACTTTGCTACTGCAGATGAAGAATCAGATAGTTACTTTAATACCCAGTTAGAACGATTTAAAGCTATTTTGGCAAGTATGAAGGAAGTCCCAGAGCTAGTTCATGCCAGCAACTCGGCAACGATCCTCTGGCATGCAGAGACTATTTTTAACGCTGTCCGTATGGGAGATGCCATGTATGGTCTCAATCCAAGTGGAGAGGTTCTAGACTTACCTTATGACTTGGCTCCAGCCTTGAGTTTGGAATCTGCCCTGGTCCATGTCAAGACAGTGCAATCTGGAGCTTGCATGGGCTATGGGGCGACCTATCAGGCGGATAGTGAGCAAGTCATTGCGACGGTGCCAATCGGTTATGCGGATGGTTGGACACGAGACATGCAGAATTTCTCTGTCTTGGTAGATGGTCAAGCTTGCCCAATCGTCGGACGAGTATCTATGGACCAAATCACCATTCGTCTGCCTAAGGTTTACCCGCTAGGAACAAAAGTAACCCTGATCGGCACCAACGGCGACAAGGAAATCACAGCAACTCAGGTAGCGACCTACCGCGGGACCATTAACTATGAGGTGGTTTGTCTCCTCAGCGACCGCATTCCGAGAGAATATTATTAAAAAAGAAAGGAGTGGAGCATGAATCTACATCAACCCTTGCATGTCTTGCCTGGTGTGGGGCCAAAGTCAGCAGAGAAATACACCAAACTAGGGATTGAAAACTTGCAAGACCTCTTGCTCTACTTTCCTTTCCGTTACGAAGACTTCAAAACCAAGCAGGTGCTAGAATTGGAAGATGGGGAAAAGGCGGTTCTTTCTGGTCAAGTCGTGACTCCTGCCAGTGTTCAGTATTATGGTTTCAAGCGCAATCGTCTACGTTTTAGCCTCAAGCAGGGAGAAGTCGTTTTTGCGGTGAATTTCTTTAACCAGCCCTACCTAGCTGATAAGATAGAGCTGGGAGCAACTCTTGCTGTTTTTGGAAAATGGGATCGTGCCAAGGCTAGTCTGACTGGGATGAAGGTTCTAGCTCAGGTGGAAGATGACCTCCAGCCTGTCTATCGATTGGCTCAGGGAATCAGTCAGGCCAGTCTGGTCAAGATCATCAAGACAGCCTTTGATCAGGGATTAGACCTTTTGATAGAGGAAAATCTTCCCCAGTCTTTACTTGATAAATACAAACTTATGTCCCGTTGCCAGGCAGTTCGTGCTATGCATTTTCCTAAGGATTTGGCAGAATATAAGCAGGCTCTTCGTCGCATCAAGTTTGAGGAACTCTTTTACTTTCAGATGCAGTTGCAGACGCTCAAGTCTGAAAATAGAGTTCAGGGAAGCGGTCTGGTTTTGAACTGGTCTCAGGAAAAAGTGACAGCCGTTAAAAAAAATCTTCCTTTCGCCCTGACCCAAGCTCAGGAAAAGAGTTTACGAGAAATATTAACCGACATGAAGTCGGATCACCACATGAATCGTCTCCTACAAGGGGATGTAGGGAGCGGAAAGACGGTCGTTGCTGGCTTGGCCATGTTTGCGGCGGTGACGGCTCGCTACCAGGCTGCTCTCATGGTACCGACAGAAATCTTAGCAGAGCAACACTTTGAGAGTCTACAGAACCTTTTTCCAGACTTAAAACTCGCTCTCTTGACAGGTTCCTTAAAAGCTACAGAAAAAAGAGAAGTCTTGGAGACCATTGCCAAGGGTGAGGCCGACTTTATTATCGGGACTCATGCTCTGATTCAGGATGGGGTGGATTATGCTCGCCTTGGCTTGATTATCATCGATGAGCAGCATCGTTTTGGTGTGGGGCAAAGGCGTATTCTGCGAGAAAAAGGAGATAATCCTGACGTTCTCATGATGACAGCGACACCGATTCCACGAACCTTGGCTATCACAGCCTTTGGCGATATGGATGTTTCCATTATTGACCAGATGCCAGCAGGGCGGAAGCCTATTGTGACTCGCTGGATTAAGCATGAGCAGCTGCCTCAGGTCTTGACTTGGTTAGAGGGAGAAATTCACAAAGGTTCCCAAGCCTATGTCATCTCTCCCTTGATTGAAGAATCAGAAGCTCTGGATCTGAAAAATGCCATTGCCTTATCAGAGGAATTGACGGCTCATTTTGCAGGTAAGGCAGAAGTGGCTCTCCTACATGGTAAGATGAAGAGTGACGAAAAAGACCAGATCATGCAGGATTTCAAAGAGCGAAAAACAGATATTCTAGTTTCGACAACTGTTATCGAGGTTGGGGTCAATGTCCCCAATGCAACGGTAATGATCATCATGGATGCCGACCGTTTTGGTCTCAGCCAGCTCCATCAGCTCAGAGGTCGTGTTGGTCGGGGAGACAAGCAGTCCTATGCTGTTCTGGTCGCCAATCCCAAGACCGAGTCTGGAAAAGACCGCATGCGCATCATGACAGAAACCACCAACGGATTTGTCCTTGCTGAGGAAGATTTGAAAATGCGGGGTTCTGGAGAGATTTTCGGAACCAGACAGTCAGGACTTCCAGAGTTTCAAGTGGCTGATATTATCGAAGACTTTCCGATTTTAGAAGAAGCCAGGAAGGTTGCCAGTTACATTAGTTCGATAGAAGGTTGGAAAGAGGATACAGAATGGCGTCTGATTGCTCTCCATCTAGAAAAGAGAGAACATCTGGATTAAGCCTTTTCTAAGAAATCTATAAGCTAGCTTTTAGGTTTGGGTCTTATACTAGAGTCATCAAAATGAAACGAGGACTCTCATATGACGATTAAAGTGACCTACCAAAAGAAATTCCAAACCGTCAAACTAGAGAAAGGAGCTAGCACCTATTGATAACCAAAGAGCGGAAACGCTCTTTTTGTTTTAAAACTACTTTCAGATGATAGGTTTGAGGGAGGAGAATCTAAAATCACTTTCTGTTTACCATTCTTTCTTGCATTGCTTTTCTAGATATGCTACAGTTATGATAGCGATTACAAATCAAAAGGAGCATGCTATGAAAAATCCAGCCTTGCTAGAAGAAATCAAGACATATAAAGGAAGAGATGAGGTCCCAGAAGACTTTGATGCTTTTTGGGATGAGGAATTGAAAAAAGTTTCAGTCCTTCCTACCTACCAGTTGGAAGAAAAGGATTTCCATATTCCCCAGGTCAAGTGTTATGAGCTGACCTTTGAGGGAACTAATGAAGGAAGAGTCTATGCACGCATCGTCCTTCCAAAGACAGAGGCGAAGGTTCCGCTAATCTTCCATTTCCATGGATACATGGGACGTGGCTGGGATTGGGCTGACATGCTGGCCTATACTGTGGCTGGTTACGGTGTTGTTTCTATGGACGTTCGAGGCCAGTCGGGCTATTCGCAGGATGGCCTGCGTTCTCCACTAGGAAATACGGTGAAGGGGCATATCATCCGTGGTGCTGTGGAAGGTCGGGACCACCTCTTTTATAAGGATGTCTATCTGGATATTTACCAGTTGGTCGAAATTGTTGCTAGTATGCCACAGGTAGATGAGGAAAGACTTTCTAGCTATGGTGCCTCACAAGGAGGGGCTTTAGCCCTGGTTGCAGTAGCGCTCAATCCTCGAATTCAGCGAACAGTTGCCATCTATCCCTTCTTGTCTGACTTTAGACGAGTGCTTGAGATTGGTAATACCAGTGAAGCCTATGACGAACTCTTCCGTTATTTCAAGTTCCACGATCCCTTCCATGAAACAGAGGAGGAAATCATGGCGACTCTTGCCTATATCGATGTGAAGAATCTTGCCCATCGTATCAAAGGAGAGGTCAAGATGATTACGGGCTTGGATGACGATGTTTGCTATCCCATTACCCAGTTTGCGATTTACAACCGTCTGACCTGCGACAAGTCCTATCGCATCATGCCTGAATATGCCCACGAAGCCATGAATGTCTTTGTCAATGACCAAGTCTACAATTGGCTCTGTGGTAGTGAAATTCCTTTTTCCTATGTAAAATAATAACTTTGAGAGGGCACTAGCTCTCTTTTTTATATCAAAATCCCTGAAAGTACTTTTTGTAAATTTAAAATATTAAATTATTCTTGAAAGTAAAATCTATTCTATATCAATTTAGCTATAAAGTTCAAAGTTTATTGTATAATGAGGGAAAGGTATTATGCGAAAGGAGGAAACTTTCCGCTGTTTGGTCAGAGAATAAGAACAGTGGACGTTTGGAGAATGGGAGGTCTCATTCAGTTGATTACTTTCTTTTTACTTGTTTAGTTGGAGGAACTAAAAATTTTAAGAAAAAAAGAAAGCGCTTTATTTTATGAAAAATGAAAGGACAAATATGAATTACAAATCTTTACATCGGAAACAGCGATACGGAATTCGAAAATTTGCAGTTGGGGCGGCATCGGTAGTGATTGGTACAGTAGTATTTGGAGTAAATCCAGTCTTAGCTCAAGAACAAGCCAATGCAGCAGGAGCTAATACAGAAACTGTCGAATCTGGTCAAGGCCAAGGTTTATCAGAGTTACCAAAAGAAGTGTCTTCAGGAAATCTTGCTCATTTGGATAAGGACTTGGCGGATAAATTGGTAGCTGCTCAAGACCATGGCGTTGAGGTGGACCAAGATCACCTGAAAAAAAATGACAATCCTGAGTCAGAAACTCCATCATCTACAGACACCCCTGCAGAAGAAGCAAATAAGGAAGAAGAAGCAGAGGATCAGGGAGCTATTCCTCGTGACTATTACTCAAGAGATTTAAAAAATGCCAATCCTGTCCTTGAAAAAGAAGATGTTGAAACAAATGCAGCAAATGGTCAGAGAGTTGATTTGTCAAGTGAACTAGACAAACTAAAGAAACTTCAAAATGCTACAGTTCATATGGAGTTTAAGCCAGACGCAAACGCACCATCATTTTACAACCTATTTTCAGTATCAAGTGATAAAAAAGAAAATGAGTATTTTACGATGTCTGTTCTTAATAATACTGCCTTGATTGAAGGGCGAGGCGCTAACGGGGAGCAGTTCTATGATAAGTATACAGATGCTCCTTTGAAAGTTCGCCCTGGACAATGGAATTCCGTAACCTTTACTGTCGAACAACCGACAGCGGAGTTACCTCATGGTCGAGTTCGTCTCTATGTGAACGGTGTCTTATCTCGAACAAGTCTAAAATCTGGTAACTTCATCAAAGATATGCCAGATGTTAATCAAGCTCAACTTGGAGCAACCAAACGGGGCAATAAAACAGTTTGGGCCTCAAACCTACAAGTTCGAAACCTAACTGTCTATGATCGTGCTTTAACACCAGATGAAGTTCAAACACGGAGTCAATTATTTGAAAGAGGTGAATTGGAACAGAAACTTCCTGAGGGCGCAAAAGTCACTGAGAAAGAAGACGTCTTTGAAGGTGGTAGGAACAATCAACCAAATAAAGATGGTATCAAGAGTTATCGTATCCCAGCTCTTCTCAAGACAGATAAAGGAACACTGATTGCTGGAACAGATGAAAGACGTTTGCACCATTCTGACTGGGGAGATATTGGGATGGTTGTTCGTCGCAGCTCAGATAATGGAAAAACATGGGGAGACCGAATCGTAATCTCAAATCCTCGTGACAATGAGCACGCTAAACATGCAGATTGGCCATCTCCAGTCAATATTGATATGGCCTTGGTGCAAGACCCTGAAACAAAGAGAATTTTTGCAATTTATGACATGTTCCTTGAAAGTAAGGCAGTATTTTCATTGCCGGGGCAAGCTCCGAAAGCTTATGAACAAGTGGGAGATAAAGTTTATCAAGTTTTATATAAGCAAGGAGAATCAGGTCGCTATACGATTCGAGAAAACGGAGAGGTTTTCGACCCTCAAAATAGAAAGACAGATTACCGTGTTGTCGTTGACCCTAAAAAACCAGCCTATAGCGATAAGGGAGATTTGTATAAAGGGAATGAGCTAATCGGAAATATTTATTTTGAGTATAGTGAGAAGAATATTTTTAGAGTTTCCAATACCAACTACCTATGGATGTCCTATAGTGATGACGATGGGAAGACTTGGTCTGCACCAAAAGATATTACTCATGGGATTCGGAAAGATTGGATGCACTTCCTAGGAACTGGACCTGGTACTGGGATTGCCTTACGTACAGGACCTCATAAGGGAAGACTGGTGATTCCAGTTTATACAACAAACAACGTTTCCTACCTAAGTGGTTCTCAATCATCTCGTGTAATTTATTCAGATGATCATGGTGAAACATGGCAAGCAGGTGAAGCAGTTAATGATAACCGTCCGGTAGGCAACCAAACCATTCACTCTTCAAACATGAATAATCCAGGTGCCCAAAATACGGAGTCAACTGTTGTTCAGTTGAATAATGGGGATCTCAAGCTCTTTATGCGTGGGTTGACTGGCGATCTTCAGGTTGCGACCAGTCATGATGGGGGAGCAACGTGGGATAAGGAAATCAAACGTTATCCTCAAGTAAAAGACGTTTATGTTCAAATGTCCGCTATTCACACCATGCATGAAGGAAAGGAATACATTCTACTCAGCAATGCTGGTGGTCCTGGACGCAACAATGGTTTGGTTCACCTGGCTCGTGTTGAGGAGAATGGTGAGTTGACATGGCTTAAACACAATCCTATACAAAGTGGTAAGTTTGCTTACAACTCACTCCAAGATCTCGGAAATGGCGAATATGGTTTGCTTTATGAGCATGCGGATGGCAATCAAAACGATTATACTTTATCCTATAAGAAATTCAACTGGGATTTCTTGACCAAGGATTGGATTTCTCCTAAAGAAGCAAAAGTGAAATACGCGATTGAAAAATGGCCAGGCATTCTTGCGATGGAGTTTGATTCGGAAGTATTGGTCAACAAGGCTCCAACCCTTCAATTGGCAAATGGTAAAACAGCACGCTTCATGACCCAGTATGACACAAAAACCCTCCTATTTACAGTGGATTCAGAGGATATGGGACAAAAAGTTACAGGTCTGGCAGAAGGTGCAATTGAAAGTATGCATAATTTACCAGTCTCTGTGGCAGGGGCTAAACTTTCAAATGGAATGAACGGAAGTGAAGCTGCTGTTCATGAAGTGCCGGAGTACACAGGCCCATTAGGGACATCCGGCGAAGAGCCAGCACCGACAGTAGAGAAGCCTGAATACACAGGCCCACTAGGGACAGCGGGTGAAGAGCCAGCACCGACAGTAGAGAAGCCGGAGTACACAGGCCCATTAGGGACATCCGGCGAAGAGCCAGCACCGACAGTAGATAAGCCAGAGTACACAGGCCCATTAGGGACAGCGGGTGAAGAGCCAGCACCGACAGTAGAGAAGCCTGAATACACAGGCCCACTAGGGACAGCGGGTGAAGAGCCAGCACCGACAGTAGATAAGCCGGAGTACACAGGCCCATTAGGGACATCCGGCGAAGAGCCAGCACCGACAGTAGATAAGCCAGAGTACACAGGCCCATTAGGGACATCCGGCGAAGAGCCAGTACCGACAGTAGATAAGCCTGAATACACAGGCCCATTCGGGACAGCAGGTGAAGAGCCAGCTCCGACAGTCGAGAAGTCAGAATACACAGGCGGAGTTAATGCTGTTGAGGCCGCAGTCCATAAACTTCCAGAATATATAGGTTCATTAGGCACAGCGGGTGAAGAGGCAGCTCCGACAGTCGAGAAGCCAGAATATACAGGCCCACTAGGGACAGCGGGTGAGGAACCAGCACCAACAGTTGAAAAACCAGAATTTACAGGCGGGGTTAATGCTGTTGAAGCCGCAGCCCATGAAGTACCAGAGTACACAGGCCCACTAGGGACAGCGGGTGAGGAACCAGCACCAACAGTTGAAAAACCAGAATTTACGGGCGGAGTTAATGCTGTTGAGGCCGCAGTTCATGAAGTCCCAGAGTATACAGACCCATTAGGCACAGCGGGTGAAGAGGCAGCTCCGACAGTTGAAAAGCCAGAATTTACAGGCGGGCTTAATGCTGTTGAAGCCGCAGTCCATGAAGTACCAGAGTACAAAGGTGGTGTGAATGGCGCTGAGGCAGCTGTGCATGAAATCGCAGAATACAAGGAAATTGATTCACTTGTAACTCTTACTAAAAAAGAAGATTATACTTACAAAGCTCCTCTTGCTCAGCAGAAACTTCCTGATACAGGGAACAAGGAGAGTGGCTTCCTAGCTTCACTAGGATTAACAGCTTTCTTCCTTGGCTTGTTTGCAATGGGGAAAAAGAGAGAAAAGTAAGAGAATAATTTTAATCATTTGGCTTTGTAAAAATAGAAGGAGATAGCAGGTTTTTCAGTCTGCTATCTTTTTCTTTCGGCTCAAGGTGTGCTAATAAGAAATTCTAAGATGTCTGAAACTACTTTCAGGATAGTCTGTTCTATAAAATAGTTTTGAAACTGAAATCTATTCCACTACAAACTATTGAAAGCGCTTAACAAATGATATATAATAAGCCCATAGGAACAAAGAAAAGGAGGAAATGGGATGCCACAGATTAGCAAAGAAGCCTTGATTGAACAAATCAAAGATGGAATCATTGTTTCTTGTCAGGCACTTCCTCATGAACCGCTTTATACAGAAGCGGGAGGAGTCATTCCCTTGCTAGTCAAAGCGGCTGAGCAAGGTGGAGCAGTCGGTATCCGAGCAAACAGTGTTCGCGATATCAAGGAGATTAAGGAGGTTACGAAACTCCCGATTATCGGGATTATCAAACGTGACTATCCGCCGCAGGAGCCATTCATTACAGCTACTATGAAAGAAGTTGATGAACTGGCTGAACTAGACATTGAGGTCATTGCTCTGGATTGTACCAAACGTGAACGTTATGATGGTTTGGAAATTCAGGACTTTATCCGACAAGTCAAAGAAAAATATCCGCATCAACTCTTGATGGCTGATACCAGTACTTTTGAAGAAGGAATTGCAGCAGTTGAAGCAGGGATTGATTTTGTTGGAACAACCCTATCAGGTTATACCTCTTATAGTCCTAAGGTAGATGGTCCAGACTTTGAACTGATCAAAAAACTCTGCGATGCCGGTGTGGACGTCATCGCTGAAGGAAAAATTCATACACCAGAACAAGCCAAACAAATTCTTGAATATGGGGTACGAGGCATTGTTGTCGGTGGAGCTATTACTAGACCAAAAGAGATCACGGAACGCTTTGTTGCCGGTCTTAAATAACATAATCTCAAAACAGAGGAGAGTGGTCGATGCGTCGGATAAAATGAAAACGTATACAAATAGAAGCTTACTCACTATCCAATATGGACACGCTTAACAATTAGGAGAATACAAATGAAATTTAGAAAACTAGCTTGTACAGTACTTGCGAGTGCTGCGATTCTTGGCCTTGCGGCTTGTGGGAACTCTGGTGGAAGTAAAGATGCTGGAAAATCAGGAAGCGATAGCGGAAAAACAGAAATCACTTGGTGGGCATTCCCAGTCTTCACACAAGAAAAAACGGGTGACGGTGTTGGAACTTATGAAAAATCAATCATCGAAGCTTTCGAAAAAGCAAATCCAGATGTAAAAGTGAAATTGGAAACCATCGACTTCAAGTCAGGTCCAGAAAAGATCACAACAGCCATCGAAGCAGGAACAGCGCCAGACGTACTCTTTGACGCACCAGGGCGTATCATCCAATACGGTAAAAATGGTAAATTGGCTGAGTTGAACGACCTCTTCACAGACGAATTCGTCAAAGATGTCAACAACGAAAACATCGTACAAGCAAGTAAGGCTGGAGACAAAGCTTACATGTATCCAATCAGTTCAGCTCCATTCTACATGGCTATGAACAAGAAAATGTTGGAAGATGCTGGAGTTGCAAACCTTGTAAAAGAAGGTTGGACAACTGATGACTTTGAAAAAGTTTTGAAAGCGCTTAAAGATAAAGGATATACACCAGGTTCATTGTTCAGTTCTGGTCAAGGGGGAGACCAAGGAACACGTGCCTTCATCGCAAACCTTTATGGCGGTTCTGTAACAGATAAAGATGTAACAAAATATACAACAGACGATCCTAAATTCGTCAAAGGTCTTGAAAAAGCTGCTAGCTGGATCAAAGACGGTTTGTTGAACAATGGTTCACAATTTGACGGTGGAGCAGACATCCAAAACTTTGCGAATGGTCAAACTTCATACACAATCCTTTGGGCACCAGCTCAAAACGGTATCCAAGCGAAACTCTTGGAAGCAAGTAAGGTAGACGTGGTAGAAGTACCATTCCCATCAGACTCTGGTAAACCATCTCTTGAATACCTTGTAAATGGATTTGCAGTATTTAACAACAAAGACGACAAGAAAGTCGCAGCAGCTAAGAAATTCGTTCAATTCATCGCAGATGACAAAGAATGGGGTCCTAAAGACGTTGTTCGTACAGGTGCCTTCCCAGTTCGTACATCATTTGGCAAACTTTATGATGACAAACGTATGGAAACCATCAGCAGCTGGACTAAATACTACTCACCATACTACAACACTATCGATGGATTTGCTGAAATGAGAACTCTTTGGTTCCCAATGTTGCAATCTGTATCAAATGGTGACGAAAAACCAGCGGATGCTTTGAAAGTCTTCACTGAAAAAGCTAACGAAACAATCAAAAAAGCTACAAAACAATAAGCACTAAGTCAGATTGATTCCCCCCCTTTTCCCTGTGCACTATGGTGTAAGAAAAGGGGGACTTTTGTTTGAAATGTAAGGAACTGTCACGAAATTAAAATGAAGTTCTTACATAAGCGAATCTTAAAAAATTTCATTTTGGTTTTAAAACAGTTCAAGAAAATCAAAAACTATTCTATTTGAAAGAGAGGTGCCGACTGTGAAAGTCAATAAAATTCGTATGCGGGAAACAGTGATTTCCTACGCTTTCCTAGCACCAGTGTTATTCTTCTTTGTCATCTTTGTCTTGGCTCCTATGGTTATGGGATTCATTACAAGTTTCTTTAACTACTCCATGACGAAATTTGAGTTTGTGGGCTTGGACAACTACATTCGCATGTTTAAAGACCCTGTTTTTGTGAAGTCTTTGATCAATACCGTTATCCTGGTTATTGGATCTGTTCCGATTGTGGTTCTCTTCTCGCTCTTTGTAGCATCTCAAACCTATCATCAAAATGCCATTGCCCGTTCTTTCTATCGTTTCGTCTTCTTCCTTCCTGTAGTTACAGGTAGTGTTGCCGTAACGGTTGTATGGAAATGGATCTATGACCCACTATCAGGGATTCTAAACTTTGTCCTTAAGTCAAGCCACATCATCAGCCAAAACATTTCTTGGCTGGGTGACAAAAACTGGGCCTTGCTAGCGATTATGATCATCCTTTTGACAACGTCTGTTGGTCAACCGATTATCCTTTATATCGCTGCTATGGGGAATATTGACAACTCACTTGTTGAAGCAGCGCGTGTTGACGGTGCGACTGAATTTCAAGTCTTCTGGAAGATCAAATGGCCTAGCCTTCTTCCAACAACTCTTTACATCGCGATTATTACGACTATCAACTCATTCCAATGTTTCGCCTTGATTCAGCTCTTGACATCTGGTGGTCCAAACTACTCAACAAGTACACTCATGTACTACCTTTACGAAAAAGCCTTCCAATTGACAGAATACGGCTATGCAAATACCATCGGTGTCTTCTTGGCAGTGATGATTGCCATTGTCAGCTTTGCTCAATTCAAGATCCTCGGAAACGACGTAGAATACTAAAGAAAGGAGACAGTTATGCAACCTACACAAAAGAAACCCTTAACAGCTTTCACTGTTATTTCAACGATTATCTTGCTCTTGTTGACCGTACTGTTCATCTTTCCATTCTACTGGATCTTGACAGGGGCCTTCAAATCACAGCCTGATACCATTATGATTCCACCACAGTGGTTCCCTAAAATGCCAACCATGGAGAACTTCCAACAACTCATGGTGCAAAACCCTGCTATGCAGTGGATGTGGAACTCTGTATTTATCTCACTAGTAACCATGTTCCTAGTCTGTGCAACCTCTTCTCTAGCAGGTTATGTCTTGGCTAAAAAACGTTTCTATGGTCAACGCATCCTCTTTGCAGTCTTTATCGCTGCCATGGCTCTTCCAAAACAAGTTGTCCTTGTACCATTGGTACGTATCGTTAACTTCATGGGAATTCACGATACTCTTTGGGCAGTTATCCTGCCTTTGATTGGATGGCCATTTGGGGTCTTCCTTATGAAACAATTCAGTGAAAATATCCCTACAGAATTGCTTGAATCAGCTAAAATCGACGGTTGTGGTGAGATTCGTACTTTCTGGAGCGTAGCCTTCCCAATTGTGAAGCCAGGATTTGCAGCCCTTGCGATTTTTACCTTCATCAATACTTGGAACGACTACTTTATGCAGTTGGTTATGTTGACTTCACGTCAAAACTTGACTATCTCACTCGGGGTTGCGACCATGCAGGCCGAAATGGCAACCAACTATGGTTTGATCATGGCGGGTGCAGCTCTTGCAGCCGTGCCAATCGTAACAGTCTTCCTTGTCTTCCAAAAATCCTTCACACAGGGTATTACTATGGGAGCTGTTAAAGGATAAGACCTTGCGAAAATCGAATTCAAACTACGTCAGCATCACCTTGACATACTTAAGTATTGCCTGCAGATAGCTTTCTAGTTTGTTCTTCGGTTTTCATTGAGTATAAGAGAATACAGAGTTATAAGTGTCTACAAAATGGAGAGTATGCAGTTACTTCGTGAAGTTTTGTCAGACACTTATAAACTTAAGAATGAACTCTTTTCATGATACTAGTTAGAGTAGGTTCGTTTTATGGTAACTATTTCCCGCTTTAGTGGTATCTAAGATAAGCATCTTACGCTTATCTTAGACGGAATTTTTGAGACTGACGATGAAAGAGCAAAAGGCTCAAAAATTAGGAATGAAATACCGAAGGAATTTGCTTCCGTCCGCACTTTTATAGGGAAATAGAGAAAGGATAATTCGAAACTGAAAAATAGTAACTATCAGAAACGAAGGAAACAGTATGATTTTTGACGATTTGAAAAACATCGCCTTTTACAAGGGGATCCATCCCAATCTAGACAAGGCTATCGACTATCTCTACCAGCACCGTAAGGATTCTTTCGAACTAGGTAAGTATGAGATTGACGGGGAAAAAGTCTTTCTAGTTGTTCAGGAAAATGTCCTCAATCAAGCTGAAAATGATCAATTTGAGCATCATAAGAACTATGCAGATTTGCATTTGCTGGTAGAAGGACATGAATATTCGAGCTACGGTTCACGTATCAAAGATGAGGCGGTAGCATTCGATGAAGCGAGTGACATTGGTTTTGTCCATTGTCATGAACGCTACCCACTCTTGTTGGGTTATCACAATTTTGCGATTTTCTTTCCAGGAGAACCGCACCAGCCAAATGGCTATGCAGGTATGGAAGAGAAGGTTCGCAAATATCTCTTTAAAATTTTGATTGATTAAAAGAATCAGGAGGAGCAAACATGGCACAAAAAGGAGTGAGCCTTATCAAGGCAGCATTTGATACAGATAATTTTCTCATGCGTTTCAGTGAGAAGGTCTTGGATATCGTGACAGCCAATCTTCTTTTTGTCGTCTCTTGTTTGCCCATCGTGACGATTGGTGTGGCTAAAATCAGCCTCTACCAAACCATGTTTGAGATTAAGAGAAGCAGGCGAGTCCCTGTTTTCAGAACCTATCTGAGAGCTTTCAAGCAAAATCTGAAACTGGGTTTCCAGTTAGGTTTGCTTGAGTTGGGCATTGTTTTGCTGAGTCTTTTAGATCTCTATCTCTTCTGGGGACAGACAGCTTTGCCTTTTCAGATTGTGAAAGCTATTTGTTTAGGGATTCTCATCTTCCTCACTCTGGTGATGCTGGCTAGCTATCCCATTGCTGCGCGCTATGATTTGTCTTGGAAAGAAGTGTTGCAAAAGGGGCTTATCTTAGCAAGTTTTAACTTTCCATGGTTCTTCCTCATGTTAGCCATTCTCTTTCTCATAGTGATGGTTCTTTATCTATCCGCCTTCACTCTCCTTTTGGGTGGGTCAGCCTTTATCCTCTTTGGTTTTGGTTTGCTAGTCTTTCTCCAAGCAGGATTGATGGAGAAAATTTTTGCCAAATACCAGTAGGATGAGGTGTTTCTGAAACTACTTTCAATCGTTACAGTTTCTAAAATACAAGTAGAAACTAAAATCTAAGTGTATACAAGATATTGAAAGCGATTTTCACAAGGTGTATACTAAACTTGTAAAGAATAGAACTGCTCTCAGCAGAAAAAAAGAAATCTTAGGAGAAAATCTATGTCAGATTTGAAAAAATACGAAGGTGTCATTCCAGCCTTCTACGCATGTTATGATGATCAAGGAGAAGTCAGTCCAGAGCGTACGCGTGCCTTGGTCCAATACTTCATTGATAAAGGTGTTCAAGGTCTCTATGTCAATGGTTCTTCTGGTGAGTGTATCTACCAAAGTGTGGCAGACCGCAAGTTGATTTTGGAAGAAGTTATGGCCGTTGCCAAAGGAAAATTGACTATCATTGCTCACGTTGCTTGCAATAATACAAAGGATAGTATGGAACTTGCTCGCCACGCAGAAAGTTTGGGTGTAGATGCCATTGCAACGATTCCACCGATTTACTTCCGTTTGCCAGAATACTCAGTTGCCAAATACTGGAACGATATCAGTGCAGCAGCTCCAAACACAGACTACGTAATTTACAACATTCCTCAGTTAGCAGGTGTTGCTTTGACTCCAAGTCTCTATACTGAAATGTTGAAGAATCCACGTGTTATCGGTGTTAAGAACTCTTCTATGCCAGTTCAAGATATCCAAACCTTTGTGAGCCTCGGTGGAGAAGACCATATCGTCTTTAACGGTCCAGATGAACAATTCCTAGGTGGTCGTCTCATGGGTGCTAAAGCTGGTATCGGTGGTACTTATGGTGCGATGCCAGAACTCTTCTTGAAACTCAATCAGTTGATTGCTGAGAAAGATTTGGAAACAGCGCGTGAATTGCAGTATGCGATCAACGCAATCATTGGTAAACTCACTTCTGCACATGGAAATATGTACGGTGTCATCAAAGAAGTCTTGAAAATCAATGAGGGACTTAACATTGGATCAGTTCGTTCGCCATTGACACCAGTGACTGAAGAAGATCGACCAGTTGTAGAAGCAGCTGCAGCCTTGATTCGTGAAACCAAGGAGCGCTTCCTCTAATCCATAAGGAGGTATTTATGACACACTACGTTGCAATTGATATCGGTGGAACCAACATCAAATATGGTTTGATTGACCAAGAAGGCCAGCTTGTTGAATCACATGAAATGCCAACAGAGGCGCATAAGGGTGGCCCCCATATCTTACAAAAGACCAAAGATATCGTAGCCAGCTATTTAGAAAAAGGCCCAGTAGCAGGTGTTGCCATTTCTTCTGCAGGAATGGTGGATCCCGACAAAGGCGAGATTTTCTATGCTGGCCCGCAAATCCCTAACTATGCAGGGACCCAGTTCAAGAAGGAAATCGAGACGAGTTTTGCTATTCCTTGTGAGATTGAAAATGATGTCAACTGTGCAGGTCTGGCTGAGGCAGTATCTGGTTCAGGCAAGGGAGCGAGTGTCACTCTTTGCTTGACCATTGGAACAGGTATAGGTGGTTGCTTGATTATGGATGGGAAAGTCTTCCATGGATTTAGCAATTCGGCCTGCGAAGTCGGTTATATGCATATGCAGGATGGAGCTTTCCAAGATCTCGCTTCTACGACAGCTTTGGTGGAGTATGTAGCAGCAGCTCACGGAGATTCAGTTGATCAGTGGAATGGCCGACGCATTTTCAAGGAAGCTACTGAAGGAAATAAAATCTGCATGGCTGGGATTGACCGAATGGTAGATTACCTTGGAAAAGGTCTGGCAAATATTTGCTACGTTGCCAATCCAGAAGTGGTCATTCTCGGTGGCGGTATCATGGGGCAAGAGGCTATCCTCAAACCGAAGATCCGCACAGCCTTGAAGGCGGCCTTGGTACCAAGTCTGGCAGAAAAAACACGATTAGAATTTGCCCATCACCAAAATACAGCAGGGATGCTCGGTGCATATTACCATTTCAAGACAAAACAATCCTAGTTTGGAATTATAGAATTAAGAAGAACACTTGATCACTACTTGAGTGAAAACTGTTTTGCTTAATTCTTTTTTTGATGATGGAAAAACTGTCAAGGTATATGAAAAGTAGCGGAAAGACCTATCAAGACCATTATGCGACCTTGCTTCATAGGTATGAGAAAGACAAAGAAGAATTACAAAGAAAATGAACGATAGGAGCAGAGTTCCTACCGTAGAAGAATATATGAGAGGAGATATCCTTTAAGATAATCTTAGAAGACGGCGCAAGCTCTTTACTTTGTTTCTAAAAACTAAACTAAGCCAAGAAGAAAAAGTGATATAATGAGATGGATGAGAATTGACAAATTAGAATTTGTAGAGGTGATAAAACTGTAATGGCAACATATTCACCTTAAATCGAAATAGTATAAAATTACGAGGAGATGATAAGATGAACAATTATATAAAATTAAATGAAGATAGATGGAATAATGTAAAAAATGACTACACTGAGCCGTTGACACATGAAGAATTAGAAGAAGCTAGAAAACATCCAATTTCTGTTGCCTTAACTGTTGGGAAAAAAGTTCCGATAGAATGGTTTGAAAAAGCCAAGGGAAAAAAGATATTAGGTTTAGCTTGTGGTGGTGGTCAGCAGGGTCCCGTTTTTGCTGCAAAAGGTTATGATGTCACCATCATGGATTTTTCTACATCACAATTAGAAAGAGACGAGATGGTTGCTAAAAGAGAAGGCTTAAAGATCAATACCGTTCAAGGCGATATGACAAAACCTTTTCCATTTGAAGATGAAACTTTTGATATTGTTTTTAATCCAGTTTCAAATGTATATATAGAAGATTTAGAAAACATGTATAAAGAAGCCGCTCGAGTATTAAAAAAGGGTGGACTGTTAATGGTCGGATTTATGAATCCTTGGATATATATGTATGATGCTGACATTGTATGGGACAAACCCGATGAGGAATTACTTTTAAAGTTTTCACTACCTTTTAATTCAAGAGAGCTTGAAGAGGAAGGCGAAATCACCATCAATCCAGAATATGGATATGAATTTAGCCATACCTTAGAAACTCAGATTAGAGGACAACTAAAAAATGGTCTCGCTATGATCGATTTTTATGAATCATGTGACAAAAGACATCGATTATCACGTTATGGAAATGATTATATAGCTACACTTTGCATTAAACTATAATCTTATAGAACACATTTCAGGAGAATAGCCCGTTTTATTTTCTGTAAGGGTTAAAATCTAAATCTCAGCTTGTCGAAGCAAAACAATTAAATAAAATTAGAGAAAGGAAGTAAAAGCAAATAGCTGATACTTCCTTTTTTTGTTGTCAAAGATTAAAAAACGGAGAGGAGAATTTATGGAAGAATTGAAAAATACAGATAAAAAAGCATCAGCACAAAGAGAAAAATTGGAAAGACCACCTATGGAGCCTATTATCATTTCAAAACAAAACAATCCTAGTTTGGCTCAACCAAACTAGGATTTTCTAACGCGTTTTTGTCTACGATAGCCGTTGAGCTTTTTGTTTTCCCAATAACTATTAAAGATTTTTTCCTTGCTCTCGCGATTGATTTCTAAAAAGTAGGCATAAATCAAATCTATTAAAATGAGCATAGGGAGTTGAGCGGAAATACGCTGGATGTAAGAAGATTGGCTATGATTTGCGACGAGGACTGTTTCGGTATAAGCCTGACTATTTTTGTTTGGAGCGCTGGTAAAGAGAATGGTCTTAGCCCCCATTTCCTTGGCATCCAACAAACTATCTAGAACGGATTGGGTAGTGCCAGATAGGGAAAAGCCAAGCACCAAACAATTTTCATCCATAATACTGGTCGTCCATGCAAAGCCATCCTGATCGGTCAAAGCTTCACAGACAACACCTAGACGCATAAAACGGAGTTTCATCTCACGGGCAATCAGACCAGAACTTCCCGTCCCAAAAAAGTAAACTCGTTCAGCGTCATCGATTAATTGGGCAACTCGTTCCAGTTGTTCTTCGTCAATTAAATTCTGTGTTTGTTCCCGTAGGTTGCTGTAGCTTCGTAAAACACGTTTGGTCAAAGGACTGTGTTTGTGCGAATGAGTGTCCGGTTTACTAGCCTGGTGCTGGTATTGAAAGACAAATTCTCGATAGCCAGTAAAGCCACATTTTTTTGCAAAACGGGTAAGAGCAGCTTGGGAAACATGCAGTTTTTGAGTAACCTGTTGCGATGATAGATCATCCACAATCGTATCTACCTGCAAGAAATAACGAGCGATTTCCTGTTCTAACTCTGTTAATTCTTCAAAATGAAGATCAATAATAGTTGCGATATCCTGCTTTTTCATGGAGCTCCTTTTCATGAGTCAAACTCTTAAAAGTTGACGATTGCCAGCTTATTAACATCATTATATCATAGAAGTTAGGATAACCAAATAAAAAGGCATTTTCGATTAAAAGTCAAAAAATGCTTCGACTTTTCCAAGAGTTTCTCCGTAAAATATGGTACAATGAAATGTACTGGTCTCTGGTCAAATCTTACCATTTTTTTAGGTGAATTTGTCAGTGAAACCTGAAATTTTTCTAGAAAAGAGTCTTAGTTGTATGAGAAAATTCAATAGCCATTCGATTCCGATTCGGCTTAATTTACTGTTTGCGATAGTTATCCTGCTCTTTATGACCATTATCGGTCGATTGTTATACATGCAGGTACTGAATAAAGATTTCTATGAAGCAAAGTTGGCATCAGCCAGCCAGACTAGGGTGACAACCAGTTCAGCTCGAGGGCAGATTTATGATGCAACAGGTAAACCCTTGGTAGAAAACACACTCAAGCAAGTTGTTTCTTTCACACGAAACAATAAGATGACGGCGGCAGAGTTAAAGGAGACGGCTAAAAAACTGCTGACTTATGTAAATGTAACCTCCCCTGATCTGACTGATCGACAGATTGCAGACTATTACCTGGCGGACCAGGATATTTACAAAAAAACAGTCGAGGCTCTGCCAAGTGACAAACGTCTGGATTCCGATGGGAACCGTTTATCGGAAGCAACTCTCTACAATAATGCGGTTGAAAGTATTGACGTGAGTCAACTCAATTATACAGATGACCAGAAAAAAGAAATCTATCTCTTTAGTCAGCTCAATGCTGTTGAAAATTTTGCAACGGGTACCATTTCTACGGATGCCTTAGATGATACCCAAGTTGCTCTTGTGGCTTCTGCATCCAAGGAATTGCCAGGTATCAGCATTTCAACCTCATGGGATCGTAAAGTACTGGACACTTCTCTATCGTCTATCGTCGGCAGCGTTTCAAGTGAAAAGTCAGGTCTTCCAGTTGAGGAAGTTGACGCTTATCTCAAGAAAGGATACTCTCTCAATGACCGAGTAGGGACTTCTTATCTTGAAAAGCAATATGAAGATGTTCTTCAAGGCAAACGCTCCGTCAAGGAAATCCACCTCGACAAACATGGAAATATGGAAAGTGTGGAAAATATCGAGGAAGGAAGCAAAGGAAACAATATTAAACTAACGATTGACCTAGCTTTCCAAAATGGAGTGGATGACCTGCTTAAGAGCTACTTTAACTCGGAGTTGAGTAATGGTGGCGCTAAATATTCGGAAGGAGTCTACGCAGTCGCTCTCAATCCTAAAACAGGTGCAGTTCTAGCCATGTCAGGTGTCAAGCATGATGTCCAATCAGGGAAATTAAGTCCAGACTCCCTAGGGACAGTTACCAATGTCTTTGTACCAGGATCTGTCGTCAAGGCAGCAACCATCAGCTCTGGCTGGGAAAATGGAGTTTTGTCAGGCAATCAAACCTTGACAGACCAGCCGATTGTTTTCCAAGGGTCGGCTCCTATCAATTCATGGTATACCTTGTCCTATGGCTCTTTCCCTATCACAGCGGTTGAATCCTTGGAATATTCTTCAAATACCTACATGGTGCAAACAGCTCTGGGAATTATGGGACAGACCTATAAACCCAATATGATGGTAGCGACGAGTCAATTAGATACAGCTATGGGCAAATTGCGGTCAACCTTTGGAGAATACGGACTCGGGGCTTCAACGGGAATTGATCTTCCAGATGAATCAACAGGATTTATACCAAAAGAATTTGATTTGGCCAACTATCTAAACAATGCCTTTGGTCAGTTTGATAACTATACTCCGATGCAGTTAGCCCAGTATGTCGCAACAATCGCAAACAATGGTGTGCGTCTGGCTCCCCATATCGTTGAAGGCGTTTATGGAAACAATGACCAAGGTGGGTTGGGAAGTCTGGTTCAAGAAACAGCCACCAAGGAAATGAACAAGGTTAATATTTCAGAAGCAGACATGGCTATCTTGCAGCAAGGTTTCTATCAAGTTTCGCATGGAACGAGCGCTCTGACAACTGGTCGTGCCTTCTCAAATGGTGCAGCCGTTTCCATCAGTGGAAAGACAGGTACTGCCGAAAGTTACGTTAATGGCGGTCAAAAAGCCAATAATACCAACGCAGTCGCCTATGCACCAACCGAAAATCCCCAAATCGCTGTTGCAGTCGTATTTCCTCATAACACTAATCTTACAAATGGTGTCGGACCTTCGATTGCACGCGATATTATCAATCTTTATCACCAACACCATCCAATGAATTAGAAAGGAACTTATGCTGTATCCAACACCTATTGCCAAGCTGATCGATAGTTATTCAAAGCTTCCGGGTATCGGGATTAAAACGGCTACCCGCCTAGCCTTCTATACCATTGGAATGTCTGATGACGATGTCAATGAATTTGCCAAAAATCTCCTGTCTGCTAAGCGGGAGTTGACCTATTGTTCCATCTGTGGTCGCTTGACCGATGACGATCCTTGCTCTATCTGTACGGATCCGACTCGAGACCAGACAACCATCTTGGTGCTAGAGGATAGTCGTGATGTGGCTGCTATGGAAAATATCCAAGAATACCACGGACTCTATCACGTCTTGCACGGCCTCATTTCTCCTATGAATGGCATCAGCCCAGACGATATCAATCTCAAGAGTCTCATGACTCGTCTCATGGATAGTGAGGTTTCAGAGGTGATCGTGGCAACCAATGCGACAGCAGATGGGGAAGCGACCTCTATGTATCTCTCTCGTCTCCTCAAGCCAGCTGGTATCAAGGTCACTCGTCTAGCACGAGGTCTCGCCGTGGGAGCAGATATCGAGTATGCGGATGAGGTCACACTCTTACGAGCTATTGAAAATCGGACAGAGTTGTAAGAGTAGACAAATTTACGAACTCAATTCATTCATACAAAAACAGGGAGACCGAGTTTTGTTGTTATCGGTCTCTTTTTATGTTTCTTGACTACCAACACCATGTCCAAGTTTCAAAAAAGAAGCAAATATGATATACTAAAGAACGAGTATTCTATTAGAATTAGGACAAACAATATGAAACAAACGATTATTCTTTTATACGGTGGGCGGAGTGCAGAGCGTGAAGTCTCTGTCCTTTCAGCTGAAAGTGTGATGCGTGCGGTCAACTACGACCGTTTCACAGTCAAGACTTTCTTCATCAGCCAGTCAGGTGACTTTATCAAGACGCAAGAATTTAGCCAGACTCCAGGTCAAGAAGATCGTCTCATGACCAATGCGACTATTG
Source organism: Streptococcus oralis subsp. dentisani (assembly GCF_002096615.1). Classification (GTDB taxonomy): domain Bacteria; phylum Bacillota; class Bacilli; order Lactobacillales; family Streptococcaceae; genus Streptococcus; species Streptococcus oralis_U. The sequence continues at coordinate 71,011 of NZ_NCUX01000033.1, forward strand.
ACTGGGACAAGAAAATAGCGCCAAGTGCCATCTACGAAGAAGGTGCAGTGGTCTTTCCAGTTCTTCATGGTCCGATGGGAGAAGATGGCTCTGTTCAAGGATTCCTTGAAGTTTTGAAAATGCCTTATGTTGGCTGTAATATCTTGTCATCCAGCCTTGCCATGGATAAAATCACGACTAAGCGTGTCTTGGAGTCTGCCGGGATTGCCCAAGTTCCTTATGTAGCCATCGTTGAAGGGGATGATATGACTGCTAAAATCGCTGAAGTTGAGGAAAAGTTGACTTATCCAGTCTTTACTAAGCCGTCAAACATGGGTTCAAGTGTCGGTATTTCTAAGTCTGAAAACCAAGAGGAACTCCGTCAAGCTTTGAAACTTGCCTTCCAATATGACAGCCGTGTCTTGGTAGAGCAAGGGGTGAATGCTCGTGAAATCGAGGTTGGTCTCTTGGGCAACTACAATGTTAAGAGTACACTTCCTGGTGAAGTGGTCAAGGATGTTGCTTTCTACGACTATGATGCCAAGTATATTGACAACAAGATTACCATGGATATCCCAGCCAAGATCAGTGATGATGTGGTAGCTGTCATGCGTCGAAATGCAGAAACGGCTTTTCGTGCGATCGGTGGCCTCGGTCTCTCTCGTTGCGATTTCTTTTATACAGATCAGGGCGAGATTTTCCTAAATGAGCTCAATACCATGCCAGGTTTCACCCAGTGGTCTATGTATCCACTGCTATGGGACAATATGGGAATCAGCTACCCAGACCTAATCGAGCATTTGGTTGACCTTGCTAAGCAAAGTTTTGACAAGCGCGAAGCGCATTTGCTATAAAAATGAAAGAGAGGGTAGAAGCCAGAACCATCACTGCAAAGTGATTAGAGTTCTCGGGCTTCAACCCTTTTTAAAGGAGTAGAAATGAAATTAACGATCCATGAAGTTGCCCAAGCTGTTGGAGCTAAAAATGATGTTAGTCTTTTTGCGGACGCTCAGTTAGAAAAGGCTGAGTTTGACAGTCGTTTAATCACTGCTGGAGATTTGTTTGTTCCGCTCAAGGGTGCGCGTGATGGTCACGACTTTATCGAAACAGCTTTTGAAAATGGCGCAGCAGTAACCTTGTCTGAGAAAGAAGTTACAAATCATCCCTACATTCTAGTAGACGACGTGTTGACCGCCTTTCAAACCCTCGCAGCCTACTATCTTGAAAAAACGGATGTAGATGTCTTTGCTGTTACGGGTTCAAATGGCAAGACGACGACTAAGGATATGCTGGCGCATTTACTGTCAACAACCTACAAGACATACAAAACTCAAGGCAATTACAATAATGAGATTGGGCTTCCTTACACGGTTCTTCACATGCCTGAAGGGACAGAAAAGTTGGTCTTGGAGATGGGGCAGGATCACTTGGGAGATATCCATCTCTTGTCTGAGTTAGCTCATCCTAGGACAGCCATCGTGACTTTGGTTGGAGAAGCCCATTTGGCCTTTTTCAAAGACCGTTCGGAAATTGCTAAAGGCAAAATGCAAATTGCTGATGGTATGGCTCCGGGTTCCGTTCTCTTAGCACCAGCTGATTCGATTGTAGAGGACTACTTGCCTACTGATAAAAAGGTAGTTCGTTTTGGGCAAGGGGCAGAGTTGGAAATCACAGACTTGGTTGAGCGCAAGGATAGTCTGACCTTTAAGGCTAATTTTTTGGAACAAACCCTTGATTTGCCAGTGACTGGTAAGTACAATGCCACCAATGCTATGATTGCATCCTACGTTGCCTTGCAAGAAGGAGTGTCAGAGGAACAGATTCGTCAAGCCTTCCAAAATCTTGACTTGACGCGTAATCGTACTGAGTGGAAGAAAGCTGCCAACGGAGCAGATATTCTGTCAGATGTTTACAATGCCAATCCAACTGCTATGAAGTTGATTTTGGAGACATTCTCTGCCATCCCAGCCAACGAAGGGGGCAAGAAAATCGCTGTTCTAGCAGACATGAAGGAACTTGGTGACCAATCTATCCAACTCCATAACCAGATGATTTTGAGCCTTTCCCCAGATGTGCTGGATACCGTTATTTTCTACGGAGAAGACATTGCTGAATTGGCTCAACTGGCCAGTCAAATGTTTCCAATCGGTCATGTATTCTACTTTAAGAAAACTGCGAGCGAAGATCAATTTGAAGACCTTGTCAAGCAGATCAAGGAAAGCCTCGGTGCCAATGACCAAATTCTGCTCAAAGGCTCGAACTCTATGAATCTAGCTAAGTTGGTAGAAAGTTTAGAAAATGAATGCAAGTGATTTTACCAAGTATCTGCAAAGAATACTAGCTATTACGGATACTGGATTAACCTTTACAAAAAGATCCTTTTGACTGTGAGCGATACGAGGACTTGCGTGCGATCTTATCTGATATTTTGAGAGAAACTACAGAACTAAAGCAAGAGGAAGTAACAGAGCTCCTGAGACCAACTTCCGCTTACGCAACTCCTCTGATGGACGTCCGTGCTTGGATTGTTGAGGATGAAAAAGTATGTCTAGTCAGAGGGCAAGGAGAGGAAAGTTGGGCTTTGCCAGGTGGCTTTGGTGAGGTCGGCTATTCTCCAACCGAGAATATTCTCAAAGAAATTGAAGAAGAAACCGGTTTTACAGCTAAAGTTGAAAGGTTACTTGCAGTTTTTGACACCAATCGTTTCCAACTACAGAGCAAACAATATGCAAAGTTTGTCTTTGAATGTAAGCTTCTTGACGGACGATTTCAAGAAAATCAAGAGATTGCTGACCTTCAATTTTTTTCCATTGACCAACTACCAGCCTTGTCTGAAAAACGCATCACCAAGGAGCAGATGGAGATTCTTTGGCAGGTTTATCAGGTACAAAGAGAGCAATATATTGATTAGGTTATACTAGAGAAGTCTGCAAATCAAAAAAGGGTGTTTGTAAGATGAATTTCTGCGATACAAATGATATAATAGGTTGCGAATTTAAGCAGCAAGTATTCTATGCATGGTATAGAATCAAGCTTTTTCAAAAAAATTTAAAAGCTAGAATAGTGAGCTTTCTACTACTCTGGCTAGATGAACGAGGAATAGAATATGAATTTGTGGGAACAATTATTTACCACACAGATATCAGAACCGCCCCAGTTTGAACTCCACTGGTATATTGGTTTGTTAAGTTTATTGGCTCTTACTTTCTATGTTTCATATCGTTACCGTGACAAGGTGGCTTACCAGCGCTTTATTCAGATCCTTCAGTCTCTTCAACTGATTGTTCTGTATAGCTGGTATTGGGGACATCACATGCCCTTATCAGAAAGTTTGCCTTTCTATCATTGCCGTATCGCCATGTTTGTTATGCTCTTGATTCCAGGGACTTCCAAGTACAAGCAATACTTTGCACTTCTAGGAACCTTTGGAGCAACTGCAGCTCTGGCATACCCACTCTTTGACCCTTATCCGTTTCCACACGTGACCATCCTGTCCTTTATCATCGGACATGTGGCACTTTTGGGGAATGCGCTCCTATACTTGTTTAAGAATTATGAAGCTTCCCTGCTCAATTTGAAGAATGTGACAGTGATTACATTTTCTCTAAATGCCTTGATAGGAGTTGTTAACTTGGTTGTAGGTGGGGATTATGGTTTTTTAAATAAACCACCACTAGTGGGAAATCACGGGTTATTAGCGAATTACCTCATCGTGTCCAGTGTGTTGGTAGCAGCTATCAGTTTGACTGCAAAAGTACTAGAGGTCTTTTTGCAACAAAGAGCAGAAAAAATGATTCAAGAGAAAGCTTAAAAAGGCCTTCTCTTTTTTGATTAAATATGCAAAATATAGCTGTAAGGATATAAAAATAATGATTGCTCCTGAGAAAAATTGTTTAAAAGACTTTTACAAAAAACCTAGAGGAAATTTATGAAAAACTAAGCACGATTGGATTTTTTGTGTTATAATATTTTGTGAATAGCTGTGTCTCGTCACAGTTATTGAAAATAGAAGTGAGAAACTTGGAAGACAGAGAGGACGCAATGTAATGACTAGAGATGGTTTTTTTACAGGCTTAGATATCGGAACTAGCTCCATCAAAGTGCTGGTTGCCGAACATAGAGATGGTGAAGTAAATGTAATTGGCGTTAGCAATGCCAAGAGTAAAGGTGTCAAAGACGGGATTATCGTTGATATTGAGGCTGCTGCTTCAGCAATTAAATCCGCAATTTCCCAGGCAGAAGAGAAGGCAGGAATTTCAATCAAGTCTGTCAATGTTGGTTTACCAGCAAATCTCTTGCAGGTTGAACCAACTCAAGGAATGATTCCTGTAACATCAGATACAAAAGAAATTACAGATCAAGACGTAGAGAATGTTGTCAAATCAGCTTTGACAAAGAGCATGACGCCTGATCGTGAAGTGATTACTTTCATTCCAGAAGAATTTATCGTAGATGGCTTCCAAGGTATTCGTGACCCTCGTGGCATGATGGGGGTGCGTTTGGAAATGCGTGGCTTACTTTACACAGGACCTCGTACCATTCTTCATAACCTTCGTAAAACCGTGGAGCGTGTGGGAATCCATGTTGATAACGTCATCATCTCACCATTAGCGATTGTAAATTCAGTTCTTAATGAGGGAGAACGTGAGTTTGGCGCGACAGTGATTGATATGGGTGGTGGACAGACTACAGTTGCAACCATTCGCAATCAAGAATTGCAATTTACAAATATTTACCAAGAAGGTGGAGAATATGTCACTAAAGACATTTCCAAAGTCTTAAAAACTTCCCAAAAAATCGCAGAAAGTTTGAAACTAAACTATGGTGAAGCTTATGTTCCACTAGCAAGTAACGAGACTTTCCAAGTTGAAGTCATTGGTGAAGTAGAGCCCGTTGAAGTGACAGAAAGTTACTTAGCAGAAATTATTTCAGCACGTATCAAACATATTTTTGATCAAATTAAACAGGAGTTAGACAGAAGACACTTGTTGGATCTACCAGGTGGTATCGTTCTGATCGGCGGAAATGCGATTTTACCAGGAGTTGTCGAATTGGCGCAAGAAGTGTTTGGTGTTCGAGTGAAACTCTATGTGCCAAATCAAGTGGGAATTCGCAACCCTGCTTTTGCCCATGTGATCAGCTTGTCTGAGTTTGCAGGTAAATTGACAGAAGTGAATCTTCTGGCTCAAAAGGCAGTCAGAGGAGATGAATTCCTTCGCCAAAAACCAATTAATTTTGGTGTTTCAAATCAAAGTGTAACACCGATTATACAATCAACTCCAGTGCAACCAGCTACTGCAGCAACTGAAATCACACCTGACAGTGGCCTTGCTCCAAGAGACGAATTCCAAGCAAGTTCTCAAGATAAACCGAAATTAACAGACCGTTTCCGTAGCTTGATCGGAAGCATGTTTGATGAATAAAAGAGGAAAAGAAATTATGACATTTTCATTTGATACAGCAGCTGCTCAAGGTGCAGTTATTAAAGTAATTGGTGTCGGTGGAGGCGGTGGTAATGCTATTAACCGCATGATCGACGAAGGTGTTTCAGGAGTAGAATTCATTGCGGCGAACACAGACGTACAAGCCTTAAGTAGTACAAAAGCTGAAACAGTTATCCAACTCGGACCAAAGTTGACTCGTGGTTTGGGTGCTGGAGGTCGACCTGAGGTTGGTCGTAAGGCTGCTGAAGAAAGCGAAGAAGCATTGACAGCAGCAATCAGCGGTGCAGACATGGTCTTTATCACTGCTGGTATGGGTGGAGGATCTGGTACAGGTGCTGCTCCAGTGATAGCGCGTATTGCTAAAGATCTTGGTGCCCTTACAGTAGGTGTTGTGACACGTCCTTTTGGATTTGAAGGAAGCAAACGTGGTCAGTACGCTGTAGAAGGAATCAACGAACTTCGTGAACATGTAGATACCCTATTGATCATTTCAAACAACAATTTGCTTGAAATTGTTGACAAGAAGACACCGCTTCTTGAAGCTCTTAGCGAGGCAGATAACGTCCTTCGCCAAGGTGTTCAAGGGATTACAGACTTGATTACCAACCCAGGTTTGATCAACCTTGACTTTGCCGATGTGAAAACTGTCATGGCAAACAAAGGCAATGCCCTCATGGGGATCGGTATTGGTAGTGGTGAAGAGCGCGTTGTTGAAGCGGCTCGTAAAGCAATTTACTCTCCACTTCTTGAAACAACTATCGATGGGGCAGAGGATGTCATCGTCAACGTTACTGGTGGTCTTGATTTGACATTGATTGAAGCAGAAGAAGCTTCAGAAATCGTCAACCAAGCAGCTGGCCAAGGTGTAAACATCTGGCTTGGAACATCAATTGACGAAAGCATGAAGGATGAAATCCGTGTTACTGTTGTAGCGACAGGTGTTCGTCAAGAGCGAGTGGAAAAAGTTGTTGGTTCTCCAGTAAAACAAGCGGCTCGTCGTGAAGCCTCAAGACAACCGCACCCTCAAAATTTTGATCGTCATTTTGACCTAGAAGATACAGCAGAATTACCAAAACAAAGCCAACGACGCTTTGAAACAAGTCAATCTTCTGCTTTTGGTGATTGGGACTTGCGCCGTGAATCAATCGTTCGTCAAACTGATTCAGTCGTATCACCTGTAGAACGTTTCGAAGCACCGACTTATCAGGACGAAGATGAGTTGGACACACCTCCATTCTTCAAGAATCGTTAATCAATGGATTTGAAAAAAAATACAGAGTTCGTTTTTCAGCAGGTCGCTGAAGCTAGCCGAGAAGCAAATCGTGATCCGGCTTCTGTTTCAATTATTGCAGTGACGAAATATGTGGACGTAAAAACGGCGGAAGCCTTGCTTCCCCTGGGTGTTCATCATATTGGTGAAAATCGTGTTGATAAATTTTTAGAAAAATATCAGACGTTAAAAGAATTCCCCGTCACTTGGCATTTGATTGGAACGCTACAAAGACGGAAGGTCAAAGAAGTAATCCCTTTTGTGGATTACTTTCATGCTTTAGATTCCTTGAAATTGGCACAGGAGATTCAAAAGAGGACAGATCATGTTATCAAGTGTTTCCTACAGGTCAATATTTCAGGAGAAGAAAGCAAGCACGGTTTTTCCAAAGAAGAATTACTAGAACTTTTGCCAGACTTGGCTCAGCTAGATCAGATTGAGTATGTTGGTTTGATGACCATGGCTCCTTTTGAGGCAGATTCTGATGAATTGAAACAAATTTTCAAGAAAACTCAGGAACTGCAAGCAGAAATTAGGGAAAAACAAATTCCTAATATGCCGATGACAGAGTTGAGCATGGGGATGAGTCGTGACTATAAGGAAGCGATTCAATTTGGTTCGACCTTTGTTCGAATCGGCACAGCATTTTTTAAATAGGAGAGATCTATGTCTTTAAAAGATAGATTTGATAAATTTATAGATTATTTTACAGAAGATGGGGAAGAAACAACTGCGACTTATCAACCTCAGGATGAGCAGATGATTGCTTCATCGAGTTCAGCTTCTAAAGAACTGCCAGCGCAGTTTCAATCAACCACTTCAAAAGATGCAAACATCACTCGCTTACATGCTCGTCAACAAGAATTGGCTATGCAAAGCCATCGTACAGATGAAAAAGTGACGATTGATGTTCGTTATCCTAGAAAATATGAGGATGCAACAGAGATTGTGGATTTATTGGCTGGAAATGAAAGTATCTTGATTGACTTCCAGTACATGACAGAGGTTCAGGCTCGTCGTTGTCTAGACTATCTGGACGGTGCCCGTCATGTTTTGGCAGGTAATCTGAAAAAAGTTGCGAGTACAATGTATTTGTTGACACCAGTCAATGTGATTGTGAATATTGAAGATATCAAGTTGCCTGATGATTCTCAAAGTGCGGAATTTGGTTTTGATATTAAACGAAGTAGAGCGAAATAATGATTTTTCTAATTCGTCTAATCCAAAATGCAGTGAATATCTATTCCCTGCTTTTGTTAATCTATGCACTCCTCTCTTGGTTTCCAAATTCTTACGGTAGTTCACTAGAACGTTTACTGGAAAAACTGATTAGACCGATTGTTGATCCACTTCGCCGTTTACCTTTACAATTTGGAGGTTTGGATTTATCCATTTGGCTGGCAATCTTAATCGTCCGTTTTTTGGGTGACAGCTTGATTCGTTTCTTGTTGATACTATGATGACAAATAAAGCGATTTACCAGCACTTTTCCCTTGATGATGCTCCCTTTATTGATAAGGGATTAGAGTGGATCAAGCGAGTGGAAGATACTTATGCTCCTGTTCTCACTGCTTTTGTCAACCCGCATCAGGAACAGATATTGAGGGTTTTGGCTGGGACCTATGGACTGGGCTGTGTGAGTAGCGGAGAATATATCCATACGGAATTTGTCCGTGTCCTTCTGTATCCGGACTATTTCAGTCCGACACTGTCAGATTTTGAAATGGCATTGCTAGAGATCCGTTATTCAAGTAGATTTGAACAGCTAACACATGCAAAGATTTTGGGGACAATCATCAATCAACTAGGAATTGATCGTAAGCTCTTTGGTGATATCTTGGTAGATGAAAAGAGAGCACAGATTTTTGTCAATCGTGATTTTATTCCTCTGTTTCAGGACGGGATACAAAAGATTGCCAGACTACCTGTGTCGCTGGAGGAATGTCCTTTCACCGATAAAATCATATCTGAGATCAATTATCAAGAACAAGAGATTTTGATTTCCAGTTTTCGTTTGGATGCCCTCTTATCAAGTGCCTTGAAATTATCCAGAAAGCAGGCTAGTCAACTCATAGAGAAAAAATCTGTTCAGGTAAACTACCACCCCGTTGAAAAATTAGATTATCTAGTAGCTGTAGGGGATTTGATTAGTGTGAGAAAGTTTGGTCGTCTGAAGATTGTCAAAGAAAATGGGCAAACTAAAAGGGATAAGATAAAACTGACTATCCAATTATTATTAAGTAAGTGAGGAAAAGTATGCCAATTACATCATTAGAAATTAAAGATAAAACCTTTTCTACGAAATTCAGAGGGTTTGATCCAGAAGAAGTAGATGAATTTCTTGATATTGTTGTTCGTGATTACGAGGACTTAGTTCGCAATAATCACGAAATGGAAAGACACATTAGAAGTTTAGAAGAGCGCTTATCTTACTTTGATGAGATGAAGGATTCGTTGAGCCAGTCTGTTTTGATTGCTCAAGATACGGCTGAACGTGTAAAGCAAGCTGCTCAAGAGCGCTCAAACAATATTATTCAACAGGCTGAGCAAGATGCCCAGCGTCTCCTTGAAGAGGCGAAATACAAGGCTAATGAAATCCTACGTCAGGCAACAGATAATGCTAAGAAAGTAGCTGTTGAGACAGAAGAGTTGAAGAACAAGAGTCGTGTATTCCATCAACGCCTCAAGTCTACGATTGAGAGCCAGTTGGCAATTGTCGAATCTTCAGATTGGGAAGATATTCTTCGTCCGACTGCGACTTATCTCCAAACAAGTGATGAAGCCTTCAAGGAAGTCGTAGGTGAGGTCTTGGGAGAAGCTGTTCCTTCGCAACCAGAAGAAGAGCCGATTGATGTGACTCGCCAATTTTCACCTGAAGAAATGGCGGAGTTACAAGCCCGCATCGAAGCAGGTAACAAAGAATTAGCTGAGTTTGAAGCTCAGCAGGCTAACAGTCAAGCGGAAAGTCATGTGTTAGATATCAATACGGTTGTAGAAGAGATACAGTCTCATTCAGTTGAGCCACAACATGAGGATTCAGAAATGATGGCAGAGTATTTCTCAGTATCGCCATCAGCAACTGGAACTGCTTCTTCAACTACTAGCCATGGAGCACAACAAGAATCCGTTACAATATTATAAGAAATAAATGTGAGAACAAGATCTGACTAACTATATTTCCAGCGAGTAGGAGACGGTGTGAGTCCTGCAATCCCTAGTGGTCAGATTATCCTCTCAAGCAATCCAGTCTGAAAGCAGTAAGACAGGACGTTCCCCACGTTACGGGAAAAGAGGGGAAAAGACAAAGTCTTTTTCCGAACAAAGGTGGTACCACGATTTTCGTCCTTTTTAGCGATTCGTGGTTTTTAATTTGTCTATATAATAAAGGAGATATAATGAAACTCAAAGATACCCTAAATCTTGGAAAAACTGAATTTCCAATGCGTGCTGGACTTCCTACTAAAGAACCACTATGGCAAAAAGAGTGGGACGAAGCGAAACTTTACCAACGTCGTCAAGAATTGAACCAAGGAAAACCGCATTTCACTTTGCATGATGGACCTCCATACGCGAACGGAAATATCCACGTTGGGCACGCCATGAACAAGATTTCTAAAGATATTATTGTTCGTTCGAAATCGATGTCAGGATTTTATGCGCCTTATATTCCAGGTTGGGATACACATGGTCTGCCAATCGAGCAAGTATTGGCAAAACAAGGTGTTAAACGCAAAGAAATGAACTTGGTTGAGTACTTGAAACTTTGCCGTGATTATGCTCTTTCTCAAGTAGATAAACAAAGAGAAGACTTTAAACGTTTGGGTGTTTCTGGTGACTGGGAAAATCCTTATGTGACTTTGACTCCAGACTATGAAGCGGCTCAAATCCGTGTCTTTGGTGAAATGGCTAAAAAAGGCTATATCTACCGTGGTGCCAAGCCAGTTTACTGGTCATGGTCATCTGAATCAGCTCTTGCAGAAGCAGAAATTGAATACCATGACTTGCTTTCAACTTCCCTTTACTATGCTAACCGTGTCAAAGACGGAAAAGGTGTCCTAGATACTGATACTTATATCGTTGTCTGGACCACAACTCCATTTACTATCACAGCTTCTCGTGGATTGACTGTTGGTGCGGATATCGATTACGTAGTCGTACAACCAGCTGGTGAATCTCGTAAGTTTGTGGTTGCTTCAGAATTGTTGACTAGTTTGTCTGAGAAATTTGGCTGGGCTGATGTTCAAGTTTTGGCGACCTACCGTGGTCAAGAATTGAACCACATCGTGACAAAGCACCCATGGGATACAGCTGTAGATGAACTGGTTATCCTTGGTGACCACGTTACGACTGACTCTGGTACTGGTATCGTCCATACAGCCCCTGGTTTTGGTGAGGACGACTACAATGTCGGTGTTGCTAACGGTCTTGAAGTTGCTGTAACAGTTAACGAACGCGGTATTATGATGGCCAATGCTGGCTCTGACTTTGAAGGTCAATTCTATGACAAGGTTGTACCAACTGTTATCGAAAAACTTGATAATCTTCTCCTTGCGCAAGAAGAAATCTCTCACTCCTATCCATTTGACTGGCGTACAAAAAAACCAATCATCTGGCGTGCGGTGCCACAGTGGTTTGCTTCTGTATCTAAATTCCGCCAAGAAATCTTGGACGAAATTGAAAAAGTGAAGTTCCACTCAGAATGGGGTAAAGTTCGTCTTTACAATATGATTCGTGACCGTGGCGACTGGGTTATCTCTCGTCAACGTGCTTGGGGAGTTCCACTTCCTATCTTCTATGCTGAAGACGGAACGCCAATCATGACGGCTGAAACTATCGAGCACGTGGCTCAACTCTTTGAGGAACACGGTTCTATCATCTGGTGGGAACGTGATGCAAAGGATCTCTTGCCAGAAGGATTTACCCATCCAGGTTCACCAAATGGTGAGTTCAAGAAAGAAACAGACATCATGGACGTTTGGTTTGACTCAGGTTCATCATGGAATGGAGTTGTGGTAAACCGTCCAGAACTCAAATATCCAGCAGACCTTTACCTTGAAGGTTCTGACCAGTACCGTGGATGGTTCAACTCATCACTCATCACATCTGTTGCCAACCATGGCGTTGCTCCTTACAAACAAATCTTGTCACAAGGATTTGCCCTTGATGGTAAGGGTGAAAAGATGTCTAAATCCCTTGGAAATACCATTGCTCCAAGCGATGTTGAAAAACAATTTGGTGCGGAAATCTTGCGTCTCTGGGTAACAAGTGTTGACTCAAGCAACGACGTGCGTATCTCTATGGATATCTTAAGTCAAGTCTCTGAAACTTACCGTAAGATCCGTAACACCCTTCGTTTCTTGATTGCCAATACATCTGACTTTAATCCAGCTCAGGACGCAGTCGCTTACGATGAACTACGTTCAGTTGATAAGTACATGACCATCCGCTTTAACCAACTTGTGAAAACGATTCGTGATGCTTATGCAAACTTCGAATTCTTGACAATCTATAAGGCCTTGGTGAACTTTATCAACGTTGACTTGTCAGCCTTCTACCTTGATTTTGCGAAAGATGTTGTCTACATCGAAGGTGCCAAATCACTCGAACGCCGTCAAATGCAGACTGTCTTCTATGACATTCTTGTCAAAATCACCAAACTCTTGACACCAATCCTTCCTCACACTGCAGAAGAAATCTGGTCATATCTTGAGTTTGAAGCTGAAGACTTCGTTCAATTGTCAGAATTGCCAGAAGCGGAAACATTTGCTAACCAGGAAGAAATCTTGGATACTTGGGCAGCCTTCATGGACTTCCGTGGACAGGCTCAAAAAGCCTTGGAAGAAGCGCGTAATGCAAAAGTAATCGGTAAATCGCTTGAAGCACACTTGACAGTTTATCCAAACGAAGTTGTGAAAACTCTTCTTGGAGCAGTGGACAGCAATGTAGCTCAACTTTTGATCGTGTCAGAATTAACCATCGCAGAAGGTGCAGCTCCAGAAGGTGCAGTAAGCTTTGAAGATGTTGCCTTTACAGTTGAACGCGCTGCAGGTGAAGTATGTGACCGTTGCCGTCGTATTGACCCAACAACAGCAGAACGCAGCTACCACGTAGTCATCTGTGACCACTGTTCAAGCATCGTAGAAGAAAACTTTGCGGATGCAGTCGCAGAAGGATTTGAAGCGAAATAATCAGAATGGACTGAGAAAGGTCACTAAAATCATAAAAACGCATAGTATTAAGAGTTCAAGTACCTTGATATTATGCGTTTTATCATGGGAAAATTTACTAGTCCATTTCTTCAAATGAAGTTCTTCCTGGCCTGTCCGTGTAGATAATTAATATAATCAACTATTCAGTTTTCTCATAATTTTATATTTCTACTAATTATAAAGAGACTATAGAACTTAAAATTATTTTTTGAAAATCAATATTTATTATAAAATTTTATAAGATTGTTTAATTTTTAGATGAATTATGATAGAATAATACCTATAAAAATTTTAAGGAGATTATTATGAAAACAAATACACTTGCTCGTGTTAACGCTATTTTTGGTCTTATTTCAGGAATTGTATTGCTTTTAGCGCCAGTCATCATGTTTATGATGGCTGTTGGAGCTGCTGCAGCGACTGAAGACGCAGATGTAACACTTGGAACATTGACAGGGATTTCAATTATTTTGTTATTGGTTAAAATTGCTGTTTTGGTATTGGGAATTGTTGCTATTGTTTATTATAAAGATGATGAACGTGTTACGAATGCACCTTCTGTTTTGCTCATTGTAGGTGGTGCGGTCGGTTTGATTCCACTTTTGGGATGGGTAGGTGGAATTCTAACCATTATTGGTGGTTCACTCTACTTTGGAACTTTGAAAAAATTTGTAATTGAAGAGTAGTAGTTTTTTAATTATTTAGGAGAAACTGCTTCATTTTCTGTTGAGAACAATTATGATAATATGAAAAAGAGAAGACAGAGAAGCTCTTCTCTTTTTCGTTGATTTTCACTAGCTTTTTTGTGAAAAATTGTGTAAAATGGAATAGATAAACGAGGGTAACCTCGAAAAATAAAAGGAGAATCCATCTAATGGTAAAATTGGTTTTTGCTCGCCACGGTGAGTCTGAATGGAACAAAGCTAACCTTTTCACTGGTTGGGCTGATGTTGATTTGTCTGAAAAAGGAACACAACAAGCGATTGACGCTGGTAAATTGATCAAAGAAGCTGGTATCGAATTTGACCAAGCTTACACTTCAGTATTGAAACGTGCGATCAAAACAACAAACTTGGCTCTTGAAGCTGCTGACCAATTGTGGGTTCCAGTTGAAAAATCATGGCGCTTGAACGAACGTCACTACGGTGGTTTGACTGGTAAAAACAAGGCTGAAGCTGCTGAACAATTTGGTGATGAGCAAGTTCACATCTGGCGTCGTTCATACGATGTATTGCCTCCAAACATGGACCGCGATGATGAACATTCAGCTCACACTGACCGTCGTTACGCTTCACTTGACGACTCAGTTATCCCAGATGCTGAAAACTTGAAAGTGACTTTGGAACGTGCCCTTCCATTCTGGGAAGACAAAATCGCTCCAGCACTTAAAGATGGTAAAAACGTATTCGTAGGAGCTCACGGTAACTCAATCCGTGCCCTTGTAAAACACATCAAACGCTTGTCAGACGACGAAATCATGGATGTGGAAATCCCTAACTTCCCACCATTGGTATTCGAATTCGATGAAAAATTGAACGTAGTTTCTGAATACTACCTTGGAAAATAATTTATAAACAGAAAGCCTAGGATTCTAGGCTTTTTTGTTTTTTCTTCTAGTTTCCAACTAGTTGAAAAAGCGTTATAATGATAGTAAAGAGTGACTAAATTGTAAGAAAGAGAGAAGGACGATGGCTTATATTGAAATGAAACACAGCTACAAGCGTTACCAGGTTGGGGATACGGAGATTGTGGCTAATCGAGATGTGAATTTTGAAATTGAAAAGGGGGAGCTGGTCATTATTCTTGGTGCTTCAGGTGCTGGAAAATCAACCGTTCTCAATCTTTTAGGAGGTATGGATACCAATGATGAGGGGGAGATTTGGATTGATGGTGCCAATATTGCCAACTATAGTTCGCACCAACGAACAAACTATCGTCGTGAAGATGTGGGCTTCGTTTTTCAGTTTTACAATCTAGTCTCCAATCTAACAGCCAAGGAAAACGTGGAGTTGGCCTCAGAAATCGTAGCGGATGCCCTAGATCCAGAGCAAGTGCTCAAAGACGTAGGTCTGGCTCATCGGCTCAATAACTTTCCAGCCCAGCTTTCTGGAGGGGAGCAACAACGAGTTTCCATCGCACGCGCAGTAGCCAAGAATCCTAAAATCCTCCTTTGTGATGAACCGACAGGTGCCTTGGATTACCAGACGGGGAAGCAAGTCTTGAAGATTCTCCAAGACATGTCTCGTCAAAAAGGAGCAACAGTGATTATCGTGACTCATAATAGCGCGCTAGCTCCTATCGCAGATCGGGTGATTCACATGCGTGATGCCACGGTTAAGAGCATGACAATCAATGAACGTCCACAGGATATCGAAACATTGGAGTATTAGCATGAAAAAAACATATCGAAAAGACTTGCTCCAGTCAGTGACGACTTCAAAAGGACGCTTTGTTTCTATCTTGACCTTGATGATGCTGGGTTCTTTAGCTCTAGTAGGGCTCAAAGTGACTAGTCCAAATATGGAACGTACGGCAGGGGATTATCTCCGTAAAGCCAATACCCTGGATCTGGCCGTGATTGCTGATTATGGCTTTGACAAAGAAGACCAGGACGAACTAAAGACCCTTCAAGGAGTAAGTGTTGAGTTTGGTTATATGGCAGACCTAACCGTTGAAAATAGTGAAGAAGCGGTTCGACTTTATTCCAAACCAGAGAGCATTTCAACCTTCCAACTGACAGAAGGGCGACTGCCAGAGGCTGATGGGGAAATTGCCTTGGCTGATTTCTGGAAAGACCGCTATCAGATTGGGCAGACCATTACCTTTACTAAGAAAGAAGAAAAGTCCGTCCTAAAATCCCAAACTTTCACAATTACTGGATTTGTTCAGTCGGGTGAAATTCTTTCTAAAGAAGATTTAGGAAGTGCTAGTAGTGGAAATGGAAGCTTGGCTGGCTATGGAGTGATTTTACCCAGTCAGTTTGACTCAGATGTCTATAGTATCGCGCGTGTGCGCTATGATGATTTAAAAAATCTGGATGCTTTTTCATCAGACTATAAGACCAAACGAACCCAACATCAGGAAGAGTTGCAAGACTTACTTTCCGATAATGGTCAAAAACGATTGGTAAGCATCAAAACAAATGGGCAAAAGAGCCTGGAAGAGGGCAAAGAACAGCTTCAAACAGCTGAGAGTAATTTTCAAAAAGGCAAAAGTCAATTAGAGCAGGCTGAAAGTCGCTTGAAAACGCAAGAAGAACAAGCGACCGCTTTACCAGAACCGCAAAAGAGTCAAATCGAGGGACAGCTGACAAAAGCTAAGGAAGAACTGGCGACAAAAAAAGAAAAACTGGCTCAGACAGAGAGTGATCTAACTAAGGAAAAAGAGAAGCTTGAACAGCGTCAGAAAGAGCTTGATGAACTGGCAGAGCCGAAATACCACGTATACAATCGCCAAACCATGCCAGGTGGTCAAGGCTACCTCATGTACAGCAATGCATCGTCAAGCATTCGTTCAGTCGGGAATATCTTCCCCGTTGTGCTTTATATGGTCGCTGCAATGGTGACCTTTACAACGATGACTCGCTTTGTGGATGAAGAGCGTACCAATGCTGGTATTTTCAAGGCTCTAGGTTACCGGAATCAAGATATTATTGCCAAGTTTGTCCTCTATGGTTTTCTTGCAGGAACTGTGGGAACCGTTTTAGGAACGCTTCTAGGACATCATCTTCTTGCAGGAGTGATTTCAGATGTTATAACTGCTGGGATGGTCGTTGGGAAAAGTCAGGAGTATTTCTACTGGTCTTATAGCCTCCTTGCCCTAGCCTTGAGTTGGGTATCCAGTGTCTTGCCAGCTTATCTGGTGGCGCGAAGGGAGTTGCACGATGAAGCAGCCCAACTCTTACTTCCAAAACCTCCCGTTAAGGGATCAAAGATTTTGCTGGAACGCCTGAGCTTTATTTGGAGTCGTATGAGCTTTACTCATAAGGTTACTGCGCGAAATATCTTTCGTTATAAGCAACGGATGTTGATGACCATTTTTGGAGTTGCAGGTTCAGTTGCTCTCTTATTTGCTGGTCTTGGCATTCAGTCATCTTTGGGAGGAGTTTCCGAGCGCCAATTTGAACAAATCCAGCAATACCAGATGATTGTAGCGGAAAAGAGCAGTTCAACGGAGCAAGAGAAGGCCGATTTAGAAAGTGCCTTGCAAGCGGACCGTATCCATGCTTACCAAAAGATTTACTCTAAATCCATTGAAAAAGATTTTAAAGGAAAAGCAGGGCTTCAAACCATCACCATGATGGTTACTAGTAGAGAAGACTTCAAGACCTTTATCGAATTAGAGGAAAATGGGCGAGAGGTGCAGGTCACTGATGGAGCGGTCGTGAGTCAAAAATTAGCCCAACTAGCAGGTGTTACGATTGGAGACAAGCTGGAGCTTGATGGGAAGGAAATCAAGGTCGCGGCTATTTCTGAAAACTATGTTGGACACTTTGTTTATCTCAACAGAGCGACTTACGAACAAGTCTATGGCACCAGTCCGCAAGGCAATACCTACCTAGTAAAATTAAAAGAGCCAACACCTTCCAATACGGAGAAAGAAGCTGCTATCTTTATGGGAAAGGCAGCTGTTTCTGGGGTCGTCCAAAATGCGACGGCCATCCACCTCTTTGAATCCGTGGCTAGTTCGCTCAATAAAACCATGGCAATCCTTGTCCTTGTTTCCGTTTTACTAGCCATTGTCATTCTCTACAATCTCACCAATATCAATGTCGCAGAACGTATCCGTGAACTTTCGACTATCAAGGTTCTCGGTTTCCATAATAAAGAAGTGACCCTCTATATTTACCGCGAGACTATAGTGCTGTCCCTTGTGGGAATTGCTCTCGGTTTGGTAGCTGGCCACTATTTACATCAATTTTTGATTCAAATGATTTCACCAGCCACCATACTCTTTTATCCTCAGGTCAGCTGGGAAGTCTATGCTCTTCCAATCGTCGCAGTGACTGTGATTTTGACTTTACTAGGTCTCTTTGTCAATCATCACTTGAGAAAAGTAGATATGCTTGAAGCCCTGAAATCAGTAGAGTAATTCACGGTTTTAAACAGTAAATCAGTTGACAAAGTCCCTGCTTCTTGGTAGAATAAGAACTGTCGTAAAGACAAATAACTTCTTCTTGGTTGCAGGCATGCCAACCTGTCACTCGGATGAAGCCAAATAAAAAGGAGAAACATCATGGCAATCTCAAAAGAGAAAAAAAATGAAATCATCGCACAATATGCACGTCACGAAGGTGATACAGGTTCAGTAGAGGTTCAAGTTGCTGTCCTTACTTGGGAAATCAACCACCTTAACGAACACATCAAACAACACAAAAAAGACCACGCTACTTACCGTGGATTGATGAAGAAAATCGGTCGCCGTCGTAACTTGCTTGCATACTTGCGTAAAAACGACGTTAACCGTTACCGTGAGTTAATCAACTCTCTAGGACTTCGTCGCTAATCTTGCGTCTAAAACGTTTCTATACTTCGTTGCCTTCGCCTCGATGTACCATCAGTACAATCTTCGGCTTGTCGCCTAGTCTATAAACGTTTTATCCAGCAAGAATAAAGCTCTCTGATTTCAGAGGGCTTTTTATGTTGTCACCTTACCTCGATATACTCAAGTATAATCTTCGGTTACGGTTCCTAGCACTGTAAGGTAAAATAAACCCGATCATCTCCCTCTGGGGAGATTTTTTTGTTACACTAACATTTTCGTACAATCTTTGGCTCGTCGCCTAGTCTATAAACGTTTTAGCCAGCAAGAATCATGATGCTAAGGGCGTTAAAAATCCGTATGAAAATAGGGAAACGACACAGAGTTCGATGAATACAAGGAGTTTCGTCTTTTTCGCTAGGATTTTAGCCCGAGCTCAAATCAGCTCTCTGATATCAGAGTGCTTTTTCTATATATGTTTCTATCCTTGTTCATCTAATGAAAATATGGTATACTTTTTATGAGAATTTTCTAAATTTTTAAGATTCTATCAAAGGAGGTTTGCATGCTTTCCAAATTTTCTGGAAGCCGACGGGACCTGCAATTCGTGTTACTTTTAGGTGTTCTGCTAGCTGTTTTAGGAATTTCGCTCTTTCTAGCAGTTTCTATGGGATCTGTTGCGATTGATCTAGGAGATACCTATCGGATTATTTTGAGCAGGTTGGGTTTTCCTCTTGAGATAGGAGAGGTTTCCAAGTCCACTCTTGCCATTGTATGGAACATGAGATTCCCCCGAGTATTGTTAGGCTTGATAGTAGGGGCTGGTCTCTCCATGTGTGGTAGTGTGATGCAGTCCACAGTGAACAATCCCATCGCTGAGCCCTATGTCTTAGGCATCTCTGCGGGTGCAACTCTGGGTGCAACCTTGAGCATCATTCTTGGCTTAAAAGTGATGATTAGCCTTGGAGCTTTTCTTGGAGCTATTTTGGCAACAATTGCTGTCCTCATCATTGCCTCTATGCAGGGAAGGATGACGACTTCTAGTCTGATCTTATCAGGAACAGTGGTCAATGCTCTTTTTCTGGCATTTTCCAACTTTATTATCTCAGTTGGTGCTAACGCTGACAGTGTGATGACCATTAAGTTTTGGACCATGGGCTCGCTTGCCGGAACTACCTGGTCTGACTTAGTCCTGCCAACTATAGTAGTAGGATTGGCCTTTCTATTTTTCTCTACCCAGTATCGTGTTTTTAATGCGATGATGATGGGAGATGAGGCTGCTTTAACTTTGGGAATTCCCTTACGCTTCTATTGGTATCTTTATGTGACCATGGTGGCTGTGCTGACAGCTGTCTTAGTGGCAACCTGTGGGATTATTGGATTTGTTGGTCTCATTACTCCTCACTTAGCTCGAGGGTTAGTAGGAACGAATTACAGGAGACTTTTTCCCGTTGCGGCCTTACTGGGTGCCCTCTTTGTTATTTGGGCAGATGTACTCTCTCGTGTCATCATTCCCAATGCTGAGCTTCCAATTGGTATTTTCACAGCCTTAGTAGGTACTCCCTTCTTTATTTACATTGTTGGAGGTAGGCGAAGGGAGGTGAGGACCTGATATGGACTTGATTTGTCAGGATGTCCACTTTGGACTAGGAGAGAAAAAAATCCTCAAAGGAGTTTCTCTTAAAGTTGAGGGGCATCAATTTCATACGATACTAGGGCCAAATGGAAGTGGGAAAACCAGTCTGCTTAAACTCCTCTATCGTCAGGAAAAGGCGAACAAAGGCTTGATAAGCCTAGATGGAAAGCCGCTGGAGCATTGGTCACTCAAAGAAACAGCCAAGCAAATGGCAGTTGTCACCCAGTTTAATCAATTGCAGTTTGATTGTACAGTTGAGGAAATTGTCTTGCTGGGAAGGACTCCCCACCTCTCTTTTTTACAGAAGGAAAAGGAAAGGGATTATGCCATCGTTCAAGATGCTCTCGTCAAGGTGGATATGCTTGAGAAGAAAACTCGTCTCTATTCGTCTCTTTCAGGTGGGGAGAAACAGCGAGTCTTACTAGCCCGCGCCTTGGCGCAAGAACCGACTCTCTTGCTCCTGGACGAACCAACCAATCACCTGGATATCAAGTATCAGCTAGACTTATTGGCCATTGTGAAAAATCTCAAGGTCAATGTTCTAGCTGTCCTGCATGATATTCAACTTGCTTGTCGCTATTCGGATTATCTCTATCTGATGAAAGAGGGAGAAATCCTTTACCAAGGGACTCCAAAGGAGACCATCACCCCAGAGTCATTGCAAACTGTATATGGCGTTCAAAGTCAGGTTACTTGGACCGAGGATCAGCAAGCCATGATTCACTATTTATAAAAATGAAAAGGAAAACAAGATGAAAAAAACACTAAGCATTTTACTCGTAACAGTAGCTACCCTAACCATGGCAGCTTGTGGCAACACTACTACAGAAAAAGCTATCACACAGTCTAGCACAGAAACAAGTCAAAAGGCCAGCACAGAGACGACTTATCCACTAACGGTCAAAACCTATGATGCTAAGGGGAATGAAGTCGAACAAGTCTTTGACAAGGCACCTGAAAAAGTTATCACCAACAATCTTTCAACAACTGAAATCTTGTTAGAGTTAGGCTTGAAGGATAAAATTGCTGGCATGCTCAACCCTGACAATGCTGTGACGGACAAATACAAGGACGCGATTGCGACTATTCCTCAAATTGGCGATAAAAAAACAGTCTCACAAGAGACAGTCCTTTCTTATGAGCCAGATGCGGTGATGGGTCGAAACATGATGTTTTCTGAAAAATCCTTGGGGACAGTTAGCACTTGGAATGAAAATAAAATCCCAGTCTATACACAAAAAGCTTCTCTCTCAACGATTCAGCAAGATTTGGGGAATATTGTAGAAGACGTTAAAAATCTTGGAATGATTTTCAATGTTCAGGACAAGGCTAATGAATACGCAGCCCAATTACAAGCTAAAATTGACGCTGTTAAGAAAGCAAATCCAACAAGCCAAGGTGAAAAGAAAAAGGCTTTGATTATGGTTGCTTATAATGACGAAACCTTTGGTGCATACAAGTCTGCTTTGCAAGAAAGCTTGTTGAATCAACTTGGTTATACAAACGTTGCAACGGGAACATCAGGCTTGACCTTGGAAAATCTCGTGTCAATGGATCCTGAATTGATTATCTATGTAACCAGCGACCGCAATAAAAAGTTGGATGCCAACGCAGTAGAGTTGATGAAGAAAAATGCTGTTTTGGAAAACGTTCCTGCAATTAAGAATCAAAAAATCATGACCATTTCTTACGATGAGTTGATGGACTATGGTCCAGCAGTGATTGATTCCCTTGAGAAAATCAATGACTTTATCAATAAATAATGAGTTTGATTGGGAGGGAATCCAAGTCAATGTCAGCCTTCCTTCGACTTATGATCCCAATCAAACCTATCCAGCGATTCTCTTGAATGATGGAAACTTGGATTTCCTATCATCCCTTTCAGAATCTGTGATTTTAGTGGGCTTGACCTCTAAAAATCGCCTAGACGACTACACTCCATGGAAGGCATCTGCTCTGAGAGAGGGGGCTCCAGATTTTGGCGGTCAGGCAAATGCCTATCATGGTCATTTATTTGGTAGTCTTTTAGAAAAGTTGCAGGCACTTTATCGCCTGGACAAAAATCGCCTTGCCTATGGAGGTTACTCACTAGGTGGTTTGGCGGCAGTATACAGTCTTTGCCATTTTGACAAGGTCTCCTGTGTCTTCTCTATCTGCGGTTCCTTTTGGTTTCCTGATTTTGTGGCTTACTGCAAGGAAGAGACAGTGAAAAATCTAGACTGTTTATTGTATTTACAGAATGGTCAAACAGAAGGAGCACATCATACCAATCGCTTGGCTCAAGCACCAGTTTATGCTGAGCAGATCCATACCAGTCTTCAGAAACACTATCCGACTGGTCAGTTTGTCTTTGATCCCTATGGGCATCATGAGCAAGTGGCTGAGCGCTTTCTAGCCTTTTCCAGTTGGTTGGCAAAGAAATGGGAGATTGAATAAAGTAAGAGAAGAGACAAGGCAAAAATTAAATTTGAGGAGAAAATCCAGTAAAACTTTCCATAATAAAACGCATAATATTGAACTCTTTGAATTTCTTATATTATGCGTTTTTATGATTTTAGAGTTTCTTTGAATGCAGAAAAATACATGTTCTATAATGAAAAGTGACCGGATTGTCATTAGAAAGGAGCAGACGAGACTTATTAAGAATATCATAGGATTGATGAAATGATAGATATTTGTAGAAAATCACACACTTTAATTTCAATCATTTACATATTACTAACACTAGGTATATGTATTTTTGAAGACTGATATTTTCATCATGAATTTATTCGATAAAAGAAAATACTCTTTTATTTCTAAAGAAAGAGGTACAAAATCTTTTTGAGATGATAGAGTAGAATATGAAATTTGCTCTGAATATATTAAAAGAGAAGACCAAGAGGCCCTCTCTCATTGTTAACTATTTTTCTTGTTATAGTTGGCAAAGAATCTAAATGGTGCAAAACTCCTTTCCTCTACCTTCTATATGAAAAGAATCTCTTTAATCTTTTTTCTTAACACCAACAGTCAAACCAGAGGCTACTGCAATTAAGGCAACTCCAAGTACGGATAAATTAGAAGATGCCTTTTCACCAGTTTTGGGTAATTCAGATACTTTATTAGAAAGCGTAGAAGTATGATAAACTGCCTTTGTGCTTCCGATAGGTTTTGGTTTAAGTACGACATGCGCCTCTGTTAAGAAGTCATATTTCTCTGTTACGATGCGGTAAACACGTCCTTCTTGGACAGTCTTAACAACATGATTTGTAAAATCACGATTTAAAAGACTAGAAAATTCTTGATTAATATTAAGATAAAGCCCTTTTGTCCCCTCAACTAAAGGTTTGAAGGTCGATTCTGTGTATCTCATCCCTACAACTGATAGAGAAATATCTGCTGCTTTAAGAGCTTTCAGAGTCTCTTCTACTGTTGGAATGCCTGGAGTACGGAAATCAATACTTTCATCAGTAATTAAGAATGCAAAACGACGATTATTAGAAGCTGTAGACCAATCATAATCTTTTGAGGTTGCAATATGATGTAGAGGGACTGTAGGCTCTTCTGTTCCGCCGTATGTTCGAATAGATCTAAGCGCCTTAATATACTCCTCTACATTCTTAGTGAATTTAGATCCATTAAAATCGAAATATTGAACATTGTCAGCAGCCTCATACGCGATTAAGCCAAGACGAGCATCAACTTTTTTATTAGCCAAATCACGGACAAAGTTCTCGATATTCTGTACAACATTTTGAATAGAAGAATCCATTGAAACTGACTTATCAATAGTAAAGACGATATCTGCAGAACCAGCCGCTTGTTTAGTAATTATTACATCTGCTTCTTTCAAAACTTTTTCAAATGTAGTTTTCTTGATAGTTTGAGTAACATTAGCTACATAGTCATCTGTATTAACGTGATCTGTAACAGTCTTTGTTGATGTAACAGGTGTCTTTTCTCCAACGGCAGTTCCCTTAGCAGCTAAATGAGTTGTTTCAACACTTACAGAAGTCTCTGCTTTGGCAGTTGCTTCTGTACCAGCTGTGTTTTCTTTAGTATCTACCTTGGCGTCCGTTGAAGTAGTAGTTACTTTAACTATATCACCAGGTTGAGCTTTATCAAGTGGTACTACAGAGACATTAACTTTATCTTGAATCTCCTTAACTGTTTCGGAAATTTGTTGATTAGTTTGAGTAGTTTTAGTGGAAAGTTCATTTGAACCTACTTGAGCAAGATCATTAGCAACTTGACTTGGATTCTTTACCTCATCAGCATCAACTTGCCCCATTGCTGTAAAGGTAGACGCTAGAGCAACCGTCAATAAAACAGACTTGCACTTCCCGAATAAAGAATGTTTATGATTCATTATAAAAATCCTCCCCTTTTTTAATAATATGATATCAAAATCAAAGTAATTTGTCAAAAATTTCTATATAGAATGTAGAGTTTTCTTCTGGTTATACAGGGATAAAGATCATAAAAAATGCATAGCATCAAGTGTCCAAAAACATTGATACTATGCATTTTTTATGGAAAGGCTTGCTGGATTTTCTCTTAAAATCGAGTTTTTGTGCAGCAGTTCTCATTGTCTTAACCAAGAGCTTCTCTCTTCTTATCTGGATTCCAGATAAAGCTTGCGACGAAAGTAAAGATAATCGTTAGGATACCAACAAGCACTGCAAGGATGAGGGCAGGGATGCGGACAAACCACCAGAGTGGGTTTGGTTTTTTATCGTTGTGCCATTGTTTGGTTTCTTCATCCAAACGTTGGAATTCTGCTTGGATACGATTTGCAACCATTTCGATCCCCTCATCATTCATTTTCTTAATGTCTGAGATATCGATTGGATTTCCAAAGTTCATATCGACACGTTCACGGCTGACCAAGCCTTTCAAGGTCATGGGACCTGTGTAGGTGACAGGCATAATACGGACCTTGGCCATTTTGGCAATCAAGGCTACGCCACCTTTGACATCGTTTGAGTGACGGCTCCCGCTTGGGAACATGATGAGAGAACGGTCGCTTTTTTTGAGGACGTTGATAGGATACTTGATGGCAGAAGCGCTAGGATTTTCCCGATCGATAGGAAAGGCGCCACACATACGGATCCACCAACCAAAGATGCGGTTGCTAAAAAGCTCTTTTTTGGCCATAAAGATGAACTGTTTTGGCTTGGTCGCAAAGGCCATATATACAGGATCCCACCAGGTACGATGAGGAGCGACGAGGATATAGTTTTCGTCTCTATTAGGGATTTTATCAGTATTGTGATAGTGGACATTGCCATTGATGGACCACAAGATCAGCATAACTAGTCCACGCAAATAAGTATAAAACATGAGATCTCCTTCGATTGTCTTGCTTTTATTATTATACCTTATCAAAAGACTACTGGCAAACTTTTTCAGTTATCAGTGGAGATGTTTTGGATAGGATTAGAATTCTGCTAGAAAAAATGATATGATAGAATTTATGGATAAAAATAAGATAATGGGATTAACCCAAAGAGAAGTCAAGGAAAGACAGGCTCAAGGTTTGGTCAATGACTTTACCGCATCAGCTAGTACCAGTACTTGGCAAATCATCAAACGAAATGTTTTTACACTTTTTAACGCTTTAAACTTTGCTATTGCCCTAGCGCTAGCTTTTGTGCAGGCTTGGAGCAATCTGGCCTTCTTTGCTGTTATCTGCTTTAACGCTTTTTCTGGGATTGTAACCGAGCTACGGGCCAAACACATGGTGGACAAGCTCAATCTCATGACCAAGGAAAAGGTTAAAACCATTCGTGAGGGTCAAGAAGTTGCTCTCAATCCAGAAGAGTTGGTTCTAGGAGATATTATTCGTTTATCTGCGGGAGAGCAGATTCCTAGTGATGCTCTGGTTCTGGAAGGATTTGCGGAAGTCAATGAAGCCATGTTAACGGGGGAGAGTGATTTAGTACAAAAGGAAGTGGATGCCTTGCTCTTGTCAGGGAGTTTCCTAGCCAGTGGCGCAGTTTTGGCTCAAGTTCATCATGTTGGGGCAGAAAACTATGCTTCCAAACTCATGCTGGAAGCCAAGACAGTGAAACCGATCAACTCCCGTATCATGAAATCGCTGGACAAGCTAGCCGGCTTTACGGGGAAGATTATCATTCCCTTTGGTCTAGCTCTCTTGCTAGAAGCCTTGATGTTAAAAGGCTTGCCCCTCAAGTCATCCGTTGTAAATTCATCGACTGCTCTTTTGGGGATGTTGCCTAAGGGAATTGCCCTTTTGACCATTACTTCACTCTTGACTGCGGTGATTAAGCTGGGCTTGAAAAAGGTTTTGGTGCAGGAGATGTACTCTGTCGAGACCTTGGCGCGCGTGGATATGCTCTGTCTGGACAAAACGGGCACCATCACCCAAGGAAAGATGCAGGTGGAGGCGGTTCTTCCTCTGACGGAAACTTATGGTGATGAGGCTATTACTAACATTCTGACCAGCTACATAGCTCATAGTGAGGATAAAAATCCAACAGCCCAAGCCATTCGCCAGCGTTTCCAAGGTCAGGTTTCCTATCCTATGCTTTCGAATCTTCCCTTCTCTAGCGACCGCAAGTGGGGAGCTATGGAATTGGAAGGTCTAGGAACGGTTTTCTTAGGGGCGCCTGAGATGTTGTTGGCCTCTGAAGTCCCTGAAGCCAGAGAGGCCTTGGAGAGAGGGTCACGAGTCTTGGTCTTAGCCCTCAGTCAGGAAAAACTAGACCATCACAAACCACAGAAACCATCTGATATTCAGGCTCTAGCCTTGTTGGAAATCTTGGACCCGATTCGAGAAGGAGCAGCTGAGACACTAGACTATCTTCGTTCCCAGGAAGTGGGCCTCAAGATTATCTCTGGCGACAATCCCGTTACAGTATCCAGCATTGCCCAGAAGGCTGGCTTTGCAGACTATCACAGCTATGTAGATTGTTCAAAAATCACGGATGAGGAATTGATTGCCATGGCTGAAGAGACAGCTATTTTCGGACGTGTTTCCCCTCATCAAAAGAAACTCATCATCCAAACCCTGAAAAAAGCAGGGCATACAACGGCTATGACAGGTGACGGAGTCAATGATATTCTGGCCCTTCGTGAGGCGGATTGTTCTATCGTGATGGCTGAGGGAGATCCTGCGACTCGTCAGATTGCTAATCTGGTTCTGTTGAACTCAGACTTTAATGATGTTCCTGAGATTCTCTTTGAAGGTCGTCGCGTGGTCAATAACATTGCCCACATCGCACCGATTTTCTTGATTAAGACCATCTATTCCTTCTTGCTTGCGGTGATTTGTATTGCTAGTGTTCTTCTGGGACGGTCTGAGTGGATTTTGATTTTCCCTTTCATCCCGATTCAGATTACCATGATCGACCAGTTCGTGGAAGGTTTCCCGCCATTTGTCTTGACTTTTGAGCGAAATATCAAACCTGTTGAGCCAAACTTCCTCAGAAGATCCATGCTTCGTGCCCTACCAAGTGCCCTTATGGTCGTATTTAGTGTCCTTCTTGTGAAAATATTTGGGACAAGTCAAGGTTGGTCTGAGTTAGAAATGTCAACTCTCCTCTATTATCTCCTTGGGTCTATCGGTTTCTTATCCGTATTTAGAGCTTGCATGCCATTCACCCTCTGGCGAGTCCTTTTGATTGTCTGGTCAGTGGGAGGCTTCCTAGCCACAGCTCTCTTCCCAAGGATTCAAAAACTACTTGAAATATCAACCTTAACTGGACAAACGCTGCCTGTTTATGGGGGCATGATGCTGGTCTTTACAGTGATTTTCATTTTGACCAGTCGTTATCAAGCCAGAAAATAAAGAAAAACTGCAATCTGTGGATTGCGGTTTTTTTAGGTGCAAGATTGCTAGCTGAAATATGGTATAATAAAAGGTAGTAGAGTTTTGGAAAGTGAGAGAAGATGATTTCAAAGAGATTAGAAAAGGTAGCTTCCTTTGTACCTCAGGGGGCCATTTTACTAGATGTGGGGAGTGACCATGCTTATCTGCCGATCGACTTGGTTGAAAGAGGACGAATCAAAAGTGCTATTGCAGGTGAGGTGGTAGAAGGTCCCTACCAGTCTGCGGTCAAAAATGTTGAAAGTCACGGTCTAAAGGAGAAAATCCAAGTTCGTTTAGCCAATGGCTTGGCAGCATTTGAGGAGGTAGACCAAGTCTCGGTTATCACCATTGCTGGTATGGGAGGGCGCTTGATCGCTACAATCTTGGAGGAAGGTTTGGACAAGTTAGTAAATGTAGAGCGTTTAATCCTACAGCCTAATAATCGCGAAGACGACTTGCGCATCTGGTTGCAAGACCACGGTTTTCAGATCGTAGCAGAAAGCATCCTAGAAGAAGCTGGAAAGTTCTACGAGATTTTGGTGGTGGAAGCAGGACAAATGAAGCTATCAGCAAGTGATATTCGCTTTGGCCCTTTCTTGTCCAAAGAAGTTAGTCCAGTTTTTGTCCAAAAATGGCAAAAAGAAGCAGCTAAGCTAGAGTTTGCTCTTAACCAAATCCCAGAAAAAAATATAGAAGAACGTCAAGTTCTTGTAGATAAAATTCAAGCCATCAAGGAGGTTCTCCATGCTAGCAAGTGAAGTGATTAACGCATATGAAGCCTTTTGCCCTCAGGAGTTTTCCATGGAGGGAGACAGCCGTGGTCTGCAAATCGGCACTTTGGACAAGGATATACAAAGGGTCATGGTTGCCCTCGATATACGTGAAGAGACGGTGGCAGAGGCCATTGAAAAGGGTGTGGATTTGATTATCGTCAAGCACGCGCCTATCTTTCGTCCTATCAAGGATCTGGTAGCTAGCCGTCCGCAAAATCAGATTTACATCGACCTCATCAAGCATGACATTGCCGTTTATGTCAGTCATACTAATATCGACATTGTAGAGAATGGTCTCAATGACTGGTTCTGCCAGATGCTAGGCATTGAGGAGACGACTTATCTTCAGGAAACAGGTCCAGGACGTGGAATTGGTCGTATTGGGAATATTCCGACTCAGACTTTTGGGGAATTGGCCCAGCATGTCAAACATGTTTTTGGTCTAGATAGTCTTCGAATGGTGCATTATCAAGAGAGTGATTTGCAGAAACCTATTTCAAGAGTGGCCATCTGTGGTGGTAGCGGTCAGTCATTCTATAAGGATGCTTTGGCAAAGGGAGCAGATGTTTATATCACTGGCGATATCTATTACCACACAGCTCAGGATATGTTGTCTGATGGCTTGCTAGCATTGGACCCAGGCCACTATATCGAAATCCTTTTTGTGGAGAAAATCGCTGCGCTCCTTACCCAATGGAAGGCAGAAAAGGATTGGTCTATTGATATCATACCTAGTCAAGCATCGACCAATCCTTTCCACCATATCTAGTTAGAAGGTGAAGACAATGAAAAAAGTTGCCATTATCGGAGCAGGGATTGTGGGGGCAACAGCTGCCTACTACCTCTCGAAAGAAAGCGACCTAGAGGTGACCGTCTTTGACCATGGACAGGGGCAAGCAACCAAGGCTGCAGCAGGAATTATCAGTCCTTGGTTTTCCAAACGCCGCAATAAAGCTTGGTACAAGATGGCGCGCTTGGGGGCTGACTTTTATGTGGATTTGTTGGCTGATATAGAAAAGTCTGGTCAGGAAATTGATTTTTATCAGCGTTCGGGAGTTTTTCTCTTGAAAAAGGATGAATCTAAGTTAGAAGAACTCTATAAACTAGCCCTCCAGCGCAGGGAAGAATCTCCCTTGATAGGCCGGTTAGCCATTTTAGACCAAGCGTCTGCAAATGAATTATTCCCTGGTTTGCAGGAATTCGACCGCCTGCTCTATGCTTCTGGTGGAGCGAGAGTAGATGGCCAACTATTAGTGAATCGTTTGCTAGAAGCCAGTCAGGTCAAGCTGGTCAAAGAAAAAGTGAGTCTGACACCTTTATCATCAGGCTACCAGATTGGCGAAGAGGTGTTTGAGCAGGTTATTTTGGCAACAGGAGCTTGGTTGAGGGACATTTTGGATCCTTTAGGATATGAGGTAGATGTTCGTCCCCAAAAGGGACAACTCCGAGATTATCAACTCTCAGAAGACCTAGAATCATACCCTGTTGTCATGCCAGAAGGGGAGTGGGATTTGATCCCTTTTGCAGGTGGGAAATTGTCCTTAGGCGCTACCCATGAAAATGATATGGGATTTGATTTGACGGTAGATGAAACCTTGCTCCAACAAATGGAGGAGGAAGCCTTACCTCACTATCCAGCCTTAGCTAAAGCGACTTCCAGATCTGAGCGTGTGGGAATCCGTGCTTACACCAGTGATTTCTCGCCTTTCTTTGGTGAAGTCCCCGGCTTAGCAGGTGCCTATGCAGCTAGTGGTCTAGGTTCATCAGGCCTCACAACGGGTCCTATCATTGGTTACCATCTAGCCCAATTGGTCCAAGACAAGGAGTTGACTTTGGACCCAGTAAACTATCCAATTGCAAACTATGTCAAACGAGTAAAAAGTGAATAAAATTTTACTGAAATTTTAGCAGGTAGTTTAGGATGGCAAATGACATTCCCTATCAAAAATGATAAAATAAGAAAAAATAATCCGAGAATCGAGGAAGAAAGATGCAAGAAAAGATTTTGGTAACTGGTGGAGCTGGTTTTATCGGAACCCACACTGTGATTGAGTTGATCCAAGCAGGTCATCAAGTTGTTGTGGTGGATAATCTTGTCAACAGCAATCGTAAAAGTATAGAAGTTGTTGAAAGAATCACAGGAGTTGAGGTGCCTTTCTATGAGGCAGATATCCGTGATACAGATACCCTCAGAGATATTTTCAAGCAGGAAGAACCAACTGGTGTCATTCACTTTGCTGGTTTAAAGGCTGTTGGCGAATCAACACGTATCCCTCTTGCCTACTATGACAACAATATTGCTGGAACTGTCAGCCTTCTAAAAGCCATGGAAGAAAATAACTGTAAAAACATCATCTTCAGTTCTTCGGCGACAGTTTACGGAGACCCTCATACGGTTCCAATCTTAGAAGATTTCCCGCTTTCAGTGACAAACCCTTATGGTCGTACTAAGCTCATGTTAGAGGAAATTTTGACGGATATCTACAAGGCAGACTCAGAATGGAATGTGGTCTTGCTTCGTTATTTTAATCCAATCGGAGCGCATGAAAGTGGAGACTTGGGAGAAAATCCTAACGGAATTCCAAACAATCTCTTGCCTTATGTTTCACAAGTAGCAGTTGGCAAACTAGAGCAAGTGCAAGTATTTGGAGATGATTACGATACTGAAGATGGAACCGGGGTTCGTGACTATATCCACGTTGTAGACCTAGCCAAAGGTCACGTTGCAGCTCTTAAAAAACTCCAAAAAGGTTCAGGTCTTAATATTTATAACCTTGGAACAGGTAAAGGATATTCTGTTCTTGAAATTATCCAAAATATGGAAAAAGCGGTGGGACGTCCTATTCCTTACCGCATCGTAGAACGTCGCCCAGGTGATATCGCTGCCTGCTACTCAGACCCAGCAAAAGCCAAAGCCGAACTTGGATGGGAAGCAGAACTCGATATTACTCAAATGTGTGAAGACGCATGGCGTTGGCAAAGCAAGCATCCAAATGGATTTGAAGACTAAGATGATGATTTCAATCATTGTCCCATGTCTAAACGAAGAGGAAGTACTTCCTCTTTTTTATCAGTCTGTTGAAGCACTCCTTCCAGAATTGGGAGCAGAGATCGAGTATGTCTTTGTGGATGATGGTTCAAGCGATGGCACTTTGGAGCTTTTGAAGGCCTATCGGGTACAAAATCCTGCGGTACATTATATCTCTTTCTCGAGAAATTTTGGGAAAGAAGCGGCTCTGTACGCAGGCTTGCAGCATGCAACTGGAGACTTGGTGGTCGTGATGGATGCAGACCTTCAGGATCCTCCTAGTATGCTAATTGAGATGAAAGCCTTACTAGACCAAAATGCAGACTTGGACTGTGTTGGGACACGGAGAACTAGTCGGGAGGGAGAACCCTTCTTTCGCAGTTTTTGTGCTGACATCTTTTACCGCCTCATGCAAAAAATCAGTCCAGTGGCTCTGCCCTCAGGTGTCCGTGATTTTCGTATGATGAGAAGATCTGTGGTAGATGCTATTTTATCCTTGACCGAGTCCAATCGTTTTTCTAAGGGACTCTTTGCTTGGGTCGGTTTTCGAACATACTACCTAGACTATCCAAATGTCGAAAGACAGGCTGGCAAGACCAGTTGGAGTTTTAGACAGCTCTTTTTCTACTCGATTGAAGGGATTCTCAATTTTTCAGATTTTCCCTTGAGTATAGCCTTTGTAGCTGGACTCCTATCTTGTTTTATTTCTTTTATGATGACTGTTTTTGTAGTGTTTCGGACTCTTATCTTGGGGAATCCGACATCTGGCTGGACCTCTCTGATGGCTGTTATTCTTTTTCTTGGAGGGATTCAACTCCTGACCATTGGGATTTTGGGAAAATATATCAGTAAGATCTATATGGAAACCAAAAAAAGACCACTCTATCTCGTCAAAGAAAAAAGTGATCTTTCTATTTTTGAAGGGAAAAATAACCAGAAAAGACTATAATTTTACCTAGAAATATGCTAAACTAGTAGATATGGGAATAAAGAGAAAAAATCATCAACATTCATTCCCTGTACATTACGATGGATCTTTGAGAAGTGCACGTGTAGGGCACTGTTTGATAGCCTCCAGAACATCGCTGGTCTCAGCGATTTCTCTTTGTAGTTCATCAGGATCATCATAAAAGCGAACGATCCCATTATCATGGTAATCAAAGAGTTCAGAGTAGGTCTGGCAAAGCCCACAGGCGATGCACCGTTCAGGTATAAGTGTGAGTTTCATATTTATATTGTAATAAGAAAATGAAAAAAATACAAGGAGTAAGGTATGGAAAAAAAACCGTGGCAAGAAGATATTTATGACAATAGAGAAGAAGAAACAAGATTAGAGCGTCGTCACCGTAAACAAAAAGGAAAAGGTGTTGTTGCCAATCGTGTCTTGACCATCCTAGCTAGCCTCTTCTTTGTAATCGTTGTAGCGATGGTTGTCGTATTGATTTACCTTTCTACTGGAGGAAGTAACCGCACGGCAGCTTTGAAGGATTTTTATGATTCTTCAGCTCCATCGTCAACCTCTAAAGTGGAAGAGTCTTCTTCCTCTACTAGTAAAGCTCAAGAAACGAAAGAATCAACTCCTTCAGAAAGTAGTTCTG
Source organism: Streptococcus oralis subsp. dentisani (assembly GCF_002096615.1). Lineage (GTDB taxonomy): Bacteria > Bacillota > Bacilli > Lactobacillales > Streptococcaceae > Streptococcus > Streptococcus oralis_U. The sequence continues at coordinate 104,242 of NZ_NCUX01000033.1, forward strand.
AAGAACACACAGATGGAGAAGGAACGCTTACTGTGCAACCCGGAGAAGGAGAAGCAGCTCTCGCTCAGCGTGCAGGGATTTCCATTGCCCAGCTAGAAGCTCTGAATCCTTCTCATATGTCATCAGGAACTTGGTTTGCCAACCCTGGTGATGTCATCAAGACTAGATAGGAGTCGGAAATGAAGACAATTCAAATTGCTATTGATGGTCCTGCTTCCAGTGGTAAGAGTACAGTCGCAAAGATTATTGCTAAGGATTTTGGTTACACTTATCTTGATACAGGTGCCATGTATCGTGCTGCAACTTATATAGCACTCAAGCACCAGTTGGATGCAGGAAATGTAGACCAACTTCTTGAGCTTCTTAACCAACACCCTATTAGTTTTGGACGTTCGGAAACAGGTGAGCAACTTGTCTTTGTTGGCGATGTTGATATTACTCATCCTATCCGCGAAAATGAAGTGACCAACAAGGTTTCAAGCATTGCTGCCATTCCTGAAGTGCGTGAGAAATTGGTTTCTCTCCAACAGAAAATTGCCCAGCAAGGTGGTATCGTCATGGATGGGCGTGATATCGGGACAGTTGTATTACCACAAGCTGAACTCAAGATTTTCCTAGTTGCTTCTGTTGAAGAAAGAGCAGAGCGCCGTTACAAGGAAAATATCGCCAAAGGGATTGAGACTGACTTGGAAACTTTGAAAGAAGAGATTGCTGCGCGTGACTACAAGGACAGTCATCGTGAAACCTCGCCTCTCAAGCAGGCTGAGGATGCAGTTTACCTCGACACAACTGGGCTAAGCATCCAAGAAGTGGTCGAAAAAATTGAATCAGAAGCAAAAAAATATATGTCCTAGGGACGAGAGGAGCAGGCTAAATGAAGCCTGCTCCTTTTCTCTCTTTTGTGCGCGTTTCAAAACAGTCTTTTTGGGAGAATTTTGATAAAATAGTAGTATCAATAAAAAGGACGGAAGCATGACAAAGAAAATCATAGCCATTTGGGCCCAAGATGAAAAAGGGGTGATTGGGAAGGAAGATCGTCTCCCTTGGCATTTGCCAGCTGAGTTGCAACATTTTAAGGAAACAACTTTAAATCACGCCATCTTGATGGGACGAGTGACCTTTGATGGAATGGGACGTCGTCTGCTTCCCAAACGCCAAACCTTGATTTTGACACGAAACAGTGACGAAGTCGTGGATGGTACGCTCGTGTTTCAAGATGTGAAGTCTGTTTTAGCTTGGTATCAGAGTCAGGACAAGAATCTCTATATCATAGGTGGAAAACAGATTTTTCAGGCTTTTGAGCCCTATTTAGATGAAATCATCGTGACGCAGATTCATGCTCAGGTAGAGGGAGATACCTATTTCCCTGAGGAGTTTGACTTGTCTCGTTTTGAGACAGTCGCAAGCAAATCTTATACCCGAGATGAGAAAAACGACTATGATTTTACCATCGAATACCGAGAAAGAAAGGAAGTCTAATGGAGCGCAGTATATTTGGATTTTTTACAGCTTTTTTGTGTGTGATCTGTATTTTGACTGGAGCACAGGCTTTTCGTAAGAAGCGCTATGGACTATCTGCCTTACTCTGGTTGAATGCTTTTACCAATCTGGTAAACAGTGTCCACGCTTTTTATATGACCTTATTTTAGATAGAATGATAAATTAGAATGGAAGGAAATCATGCCTACAAATAGGAAAAATGATATGATGGTTTATTGCTCATTTTGTGGCAAGAGCCAAGAAGAAGTAAAGAAAATAATCGCTGGGAACAACGCCTTTATCTGTAATGAATGTGTGGAGTTGGCCCAGGAAATCATTCGGGAGGAGTTGGCCGAGGAAGTTTTGGCAGACTTGTCTGAAGTACCAAAACCAATCGAGCTCCTCAATATCTTGAACCACTATGTGATTGGTCAAGATCGTGCCAAACGTGCCTTGGCAGTGGCAGTTTACAACCACTACAAACGCATCAATTTCCATGATACGCGTGAAGAGTCAGAAGATGTGGATTTGCAAAAGTCAAACATCTTGATGATTGGTCCAACTGGTTCAGGGAAAACTTTCTTGGCTCAGACTTTGGCTAAGAGCTTGAACGTGCCTTTCGCTATTGCAGATGCGACAGCTCTGACTGAGGCTGGGTATGTGGGTGAGGACGTGGAAAATATCCTCCTCAAACTCTTGCAGGCTGCTGACTTTAACATCGAACGTGCAGAACGTGGGATTATCTACGTAGATGAAATTGACAAAATTGCCAAGAAGAGCGAGAATGTGTCTATCACACGTGACGTTTCGGGTGAAGGAGTGCAACAAGCCCTTCTCAAGATTATCGAGGGAACTGTAGCTAGCGTGCCACCTCAAGGTGGACGCAAACATCCACAACAAGAGATGATTCAGGTGGATACCAAGAATATCCTCTTTATCGTGGGTGGTGCTTTTGATGGCATCGAAGAAATTGTCAAACAACGTCTGGGAGAAAAAGTCATCGGTTTTGGACAAAACAACAAAGCGATTGACGAAAACAGCTCCTACATGCAAGAAATCATCGCTGAAGACATTCAAAAATTCGGTATTATCCCTGAGTTGATTGGGCGCTTGCCTGTCTTTGCTGCTCTTGAGCAATTGACGGTCGATGACTTGGTTCGCATCTTGAAAGAACCAAGAAATGCTTTGGTCAAACAATACCAAACCTTGCTTTCTTATGATGACGTTGAATTGGAATTTGACGACGAAGCCCTACAAGAGATTGCTAATAAAGCTATCGAACGTAAAACTGGTGCGCGTGGTCTTCGCTCAATCATCGAAGAAACCATGCTAGACGTTATGTTTGAAGTGCCAAGTCAAGAAAATGTGAAATTGGTTCGCATCACAAAAGAAGCTGTCGATGGAACGGATAAACCAATCCTAGAAACAGCCTAGAGGTGATTATGGAAATCAATACGCACAATGCTGAAATCTTGCTCAGTGCGGCAAAAAAGTCCCACTATCCGCAGGATGACCTGCCGGAGATTGCTCTAGCAGGGCGTTCAAATGTTGGCAAGTCTAGCTTTATCAACACCATGCTGAATCGCAAGAATCTTGCTCGTACATCGGGGAAACCTGGAAAAACCCAGCTACTCAACTTCTTTAACATTGATGACAAGATGCGCTTTGTGGATGTACCAGGTTACGGCTATGCCCGCGTTTCCAAAAAGGAGCGTGAAAAGTGGGGGCGCATGATTGAGGAGTATTTGACCACTCGGGAAAATCTCCGTGCCGTGGTCAGTCTGGTGGATCTCCGCCACGACCCGTCAGCAGATGATGTGCAGATGTACGAATTTCTTAAGTATTATGAGATTCCGGTTATCATCGTTGCGACCAAGGCGGACAAGATTCCTCGTGGTAAGTGGAACAAGCACGAATCAGCAATCAAAAAGAAATTAAACTTTGACCCAAGTGACGACTTCATCCTCTTTTCATCTGTCAGCAAGGCAGGGATGGATCAGGCTTGGGATGCAATATTAGAAAAATTGTGAGGGAAAGAAATGGCAAAAACAATTCATACAGACAAAGCTCCAAAAGCAATCGGCCCCTATGTTCAAGGGAAAATCGTTGGCAATCTTTTGTTTGCGAGCGGTCAAGTTCCTCTTTCACCTGAAACTGGAGAAATTGTAGGAGAAACTATACAAGAACAGACAGAACAAGTTTTGAAAAATATCGGTGCTATTTTGGCAGAAGCAGGAACAGACTTTGACCATGTTGTCAAAACCACTTGCTTCTTGAGTGATATGAATGACTTTGTTCCTTTTAACGAGGTTTACCAAACTGCCTTTAAAGAGGAATTTCCAGCTCGTTCAGCTGTAGAGGTTGCACGTCTTCCTCGTGATGTAAAAGTCGAAATTGAAGTGATCGCAGAGATTGGATAAGCTAGTTGAAGTTTGGCTCTGCCAAACTTTTTTTGATATAAGGAGAGATAGATGACTAAGAAACAACTTCACCTGGTGATTGTGACAGGGATGAGTGGTGCAGGGAAAACGGTAGCCATTCAGTCCTTCGAGGATTTGGGATATTTCACTATTGACAATATGCCGCCAGCCCTCTTACCAAAGTTTTTGCAGTTGGTAGAGACCAAGGATGATGACCACAAACTGGCATTGGTTGTGGACATGCGGAGCCGCTCCTTCTTTTCAGAGATTCAGGCTGTTTTGGATGAATTGGAAAACCAAGATGATTTGGACTTCAAAATCCTCTTTTTAGACGCAGCAGATAAGGAATTGGTGGCACGCTATAAGGAAACTAGAAGAAGTCACCCTCTAGCTGCTGATGGTCGGATTTTAGATGGCATCAAGCTGGAACGCGAACTCCTGGCACCTTTGAAAAATATGAGTCAAAATGTAGTGGATACGACAGAACTTACTCCGCGTGAACTGCGTAAAACCATTGCAGAGCAATTTTCAGACCAAGAACAAGCCCAGTCTTTCCGTATCGAAGTCATGTCTTTTGGATTCAAGTATGGTATCCCTATTGATGCAGACTTGGTTTTTGATGTCCGTTTCTTGCCAAACCCATACTACCTCCCTGAACTCCGTAATCAGACAGGTGAGGATCAAGCAGTTTATGACTATGTGATGAATCATGAAGAGTCTGAAAGTTTCTATCAGCACTTACTCGCCTTGATTGAGCCCATTTTACCAAGTTACAAAAAAGAAGGAAAGTCTGTTTTAACCATTGCAGTAGGATGTACAGGTGGACAACACCGTAGTGTTGCCTTTGCCAAACGAATCGCTGAGGACCTTGCTAAAAATTGGCCTGTCAATGAAAGCCATCGTGATAAAGACCGAAGAAAGGAAACGGTAAACCGTTCATGAGAAAACCAAAGATAACGGTGATTGGTGGAGGAACTGGTATCCCCGTCATTTTGAAAAGCTTGCGAGAAAAGGATGTTGATATCGCGGCCATCGTAACGGTGGCTGATGATGGTGGATCTTCTGGTGAGCTAAGAAAGAATATCCAACAGCTGACACCACCAGGTGATCTTCGGAATGTTTTGGTGGCCATGTCGGATATGCCTAAATTTTATGAGAAGGTTTTTCAGTACCGCTTTTCAGAAGAGGCTGGTGCTTTTGCGGGCCATCCACTGGGGAATATCATCATAGCAGGGCTCTCTGAAATGCAAGGGTCTACCTACAATGCTATGCAATTACTCAGTAAGTTCTTTCACACAACAGGAAAGATCTACCCCTCAAGCGATCAGCCTTTGACACTGCATGCAGTCTTTAAAGACGGTTCTGAGGTGGCAGGTGAGAGCCACATTGCAGATCATCCAGGCATGATCGACCATGTCTATGTGACCAATACTTTGGATGATGAAACACCGCAAGCCAGCCGTCGAGTAGTCAATACCATTCTCGAGAGTGACATGATCGTCTTGGGGCCTGGTTCCCTCTTTACATCGATTTTGCCGAATATTGTCATCGAGGAGATTGGACAGGCTCTCTTGGAGACTAAGGCAGAGATAGCCTATGTCTGCAATATCATGACCCAGCGTGGGGAAACAGAGCACTTTTCAGACAGTGACCACGTGGAAGTTCTCCATCGACACTTAGGTCGGCCTTTTATTGATACGGTCTTGGTTAATATCGAAAAGGTTCCTAGAGAATACATGGATACCAACCGTTTTGATGAGTATCTGGTTCAGGTAGAGCATGATTTTGCTGGTCTTTGCAAGCAGGTTCCTCGTGTGATTTCATCCAACTTCCTTCGTTTGGAAAATGGAGGAGCCTTCCATGATGGCGATTTGATTGTAGATGAATTGATGCGCATCATACAGGTGAGAAAATGAGTTTTACAGTTGCAGTAAAAGAGGAAATTCTTGGTCAACACCATCTCAGTCATTATGAACTATCGGCAATTATCAAGATGTCTGGCAGTATCGGGCTATCTAGTTCGGGCTTGATCTTGTCCGTCGTGACCGAAAATGCCAAGTTAGCTCGTCACCTTTATGAGTCCTTTCTCCATTTTTATGAGATTAAGTCTGAGATTCGACACCATCAGAGAAGCAATCTTCGTAAGAACCGTGTCTACACGGTCTATACCGATGAGAGGGTGCAGGAGCTTTTAGCTGATTTGCGGCTTGCGGATTCTTTCTTTGGTTTGGAGACAGGCATTGATCCTGATATTTTAGCAGATGAAGAAGCTGGACGTGCTTACTTATGTGGTGCCTTTCTGGCAAATGGCAGCATCCGAGATCCGGAGTCTGGTAAGTACCAGTTGGAGATTAGTTCCGTTTATCTGGACCATGCCCAAGGACTGGCCTCTCTCCTCCAGCAATTTTTACTGGATGCTAAGGTCATTGAGCGAAAGAAAGGTGCAGTTACCTATCTCCAGCGGGCAGAAGACATCATGGATTTCTTGATTGTGATTGGCGCTATGCAGGCGCGTGATAATTTTGAGCGCGTCAAGATTTTGCGTGAAACTCGTAACGATCTCAATCGGGCTAATAACGCTGAAACAGCCAATATCGCTCGGACGGTCTCTGCTAGTATGAAGACCATCAATAATATCAGTAAAATCAAAGATAGAATGGGTTTGGAAAATTTACCCGTGGATTTGCAAGAGGTGGCACGGTTGCGGATTCAGCATCCAGACTACTCTATCCAGCAGTTGGCAGATAGTCTGAGTAATCCCTTGACCAAAAGTGGTGTCAATCACAGACTCAGAAAAATAAACAAGATCGCAGATGAGCTATAAAACCACGAATCAGTTGATCCGTGGTTCTTTTTTATAAGCTTGTCGAGTGTTTGGGTTGCACTTTTTGTTCTGGGTCAATGTAGTTGATGGCATTGTTCACAGCTGTTGGTGCTTCACCCAGTCCTGTAGCGATCAAATCAATCTTACCTTCATAGTAACAGCAGTCCCCGATGGCATAGATACCTGCTTGGCTAGATTCTTGCTTGCTATTTACGATAATCTTGTGACGATTGAGGTCCAGCCCCCAATTTTTAAGATTACCAACAGATGATTTGAAACCATAGTTGACAAAGAGATGGTCTACTTCGATAGTTTCGGTTTCATATGATTTGACTTTGGTGATTTCTAGTTTATCGAGTGTTTTTCCATCTCCGAGGAGTTGGCTAGGAACGAACGGTGTCTTAATGGTTACAGATGATTCTTGTAGAGCTTGCACACTGTGTTCCAAGGCGCGGAAGTTATCTCGACGGTGAACAAGTGTAGTTGGCGCAATTTTTTCAAAAGCTAGAGCCCAGTCCACTGCTGAGTCCCCACCACCGAGAATGGTTACTTTCTTACCTGCGTATTGTTGAATGTTGGACACGTGGTAGTGGATATTTTCATAGTCCTCAACACCCTCTAATTCAAGCGGTCGTGGTTTAAAGGCGCCACCCCCCATGGCAATGATAACTGTTTTAGTCAGGTGACTACCTTTAGAGGTTGTAATGGTAAATCCTTGATCTTGTTTCTCGATTTCAAGAACGGTTTCGTTGAGGTGAACAGGTGTTTCAAAGCCGTTTAGCTGCTCAATCAAGCGATTGGTTAACTCTTCTCCAGTAAGGTTTGAGAAACCTGGCACATCAAGGATTTGCTTCTCAGGGTAGAGGATGGCTGGTTGACCACCGAGCTGGGGAAGGGAGTCGATGATTTGGACTTTGGCTTGGCGTAGGTGGGCGTAAAAGGCGGCAAAGAGCCCGACAGGACCACCACCTACAATGGTAATATCATAGAGTTGAGACATGATTTCTCCTTCGTTTTTTCTAGTCAGTTTATTTTATCATATTTTTAATCAAATTAAAATGAAGTAGGATAGGGAAAAAATTGTTAGAAAATGGTATAATAGGACGGAACGTGTTTTGATAGGGAGGGAACTAGGGATGAATTTTCAGCAATTTTCCAACTTACAGTACTGGACGAGTTTGTTTTCAAGCCCTTGGACTATAGTCATCAATCTGATTGATATTTTGATTGTGACTTATATTTTGTATCATTTTACAAAGGCCATTGCAGGGACTAAAATCATGATCTTGGTGCGGGGAGTTTTGGTCTTTATTCTAGCTCAAATTCTCTCCAATATGATTGGTTTAACGACCATTTCTTGGTTGATCAATCAAATCATCACCTATGGGGTTATTGCAGCAGTAGTCATCTTTTCACCAGAGATTCGGACGGGTCTAGAGCGGTTGGGTCGGGCAACGGATTTCTTTTCCAATGCTCCGATTAGTGCAGAGGAGCAGATGATTCGTGCCTTTGTCAAATCAGTCGAGTACATGAGTCCGCGTAAGATTGGTGCGCTGGTAGCAGTTCAGCGTGTGAGAACCTTGCAGGAGTATATCTCGACGGGGATTCCCCTAGATGCTAAGATTTCAGCTGAATTGCTCATCAATATTTTTATTCCTAACACTCCCTTGCACGATGGAGCGGTCATTATCCGAGAAGATCGGATTGCTGTTACTTCAGCCTACTTGCCACTAACTGAAAATACAGAGATTTCCAAGGAGTTTGGAACGCGTCACAGGGCGGCGATTGGTTTGTCGGAAGTATCAGATGCTCTTACCTTTGTGGTTTCGGAGGAAACAGGTGGAATCTCAATCACCTATAATGGAGTCTTTAAGCACGATTTGACCTTGGAAGAGTTTGAATCTGAATTGAGAAGAATCCTGCTTCCAACATCAGAGGAAAAACATGGTTTGAAAGAGCGCTTGCTAGGAGGATTGAAACATGAGAAAAAATAGTCTTTATATCATTTCTTCCTTCTTTTTCGCCTGCATCCTCTTTATCTATGCGACTTCTACAAACTATCAGAATAATAATAGTGCTAGACAAGTGCGGACGGAAACCTATACCAATACGGTTCTTAATGTCCCAATCGATATTCAGTACGACAGCGATCAGTATTTTATTAGTGGCTTTACATCTGAAGTGACCGTCTTTCTGACAGGGTCAAACAGAGTTGCTTTGGCGAGCGAAATGCAGGAAAGCACTCGGAAATTCAAGGTCAAAGCTGACTTAACCAATGCTAGTGTAGGAACCATCGAAGTTCCTCTAACCATTGAAAATTTACCGAGTGGTTTGACCGCTGTTGCAACACCGCAAAAGATAACAGTGAAGGTCGGTAAAAAAGCAAAACGAGACAATGTAATCGTTGTGCCAGAGATTGATCCTAACCAGATTGATTCTCGCGTGAAAATCGATAAAGTTACTGTGTCAGATGAAAAAGTAACGGTTATTAGTGATGAGGAAACCCTCTCCAAAGTAGATCGTGTCATTGCCATCTTACCGACGAGTGAACGGATAACAGGTAACTACTCGGCCTCTGTTCCACTACAAGCAGTTGATAAAAATGGAAATGTCTTGCCAAGCGTTATTATGCCATTTGACACGACTATGAAAATTACAACAAAAACAGCAGCGTCTAGTTCGAGTAACTCGTCAACAAGTTCCTCAGAGGGCAGTTCGTCTTCAACGAGTTCAGAAACGAAATCAGATTCGTCTAAACAATAATAAATAATAGAAAAGGATGATAAATAAAATGGGTAAATATTTTGGGACCGATGGAGTCCGTGGAGAAGCAAACGTAGAACTGACGCCAGAATTGGCCTTTAAACTGGGACGTTTTGGTGGATATGTTCTTAGCCAACACGAAACGGAAGCCCCTAAAGTCTTTGTAGGACGTGATACACGTATCTCAGGAGAAATGCTAGAATCTGCCTTGGTGGCAGGTCTTCTCTCTGTAGGAATTCACGTCTACAAACTTGGTGTCCTTGCGACACCAGCAGTAGCTTATTTGGTCAAAACTGAGGGAGCCAGTGCAGGTGTCATGATTTCCGCTAGCCACAACCCAGCCCTTGATAATGGAATTAAATTCTTTGGTGGGGATGGCTTCAAACTTGATGACGACAAAGAAGCAGAAATCGAAGCCTTGCTAGATGCTGCTGAAGATACTCTTCCTCGTCCAAGTGCAGAAGGCTTGGGAACCTTGGTGGATTACCCAGAAGGCTTGCGTAAGTATGAAGGCTACCTTGTTTCAACTGGAACTCCTCTTGAGGGAATGAAAGTGGCCTTGGACACAGCAAACGGTGCAGCGTCTACAAGTGCCCGTCAGATTTTTGCTGATCTTGGTGCCCAGTTGACAGTTATCGGTGAGACACCAGATGGTCTTAACATCAACTTGAATGTGGGTTCTACACATCCAGAAGCTCTTCAAGAAGTGGTCAAAGAAAGCCAGTCAGCTATCGGTTTGGCCTTTGACGGAGACAGTGACCGCTTGATTGCTGTTGATGAAAATGGTGATATCGTCGATGGTGATAAAATCATGTACATCATCGGGAAATATCTTTCTGAAAAAGGCCAGTTGGCTCAAAACACCATCGTGACAACCGTTATGTCTAACCTTGGCTTCCATAAGGCCTTGGAGAGTGCTGGCATTAACAAGGCAGTGACTGCTGTTGGTGACCGCTATGTCGTTGAAGAAATGAGAAAATCAGGCTACAACCTTGGTGGTGAACAATCAGGCCACGTTATCTTGATGGATTACAACACTACTGGTGATGGTCAATTATCAGCTGTCCAATTGACTAAAATCATGAAAGAAACAGGTAAGAGCTTGTCTCAACTGGCATCAGAAGTGACGATTTACCCACAAAAACTGGTCAATATCCGAGTGGAAAATGCCATGAAAGAAAAAGCCATGGAAGTACCAGCCATTAAAACTATCATCGAAAAGATGGAAGAAGAAATGGCAGGGAACGGTCGTATCCTTGTCCGCCCAAGTGGAACAGAACCCCTTTTGCGCGTCATGGCAGAAGCCCCAACAACAGAAGAAGTTAACTACTACGTAGATACGATTGCTGCTGTTGTTAAAGATGAAATCGGAATTGACTAAAGCCTAGAAAACTAGATGAAAAGATAAAAATGTGGTACAATTGCATAGTAAATTGTAGCAATGGGAGAGAAAAATGAATCTTAAACGAGAACAAGAATTTGTTAGCCAGTATCACTTTGATGCTCGTAACTTTGAATGGGAAAATGAAAATGGAGCTCCTGAAACCAAGGTAGACGTGAACTTTCAGTTGCTCCAACATGACCAAGAAAACCAAGTAACTTCGCTTGTCGTTATCTTGAGTTTCATGATTGTCTTTGATAAATTTGTCATCAGTGGAACGATTTCCCAAGTTAACCATGTGGAAGGTCGTATTGTCAACGAACCAAGCGAATTTAATCAAGAAGAAGTTGAAAACTTGGCACGTCCATGTTTGAACATGCTCAATCGTTTGACGTATGAAGTAACAGAAATCGCCTTGGATCTTCCAGGGATCAATTTGGAGTTTTAGTCATGAAATTAGCTGTCATTACAGATTCTTCAGCCTATTTAGAGGAGAAGACGCTGCAAAGAGAGAATCTATTTATCTTGGATATTCCTGTCAATATTGATGGAGAGGAGTATGTAGAAGGTGTCAATCTGACTGCTGAGGAATTTTATCAAAAGATGGCTCAGTCTGCAGAATTGCCTAAAACTAGTCAACCAAGTATTGCCAAATTGGATGAGATTCTTAGTTCTTTGAAAGACGAGGGTTATACCCATGTCTTGGGACTCTTTCTTTCGTCAGGAATTTCAGGTTTTTATCAGAACATCCAATACATGTTGGATGAGTATGATGGCTTGACCATTGCCTTTCCAGATACCCATATCACAAGTTCCCCTCTAGGATTTATGGTGGAGAGTGCCTTTGAATGGGCAGAACAGGGCGATGATTTTGCCCAGATTCAGGAGAAGTTGGCTATCCAAATTGCTGATAATTCAGCCTTTATCATAGTAGACGACCTTGATCACTTGGTTAAGGGAGGCCGTTTGTCAAATGGGGCAGCTGTCTTAGGGAATCTCCTCAGTATCAAGCCTATCCTCTACTTTAATGACCAAGGGGTGATCGAAGTTTACGAAAAAGTACGTACGGAAAAGAAGGCAATCAAACGTTTGGTAGAAATCATCAAAGAGTTGACAAAAGATGGGGACTACCGTATTACAGTCATTCATGGTAACGCACCTCAAAAGGCGGCAGATTTGCACCAACTCTTGATTGAGAGTGGTGTGAATTCTGAGATTCCAATTGTCAGCTTTGGTAGTGTCATTGGGACCCACCTTGGAGAAGGCAGTATCGCCTTGAGTTATACGCCAGTTGTCTAGATTTGTTTGGGCAGGCTTTGTATCTTAGAAATTGAACACGGACTATCTGCCACTTGAAAAAGATGCCTGTCTTGCCTTTCGTGGAAAGTCAGCACCATTCTCTATTTTTCATGGGCAGCTAACGTCCTTTGTATCTTAGACAGGAGTAGAGATGAGTATTCGAGTAATTATTGCCGGTTTTAAGGGAAAGATGGGTCAAGCTGCTTGTCAGATGGTCTTGGCTGATCCAGACTTGGACTTGGTCGCAGTTTTGGATCCTTTTGAGTCTGAGTCAGAATGGCAGGGAATTCCTGTTTTCAATGATAAGGCTGACTTGGCTGGTTTTGAAGCGGATGTTTGGGTAGATTTTACTACACCAGCCGTTGCCTACGAAAATACACGCTTTGCTCTTGAAAATGGCTTTGCTCCAGTAGTTGGAACAACAGGCTTCACTAGTGACGAAATTGCAGAATTAAAAGCATTTTCCCGTGAACAAGATTTGGGTGGTTTGATTGCTCCCAACTTTGCCTTGGGAGCTGTCTTGCTTATGCAATTTGCGGCGCAAGCTGCCAAATATTTCCCAAATGTGGAGATTATCGAGCTCCATCATGACAAGAAAAAAGATGCTCCGAGTGGAACAGCCATTAAAACAGCTGAGTTGATGGCGGAAGTTCGGGAATCAATCCAGCAAGGTGCGCCTGATGAGGAAGAATTGATTGCGGGTGCTCGCGGTGCTGACTTTGATGGCATGCGCATCCATTCGGTCCGTCTACCAGGCTTGGTAGCCCATCAGGAAGTCATCTTTGGCAATCAGGGAGAAGGATTGACCCTTCGTCATGACTCCTATGATCGCAGCTCCTTCATGACAGGGGTCAATTTGGGAATCAAAGAAGTTGTCAAGCGTCATGAGCTTGTCTATGGATTAGAACACTTATTATGAGATTAACGCAAATGCCTTCTGAATTTCAGAAGGCTTTACCAGTATTAGAAAAAATTAAAGAAGCAGGCTTTGAAGCCTATTTTGTTGGGGGCTCTGTTCGAGATGCCCTTCTCAATCGTCCCATCCACGATGTGGATATCGCGACTTCTTCCTATCCAGAGGAGACCAAGCAGATTTTTCCACGAACAGCCGATATCGGAATTGAGCACGGAACCGTCTTGGTCTTAGATGGCGATGAAGAGTATGAAGTAACTACCTTTCGGACAGAGGATGTCTATGTAGACTATCGCAGACCCAGTGCGGTTTCCTTTGTGCGTTCGCTAGAAGAAGACCTCAAGCGCCGTGATTTTACAGTCAACGCCTTTGCTTTGGATGAAACAGGCGAAATCATTGATTTGTTCCATGGTTTAGAAGATTTGAAAAACCAAGTCTTGCGAGCAGTTGGAGTGGCTAGTGAGCGTTTCAACGAAGATGCTCTGCGGATTATGCGTGGTTTTCGTTTTCAGGCCAGTCTCGGTTTTAAACTTGAGTCAGAAACTTTTGAGGCGATGAAGATTTTGACGCCACTTTTGGAGAAGATTTCTGTGGAACGCACCTTCGTTGAGTTTGATAAACTCTTGCTGGCACCTTTTTGGCGAGTTGGTCTTTCTTCCATGATTGAGAGTCAAGCTTATGATTATCTCCCTGATATGGCAGACAGTAGAGAAAAGCTCCAAAGATTGTTTGATTTAGAGGCGGATTTCACCTTTGAGTCTTCTGAGCAAGCCTGGGCTGCTCTCTTGTGGACTTTGGAGATTAAAGATTCGCAACCGTTTTTGAAAGATTGGAAGACATCACGCCAATTTGCAAAGCAAGTTCAGGATTTGCTGACCATTTTGGCTTTGCGAGAAGAAGGAGAGCTGAGCAAGCGCGATTGTTACCGCTTTGATTTGGATTCCCTTCTACAGGCTGAAAGCCTTCGTCAGGCTCAAGGAAAAGCAGTCAACCCACAAGCAATCACAAAAACCTATCAGAGCTTAACTATTCATGATAAGAAAGAAATCCAAATAAATGGTGGCATTTTGATTAAGGAATATGGTTACCAGCCAGGTCCAGATTTAGGAGAGGTTTTAACAGAGATTGAGTTTGCCATTGTTGATGGAGAATTGGAAAATGACCGTCAAGCCATCCATGCTTACCTGAGGGAGAAAAAATGAGTGATTTTATCGTTGAAAAACTAAGCAAATCCGTTGGTGACAAAACTGTTTTTAAGGATATTTCCTTTATTATTCATGACTTGGACAGAATCGGTCTGATCGGTGTCAATGGAACGGGTAAAACCACCCTTTTAGATGTCCTTTCTGGAGTTTCAGGCTTTGATGGTGACGTTAGCCCTTTTTCCGCTAAGAATGACTATAAGATTGGCTACTTGACCCAGAATCCAGACTTTGATGATAGCAAGACGGTCTTGGATACGGTTCTCTCCAGCGACCTCAAGGAAATCCAGTTGATTCGTGAGTATGAGTTGATCATGCTCAACTACAGTGAGGACAAGCAGGCTCGTTTGGAACGGGTCATGGCAGAGATGGATTCTCTCCAAGCCTGGGAAATTGAAAGCCAGATCAAGACGGTCCTCAGTAAGCTAGGTATTCAGGACTTATCTACTCCTGTTGGGGAATTGTCAGGTGGTCTAAGAAGACGGGTCCAGTTAGCGCAAGTTCTTCTTGGCAACCACGACCTCTTGCTTCTGGACGAGCCGACCAACCACTTGGATATTGCGACTATTGAGTGGCTAACCCTCTTTTTGAAAAATTCCAAGAAGACCGTTCTCTTCATCACCCACGATCGTTATTTCTTAGACGCTTTGTCAACGCGGATTTTCGAGTTGGACCGAGCAGGCTTGACCGAGTATCAGGGAAATTATCAGGACTATGTTCGCCTCAAGGCGGAACAAGATGAGCGCGATGCTGCCTTACTCCACAAAAAGGAACAACTCTATAAGCAAGAATTGGCCTGGATGCGCAGACAACCGCAGGCACGTGCGACCAAGCAACAAGCCCGTATCAATCGTTTCCACGACTTAAAGAAAGAAGTATCAGGGGGCGTTGCTGAGACAGACTTGACCATGAACTTTGAAACTAGCCGTATTGGTAAGAAGGTCATCGAGTTTAAAGATGTTTCCTTCGCTTATGAGAACAAGCCGATTTTACAAGATTTTAACCTCTTGGTGCAGGCCAAAGACCGTATCGGAATAGTTGGCGATAATGGTGTGGGGAAATCAACCCTGCTTAACCTCATCGCAGGAAGTCTTGCGCCGACTGAAGGTCAAGTTATCATCGGTGAGACGGTTCGCATCGCCTATTTCTCTCAACAAATCGAAGGCTTAGACGAGAGCAAGCGCGTTATCAATTACCTGCAGGAAGTGGCAGAAGAAGTCAAGACCAGTGGTGGTTCTACGACTTCCATTGCAGAGTTGCTGGAGCAGTTCCTCTTCCCACGTTCGACGCATGGAACCTTGATTGAGAAATTGTCAGGTGGAGAGAAAAAACGCCTCTATCTCCTCAAATTACTCTTGGAAAAACCAAATGTTCTTCTTTTGGACGAGCCGACCAATGATTTAGATATTGCGACTTTAACAGTTTTGGAGAATTTCTTGCAGGGCTTTGCGGGTCCTGTCTTGACAGTTAGCCACGACCGTTATTTCTTGGATAAGGTAGCGACCAAGATTCTTGCCTTTGAGAATGGTAACATCCGCCCTTTCTTTGGTCATTACACTGATTACCTTGATGAAAAAGCCTTTGAAACAGAGATGGCCAATCAAGTGCAAAAGGCCGAAAAGGAGAAAGTGGTCAAGGTCCGTGAAGAAAAGAAGCGGATGACCTATCAAGAAAAGCAGGAGTGGGCAAGCATTGAAGGCGATATTGAAGCCTTGGAAAATCGTATCGCAGCCATTGAAGAAGAAATGCAGGCAAATGGCTCCGACTTTGGTAAGCTAGCGACCCTTCAGAAAGAACTAGACGAGAAAAACGAAGAACTCCTTGAAAAATATGAACGCTATGAATATTTAAGTGAATTGGTATAATGGAAGAAGTAATCATAAAATGGAGCAGCAAGAAAGTCATCTGGACTATTCTTCTCTGTTTGGTCGAGTTAGTGTTTTTTACTTATATACTATCTTTTTTGCTGATTTATCCCGAAGAAGATTCAATGGGAATCATAGTATTAATTGCTTTTGTTGGATTCCTACTCATTATTGTTGGTTGGCTCTTGTATGAACGGATGCAGATTCTTCTATCAGGCAAAGAGTATTTAAAATTTACGACTCAAGGTTTTTTCTATAAGCCACATCCAAAGAAAGACTGGCAGTTTTATTCCTGGAGGCAAGTAGAAACATTTTCTCTTATGAGAATCAAGGGTGGTAGAAGTTCGAGGGATTTTTACCAGATTGAAGTTTGTTTTTTTGACAAAGACCTTGTAAAAACGAAATCTCTATGGAATCGACTGCGAAGTAAATTTTCAAGTGCTAAACCTGCTGTCGACTTGATAATTCCGATTCATTTACTGGATGTTGACTTTCCTAGAAGAGTCTTTGAAACCATGTCCTACTTTGAGCGAGAATGGCGCATCAAGCAAAATCGCCAAGCAAGAAAAGAGTCAAAACAAGCTTTGAAAAGCAAATCTTCCAAACCGTCATAGTCTGTCTTTGCTTAAAGTAGAATAATCAGAAAGACCCTATCCATTGGATAGGGTCACTGTTTGTCTTCTTTTTTTGTTTCCTGATGAAAGATATTTTGCCAAGTCTCATGGCGACGCCAGATACTGGTATGGACGATTCCGTCCATCTCATAGCAAATGAGTTTGGTTTTCTGACTAATGGAGGTAATCTGAATGTCCTTAATTGCAGCACTAAGTTCTTTTTCAGCCTTATAAGCCTCTTTATCCATCTGCTCTCCATCTTGACGGATATAGAGAAAGTCCTCAGCAAGGAGTTCTTCTAGCTGATTTCCTTGGTCAATCAATTGCTCACGCATGAGCAGTTTTTTGTAGACATTGTCTAAAATCTCGTCTTCAGGTATGGGAGCTGGCTCGATATGGACGTCGGTATCAAAGACTCCAAAACGCTCTTCTAGCATAGACTCGACCTGGTCTGCGATTTCGTGACTCTCATAAACTGATAAATCGGGATTCATTTCCAAGGTGATATCAAGGTAGATATTGCTACCGTAGGTTCGCCCTCTTTGGGATTTGACCTTACTAATCTTTGGAATTTCCATAATGGCTTTTTGATAGTCCTCTAGCAAACGGTCGTCAAAACCATCTGAAAGACTGAAGGAAGATTCGATAAAGATATCATAGGCTGTCTTTAAGATAAAGAAAGTGATGATGATAGCGACCAATTTATCTACGATCGGATAATTGAAACTGCTGGCTAGGATAGCAATGGAAGTCCCAAGCGAAGTCACAGCATCGGAAAGATTGTCCTTGGCAGCTGCCTTGAGAGCCTTGGATTTGGATTTCTTACTGAGGCGAGTATTATAGAGATAAACGGCAAACATGACCGCTGCAGAAATGATTCCTAGAAATGCTCCCAGAGGATCGATAATTGTTTGTTCCCGACTGAGAATTTTTTGAATGGTGTCCCGAAGCACATCAAAACCAACATAGAACATGATGATGGAAGTAATCAAACTAGCCAAATCTTCAATCTTCCAGTGACCAAAGCGATGGTCACGGTCTGCAGGTTGGCGAGCCATCCGAATCCCGATCAAGAGGGCTACATTTCCGATAATATCGGATACGTTGTTAAAACCATCTGCCACCAAACTGGAAGAATGCAGGAGGTGCCCAGTTGCCAATTTTGCTGCAGATAAGAGGAGGTAGGTCGAAATGCTGATAATGGCACCACGTTCTGCCAACTTGAGATTTGACATGGATTGATTCATCGGACTTCCTTTCTGGTGCTGAGATTCTGTTTTCATTATACTGGTTTTCATGGGAAAATTCAAATTTAGTCTTGTTTCATCGGATTATAATTCTTGAAAATTGTTCAAATTTTGATATAATAGTACTACTCAAGGGAGTAGCTGGCAGAAACCTGTGATAGTGTCGTCATTCCGAATTTTATACTGAAAAGTATGCTTTCCGGCGCTATCTTAAACAGCGAGACTTGTTATGATTAACAGGTCTCTTTTTGTTTGTCATAAAACCAAAAGAGAGCTTGTTTTGCACACAAAGTCAAGGAGGAGACATATGTCAAAAGAACAAAAACGCCAAGCGTTTTATACTCAGAGTCCTGAAGAGGTCTTGAAGTCAGTTGAAGCAACTGAACAAGGTCTCTCGTCTAGCGAAGCGCAGAAACGCCTAGCTGAATTTGGACGTAATGAACTGGAAGAGGGTGAGAAAAAATCTCTCCTAGTCAAGTTTATCGAGCAATTTAAGGATTTGATGATTATCATCCTAGTTGCAGCGGCTATCTTGTCAGTCGTAACTTCTGGTGGGGAAGATATCGCAGATGCCATCATTATCCTTGCCGTGGTTATCATCAATGCTGCCTTCGGTGTTTACCAAGAAGGAAAAGCAGAAGAAGCCATCGAAGCCCTCAAATCTATGTCCAGTCCAGCTGCTCGCGTTATTCGTGATGGGCACATGGCAGAGATTGATTCCAAAGAATTGGTGCCAGGAGATATCGTTGCTCTTGAAGCAGGTGACGTAGTGCCAGCAGACCTACGTTTGCTAGAAGCCAATTCTCTTAAAATAGAAGAAGCAGCCCTAACAGGTGAGTCTGTTCCAGTTGAAAAAGACTTGACCGTAGAACTCGCTGCAGATGCTGGTATTGGTGACCGTGTCAATATGGCCTTCCAAAACTCAAATGTGACTTATGGTCGTGGTCTTGGTGTTGTTGTCAATACAGGTATGTATACTGAAGTGGGTCATATTGCTGGCATGCTCCAAGATGCTGATGAGACAGACACGCCACTCAAACAAAACTTGAACAACCTCTCTAAGGTCTTGACCTATGCAATTTTGGTCATTGCCCTTGTTACTTTTGTAGTTGGAGTCTTCATTCAAGGTAAAGATCCACTTGGTGAGTTGATGACCTCTGTTGCGCTTGCCGTAGCAGCCATCCCAGAAGGACTTCCTGCTATCGTAACCATCGTTCTTGCCCTCGGTACTCAAGTTTTGGCAAAACGGAACTCTATCGTTCGTAAGTTGCCAGCGGTCGAAACACTTGGTTCGACTGAGATCATCGCTTCTGATAAGACTGGTACGCTTACCATGAACAAGATGACCGTCGAAAAAGTCTTCTATGATGCAGTCCTACATGATTCAGCTGATGATATTGAACTAGGTCTTGAAATGCCTCTTCTTCGTTCAGTTGTTTTGGCTAATGATACTAAGATTGATGCAGAAGGAAACCTGATCGGGGATCCAACGGAAACAGCCTTCATCCAGTATGCCTTGGATAAGGGCTACGATGTCAAAGGATTTTTAGAGAAATATCCTCGTGTAGCTGAATTGCCGTTTGACTCAGATCGTAAACTCATGTCAACGGTTCATCCATTGCCAGATGGGAAATTCCTCGTAGCAGTCAAAGGGGCTCCAGATCAACTCTTGAAACGTTGTGTTGCTCGTGATAAGGCTGGTGATGTCGCTCCGATTGATAATCAAGTCAATGACTTAATTCACACAAACAACTCTGAAATGGCTCACCAAGCCTTGCGTGTCCTTGCAGGTGCTTATAAGATTATTGATAGCATTCCAGAAAACCTCACTTCTGAAGAACTGGAAAACAACTTGATCTTTACTGGATTGATTGGGATGATTGACCCTGAGCGTGCCGAAGCAGCAGAAGCGGTTCGTGTCGCTAAGGAAGCAGGAATCCGTCCAATCATGATCACTGGTGACCACCAAGACACAGCAGAAGCTATTGCCAAACGTTTGGGAATTATCGATGAAAATGATTCAGAAGACCATGTTTTGACAGGTGCGGAGCTCAACGAACTTTCAGATGAAGAATTTGAAAAAGTAGTTGGTCAATACTCTGTTTACGCGCGTGTATCTCCAGAACACAAGGTTCGTATCGTCAAAGCTTGGCAAAACCAAGGTAAGGTCGTTGCCATGACAGGTGATGGTGTTAATGATGCACCAGCTCTGAAAACAGCCGATATCGGTATCGGTATGGGAATCACTGGTACAGAGGTTTCTAAGGGTGCTTCTGATATGATTCTTGCCGATGATAACTTTGCGACTATTATCGTCGCAGTTGAAGAAGGACGTAAGGTCTTCTCAAACATTCAAAAGACTATTCAATATCTTCTTTCTGCCAATACGGCTGAAGTTTTGACCATTTTCCTATCAACCTTGTTTGGTTGGGATGTTCTACAGCCAGTTCATCTCTTGTGGATCAACTTGGTGACCGATACCTTCCCAGCTATCGCTCTTGGTGTTGAACCAGCTGAGCCAGGTGTTATGACCCACAAACCACGTGGACGCAAATCAAGCTTCTTCTCAGGTGGGGTCATGAGTTCCATTATCTATCAAGGTGTACTCCAAGGAGCACTCGTCTTGACCGTTTATGGCCTTGCTCTTACCTATCCAGTCCATGTAGGAGACAACCAAGCTATTCACGCAGATGCCCTCACCATGGCCTTTGCAACACTCGGTTTGATTCAGCTCTTCCATGCCTACAATGTCAAGTCTGTTTACCAGTCTATCTTGACAGTTGGACCATTCAAGTCTAAGACTTTCAACTGGTCTATCTTGGTATCCTTCATTCTTCTGATGGCAACGATCGTCGTAGAACCGCTTGAAGGAATCTTCCACGTAACCAAACTGGACTTGTCACAATGGGGAATTGTCATGGCTGGAAGCTTCTCAATGATTATCATTGTCGAAATCGTCAAGTTTGTTCAACGTAAACTTGGTCTTGATAAGAACGCGATTTAAAAAGAAAGTCATCTTCGGATGGCTTTTTTTGCATTTGAGGGAAAGAATTAGAAGTCGCTTCCTTTTGTGCTATAATAAAGTAAAGTAGCAAGGAGTGAAAGAGAATGGAAAAGAAAATTGTCCGAGATGTCTTATTTTTGTCGCAAGTTTCGAAACCTGCAAGCCAGGAAGACCTTTATCTGGCTAGAGATCTGCAGGATACCCTGCTTGCCAATCGCGAGACCTGTGTCGGTCTAGCGGCTAATATGATTGGGGTGCAGAAACGCGTGATTATCTTTAATCTTGGTCTGGTTCCCATGGTCATGTTTAATCCAGTTCTCCTTACCTACAAAGGACTTTACGAGACAGAGGAAGGTTGTTTGTCTTTGACTGGGGTGCGACCAACAACTCGTTATGAAACGATTACGGTTTCCTATCGTGATAGTAAGTGGCAGGAGCAGACCATTACGCTGACGGGTTTTCCAGCTCAGATCTGCCAACATGAACTGGATCATTTGGAAGGACGGATTATTTAGGAGGAAATCAGATGAAACGCATACTTTTTGAACTTGTTTTTATCGCAACGACCTGGTATATCTTTTTACCACCCTTCAATCTTACCAGTTGGGAATTTATCTTTTTCCTATGTGTACATCTGGTGGTGATGGGAATTTTGTTTAGTTTACGAAAGGATACCAATCTCGTCAAGACAGTTCACCTACGTCATGGCAAGGTTGCTAATGAACTCAATCTAGAAGGGCTTCATTTTAATAAATTAGGTGTAGGATTGTTGCTGGCTGCAGGCCTTATCTTTGCCTTTGCTGGTCTGGTAAGCCTAGTAACCTCTAGCTTTTTCCAAGCAAAAAATTATGCTAATGTGGTGTCCATCACAGAGAAGGACTTTAAAGATTTTCCTAAGAGTGATACCAGTAAGGTTCCAATCCTAGATCGGAGCACTGCAGAAAAGATTGGTGACCGTTATCTAGGCTCTCTGACGGATAAGGTCTCCCAGTACGTAGCAGCAGATACCTATACCCAGCTGACAGTTGATGGCAAGCCCTACCGGGTGACACCTTTGGAATATGCCGACCCGATCAAATGGTTCAATAATCAGTCCAAAGGAATTGGTGAGTATATCAAGGTTGATATGGTAACAGGAAATGCGGAATTGGTGGATTTAAAAACGCCGATGAAGTATTCGGACTCTGAGTATTTTAACCGCGACGTCAAACGCCATCTTCGGATCAAGTACCCAACCAAGATTTTTAAAACGCCCTCCTTTGAGGTGGATGATGAAGGCAATCCCTTCTATGTAGCAACCGTTTATCAAAAGCAGTTTGGTCTAGGAGTCCCGCGTCCTTCATCTGTTATTATCTTAGACGCCACCAATGGAGAAACCAAGGAATACAGCTTGGATGAAGTCCCAGAATGGGTGGACCGTGTCTATCCAGCAGAAGAAACCATCGAACAAATCAACTACAACGGCAAGTATAAAGACGGCTTCTGGAATGCCTTGATTTCTAAGAAAAATGTTACCCAAACGACAGAGGGCTATAACTATCTTTCTATCGGAAATGACATTTATCTCTACACGGGTGTGACTTCAGCAAATGCTGACGAAAGTAATTTAGGATTTATCCTTGAAAACATGCGCACTGGTGAAATCACCAAGTACAATCTAGCTTCAGCAACCGAAGAATCTGCCCGTGCTTCAGCTGAAGGAGCCGTTCAGGAGAAGGCCTACAAGGCTACCTTCCCTATCCTTGTTAATCTCAATGACAAACCACTCTATATCATGGGCTTGAAGGACAATGCAGGCTTGGTCAAGGAGTATGCATTGGTCGATGCCGTGGAGTACCAAAACGTCATCGTAGCAACTACGGTAGATGAACTCCTTAACAAATATGCCAATAAAAATGACCTCGAGCTGGATAATGAAACGGTAGAAAACATTAAGGGAATCGTCTCAGACCTTAAATCAGCTGTCATCAAGGGGGATACCGTCTACTTCTTTAAAGTTGATGGCAAGATATATAAGGTCAAGGCTTCGGTATCAGATGACCTTCCTTACCTCGAAAATGGCCAATCCTTTGAAGGTCAAGTTGGAAAAGATAACTATCTCAAAACATTTAAAGTCAAGTAAAAGAAACCTCGGTATGAACCGAGGTTTTTCAGATGAAATTCTTGGTCGTGATTGAAAAATATGCTACACTAACAATATGAAAATTTTAATCCCAACAGCCAAAGAAATGAACACAAACCTTCCTCTTGTCGAAGCGCTCCCCTTGAGTGAAGAAAGTCAGGCAGTCCTTGACTCACTGGCGCACTACTCAGCTAGTGAATTGGAAAGCTTTTATAAGGTATCTGCCGAGAAAGCAGAAGAAGAGTACGTTCATATTCAAGCTCTAAAAGATCAGAGCGCTAAGAATTATCCAGCCTTGAAACTTTTTGATGGTCTCATGTATCGCCACATCAAACGAGATGGGTTAACCGAGGCTGAACAAACCTATCTTGAGAATCATGTCCTGATTACCTCGGCTTTATACGGTGTTGTCCCTGCCTTGTCGCCCATGGCTCCTCACCGTTTGGACTTCTTGATGAAGTTAAAAGTTGCTGGTAAGACTTTAAAGAGTCATTGGAAGTCAGCCTATGATGAGGCGCTTCAGGATGAGGACTTGATATTCTCACTCCTATCATCAGAGTTTGAAACCGTATTTTCGAAGGAAATTAGAGAAAAGATGGTGACCTTCAAATTTATGGAGGACAAGGCAGGTCAGCTGAAAATCCACTCAACTATTTCAAAAAAAGCCCGTGGCGCCTTTTTGACCGCCTTGATAGAGGGGCAAGTCCATACAGTCGAACAAGCTCGCAAGCTCCGCTTTGCCGGCTTTGACTACCGACCTGATTTATCAAGTGAATCAGAACTCGTCTTTGTGAAACAAGCATAAAACCAGCTCGAATGAGCTGGTTTTTGTTTGATTAGTTGATGGCTGCAAGAAGGTCGTCCGCTTGTTTTGCAAGTGATGAAGCAGTTGCTTCTTCTAACACCAATTTTCCGTCTGCCCAAGCAGAGTCATTGATACGAGCAGCTGTAAAGTCACCAACGACTTGTGTACGGATAAATGGCAAGAGATCTTTGTAAATGGCAAAGAGTTGATCGTGACCGGCATTGGCTACAGATGAGACAGTAACAAACTTGTCTTGGAGGGCAGAAGCACCACGTGTATCTGTCAAGTCAAGGGCACGAGAGAGCCAGTCAAGCAAGTTCTTTACTGTTCCAGGGATAGAGAAGTTGTAGACGGGAGAGAAGACCCAGATGGCATCCGCAGCAAGGACTGCTTCACGAGCAGCAGCTACAGCTGGATGAGTTGGAACTTCAAGATCTTGGCTGAAGAGAGGAACAGCTGAGTAATCAAGATAGCTAACTTCTGCTTTTCCAGCAAGTGCTTTTTCAGCTTCGAGGGCCATTTGGTGGTTGAAAGAACCTTGGCGAAGTGAACCGACGATAAATAGTACTTTTTTAGACATGATATGTCTCCTTTAGTTTAAAATTCAAAGAGCGAACTCTTCTGTTACCATCTATGTTACAACAAATGATACTAATTAGCAATAAATATGCTCACAAATTTTTAAATTTTTTTAAAATCCGAATTAAGTCTTCCTTTTCGCCATCTTCCAAGATGCTGAGTGCTTCTACGATAGAATCGATATGGTCAGGAAGAATCTCTTCGATTTTTCTGCGTCCTGCAGGTGTTAATTTCAGGAAAAAAGAGCGACGATCCTTGGGGTCGCAAGTTCTAGAAATCCACCCATCTCGAACCATATTTCGAATGACAACAGTCATGTTTCCAGAAGTGGCTAGCATTTTTTCAATCAAATCCTGAATGCGCAGTTCCCCTTTGCTGTAGAGGGTTTCCAAAACTGAAAATTGAGTGGGTGTTAGCCCGTGTTCTTTGGCAGCCTTGGCTTCATATGGTTTAAAAGTTCGTATGGCCTTATTGAGGACGATAGCTGTTTTTAAATCTAATTGATTATCGGAAATTTTCTCTTTTAAATGTTGTTTCATAAGGCTATTTTATCAATAATGAGAGATAAAAACAAGAACTGATATTTTATAGGGAAAGATTCTTAGAATGTTTCTGTCTTCACTTGTAATAAAGGAGGAGAGATGGTAAAATAGACGAGTGAAACTAAGACAGAAAAAAGCAAAAAACAAGCTACTTATACAATACGGAATCGGCATTGCTCTGGTAGTACTAGTCATGACCACTTCCTTTCTTTATCTGATATCACTCAGCATGAAACCCTATCAAGATGCTAGAGTTGAGGGAGAAAAACTAGCCAAGCAGTATGCAGAATTGGAAAAGGCAGATCAGGTTGATTTCTACAATGGTCTAGAGGGCTATTACAGCGTTCTGGGGCATAATAAAAAGCAAGAGGCCATTGCCGTACTGATTGAAAAGAATGACCATAAGATTTATGTTTATCAGCTTGATAAGGGGATTTCTCAAGACAAGGCAGCGACGATTTCGAGGGAAAAAGGAGCTAGCGACATTGACAAAGTCACCTTTGGTCGTTATCAGGACAAGCCGATTTGGGAAGTCAAGTCAGGAAACCAGTACTATCTGGTCGACTTTGAAACAGGAGCAGTGATCCAATAAGGAGGACATATGAAACTATCCAAACGTGTACTAGAAATGGAAGAAAGCGTCACTCTAGCTAGTGATGCAAGAGCCAAGGCATTAAAAGCTCAAGGAAAGGATGTTCTTTTTTTAACCTTGGGACAGCCTGATTTTCATACTCCTGAAAATATTCAGAATGCAGCGGTGGAAGCGATTCGAGATGGACGAGCTTCCTTTTATACGGTTGCTTCAGGCCTACCAGAGTTAAAAGCGGCGGTTAATACCTATTTTGAACGCCACTATGGGTATTCCGTAGCGGCTAACGAGGTTACCTTTGCCACTGGTGCTAAGTTCTCTCTCTATACCTTTTTTATGGCCGTGGTCAATCCAGGTGATGAGGTCATCATTCCTACACCATACTGGGTCAGCTATGGAGACCAGGTCAAGATGGCAGAAGGTGTGCCAGTCTTTGTCCAGGCCAAGGAAGACAATCACTTTAAGGTAACAGTCGAGCAGCTAGAAGCAGCCCGAACAGATAAGACCAAGGTCTTGGTTCTCAATTCGCCATCGAATCCGACTGGTATGATTTACTCTCGTGAGGAACTCATGGCTATCGGAAATTGGGCTGTTGCGCATGATGTCCTTATCCTAGCAGATGATATTTATGGTCGTTTGGTTTATAACGGGAATGAGTTTGTTCCAATCTCTAGTCTGTCAGAAGCTATTCGCAAGCAAACCATTGTTATCAACGGTGTATCTAAGGCTTATGCCATGACTGGTTGGCGGGTAGGTTATGCAGTAGGAAATCCTGAAATTATCGCTGCTATGAGCAAGCTAACAGGTCAAACAACCTCGAACCTTACTGCTGTATCACAATATGCTACCATTGAAGCCCTAACTGGGCCACAAGACTCTGTCGAAACCATGCGCCAAGCATTTGAGGAACGTTTGAATACCATTTATCCTCTCTTGTGCCAAGTGCCAGGATTTGAAGTTGTCAAGCCCCAAGGAGCTTTCTATCTTTTCCCAAATGTAAAAAAAGCCATGGAGATGAAGGGCTATACCGATGTGACGGACTTTACAACGGCTATTCTTGAGGAAGTCGGTCTTGCCTTGATTACAGGAGCGGGATTTGGGGCGCCAGAAAATGTTCGTCTCAGTTATGCAACTGACTTGGACACCTTGAAAGAAGCGATTCGCCGTTTGCATCAATTTATGGAAAAATAAAACTCAAAGTCTTCGTCATCTTGGCGAAGATTTTTTGTAACGAAATTCTCGCGATTTTTCTCTAGTAGAACCTAGCTATCGCAGTCTATTTATGGTAAAATAGTGGGTAATGATGTCTTCGGACAAGTTAAACGAAAAAAGGAAGATAGATTATGACAAAACGTGTAACAATTATCGAAGTAAAAGACTACGTTGGTCAAGAAGTGACCATCGGGGCCTGGGTTGCCAACAAATCAGGAAAAGGAAAAATTGCCTTCTTGCAATTGCGTGATGGAACAGCCTTCTTCCAAGGTGTAGCATTTAAACCAAACTTTATTGAAAAGTTCGGTGAGGAAGTGGGGCTAGAGAAGTTTGATGTCATCAAACGCTTGAGCCAAGAAACTTCTGTTTATGTGACAGGGATTGTCAAAGAAGACGAACGTTCTAAGTTTGGCTATGAACTCGATATCACAGACATCGAAGTGATCGGTGAATCTCAAGACTACCCAATCACTCCAAAAGAACACGGGACAGACTTCTTGATGGACAACCGTCACTTGTGGCTCCGTTCTCGTAAGCAGGTGGCTGTGATGCAAATTCGTAACGCTATCATCTATGCAACTTATGAGTTCTTCGACAAGAACGGTTTCATGAAGTTTGATAGCCCAATTCTTTCAGGAAATGCGGCAGAAGATTCAACAGAACTCTTTGAAACAGACTACTTTGGAACACCAGCCTACTTGAGCCAATCAGGTCAGCTTTATCTTGAAGCGGGTGCTATGGCCCTTGGTCGTGTCTTTGACTTTGGTCCAGTATTCCGTGCTGAAAAATCAAAAACGCGCCGTCACTTGACTGAGTTCTGGATGATGGATGCGGAGTACTCATACTTGACACACGATGAGTCACTTGACTTGCAAGAAGCTTACGTAAAAGCCCTTCTTCAAGGTGTACTTGACCGTGCGCCTCAAGCCTTGGAAACCTTGGAACGTGATACAGATCTTTTGAAACGCTACATTGCAGAGTCGTTCAAACGTATTACTTACGATCAAGCTATTGACCTCTTGCAAGAGCATGAAAACGACGAAGATGCTGACTACGAGCATTTAGAGCATGGAGATGACTTTGGTTCACCACACGAAACTTGGATTTCGAACCACTTTGGTGTGCCAACATTTGTCATGAACTACCCAGCAGCTATCAAGGCCTTCTACATGAAACCAGTTCCTGGAAATCCAGAGCGCGTGCTTTGTGCAGACTTGCTGGCACCAGAAGGGTATGGAGAAATCATCGGTGGTTCTATGCGTGAGGAAGACTACGATGCCCTTGTCGCTAAGATGGAAGAACTTGGTATGGATCGTACAGAGTATGAATTCTACCTTGACCTTCGTAAATATGGTACAGTACCACATGGTGGATTTGGTATCGGTATCGAGCGTATGGTAACCTTCGCAGCAGGAACAAAACACATCCGTGAAGCTATTCCATTCCCACGTATGTTACACCGTATCAAACCGTAAATTAAATCAAAACGCCCTCAGGGCGTTTTTTCAAAGTAGAAGAAGGAAGAGGTGAGGAACATGTAAAGTAAAGCTTAACAAGTGACAAACACAAAGATACAAATACACTTGTTAAAGGAGAAATTATGTTTAAACGAAATTATCGGAAGAATATCGGTCTCATGGCTGGTGTGGAATTTTTTGCCTTTCTGGGCATTACCAGCTTTTGGATTCTATTCCTCAGTCAAAATGGGATGTCGCTTTGGCAGATTGGCTTATTGGAAAGTATGTTTCATGCCACCAGTGTCATCTGTGAAATTCCCTCTGGAATGTTAGCTGACCGCTATTCCTATAAAACCAATCTGTATTTAAGTCGAATAGCTGGGATTGCGTCGTCTATTCTCATGTTACTAGGGCAAGGTAATTTTTGGATTTATGCACTTGCTATGGTGGTGAGTGCCTTGTCTTATAATTTTGATTCGGGGACGAGTGCAGCCATGGTTTATGATTCAGCCGTGGAGGCTGGATTAAAAGAGCGCTACTTATCTATCTCAAGTTTTATGTCAGGAGTCGCAGAAGGTACTCGGTCTTTGGGAACCGTTTTAGCAGGATTTTTTGTTCATGGTCAATTACACTTGACCTACTATATCATGATTGCTACTTCTATTATCGTTCTTTTCCTAACTTGGATGCTAAAAGAGCCTAGTGTTAAAGCGCAAAAATCTGAGCGTTTAACGATGAAAAAGATTATGTTGACTGTCAAAGAGGAGTTGCAGAGAAATCCCAGTCTTTTTGGTTGGATGATTCTGTCCCAAATCATCGGAACACTGATGTGTATGTTTTATTTTTACTATCAAAATCAACTGCCTGACCTAGAAGGATGGCAGATTTCGATGGTCATGCTGATGGGCAGTGCTTTGAATATCTGGGCAGTTTATCTAGCAAGTAAGATTGGAAAGAGGTATTCAGCCTTAAAACTTTTTCCAATTCTTGTCCTCTTGACGGGAGGAACTTATTTGCTGTCCTACTTTGGTACGCCACTGATTTATATTTTAGTTTATTTGATTAGTAACGCCTTATATGCTCTCTTTCAACCGATTTTTGACAACGATTTACAAAAGCGACTCCCAAGTGAGGTACGGGCAACCATGCTAAGTGTCTACTCTATGATGTTCAGTCTGAGTATGATCGTCATTTTTCCTCTGACGGGGTGGTTGATTGACTATCTAGGATTTTTAGTAGCCTTTCTTTACTTAGGGTTCATTTTAGTACTAGCCAGCTTTTTGCTATTTTTCATTTTGAAAGAGATGGCCGGATTTTTGGAACTAAAAGAGAATGTTATTTCTAAGAAATAGAGTTATTTTTCACTTTTATCTTTTTTCTCTTGCCATCTACTAGCTTTTCTAGTATAATAGTTAATTGTGAGCAAACCTCACTTACCCCTTGCAAGGACTAGGGGTCATTAGACCAAAAGGAGGAACATATCAATGGCTAAATACGAAATTCTTTATATCATTCGTCCAAACATTGAAGAAGAAGCGAAAAACGCTTTGGTAGCACGTTTTGACTCTATCTTGACTGACAACGGTGCAACTGTTGTTGAATCAAAATCATGGGAAAAACGTCGTCTTGCATACGAAATCCAAGATTTCCGTGAAGGACTTTACCACATCGTTAACGTTGAAGCAAACGACGACGCAGCTCTTAAAGAGTTTGACCGTCTTTCAAAAATCAACGCTGACATTCTTCGTCACATGATCGTCAAACTTGACGCGTAAGAAGGTAAATTATGATTAACAATGTTGTACTTGTAGGGCGTATGACACGCGATGCTGAGTTGCGTTATACCCCATCAAATGTAGCAGTTGCGACTTTTACTCTTGCAGTAAACCGTACATTCAAGAGTCAAAACGGCGAACGTGAGGCTGATTTTATCAATGTCGTTATGTGGCGCCAACAGGCTGAAAATCTTGCTAACTGGGCTAAAAAAGGCTCTCTTATCGGGATCACAGGTCGTATCCAGACTCGTAGTTACGATAACCAGCAAGGACAACGTGTCTACGTAACAGAAGTCGTGGCTGACAATTTCCAAATGTTGGAAAGCCGTAGTGTGCGTGAAGGACATACAGGTGGAGCTTATTCTGCACCAACTGCTAGTTATACAGCACCTACACAATCAGTACCAGACTTTTCACGTGATGAAAATCCATTTGGAGCAACCAATCCTTTGGATATTTCAGATGATGATTTACCATTCTAATGGACAATTAAAACTATAAAGGAGAAAAAACATGGCTCAACAACGTCGTGGCGGATTCAAACGCCGTAAAAAAGTTGATTACATCGCAGCAAACAAAATTGAATATGTTGATTACAAAGATACTGAGCTTCTTAGCCGTTTCGTTTCAGAACGTGGGAAAATCCTTCCTCGTCGTGTAACAGGAACTTCAGCGAAGAACCAACGTAAAGTAACAACAGCTATCAAACGCGCTCGCGTAATGGCTTTGATGCCTTTCGTAAACGAAGATTAAAGAAAAGATCCCAACGGGTCTTTTTTTCACGAGCCTTGAAATGAGAGAGCGAGTTGGGGTCCGGGTGGCCCTCTTTTTCATGAGCTGGAAAATAAGAAAGCGAATTAAGACCCGGGTGGGTCTTTTTTTCACGAGCCTTGAAATGAGAGAGCGAGTTGAGATCCGGGGGACCTCTTTTTCATGAGCGTGGAAATAAGAAAGCGAATTAAGGCCCTTATGGGTCTTTTTTCAGGTATCTGTTAGAAACAGCTACTTTTTGACCTAGTAGAATTTTAATTTTAGCCAGCTAGTTCTTTTTCTTTTTATCTTCATTCTCATGCTATAATGGTAGGAGAAAACTTTAAAGGATCAGCTTATGAAGACAATATGTTCAATTAGAGAAATGCAAGAATCTGACATTAAAGATCTATCCCAAGGTTTTATCAATCAAGGTTGGCCGGGTAGAGAAGAAATTTTGGCTAGATATTTTCTTGAACAAGAATGTGGGGAGAGAGAAGTCTTAGTTGCAGAGGTTGAGGGTGCTTTAGCGGGTTATATCACAATTTTGCCCTGCGCTAAGCAGGGACCTTTTGCAGAAATCTATCCAGAACTCTCAGATTTCAATGTCTTTGAGCCCTTTCAAAATCAAGGTATTGGAAATCTCTTGCTGGAAGAAGCAGAAAAACGAGTTAAGCTTATATCGAATAAGGTGACGCTTGGTGTTGGGCTCCATTCAGGTTATGGAGCTGCTCAGAGATTGTACATGAAACGAGGCTATATTCCAGATGGTTCGGGAGTTTGGTATCGAAACCAACCGTTGGAAATGAATGTCACTATTCAAAATAATGATGATTTAGTTTTGTACTTATCCAAGGAATTTGAATAAGGGATAGCGAATTTTTTGAAGATATGGGATTTCTTTACTTTATGGTATAATGGAAAGAGTGATAAAAAAGAGGTAGAGAGATGGATGCAAAATTAAAATACAAGGCAAAGAAGATTAAAATCGTCTTTTTTGATATTGATGATACCTTGCGTACGTCAAAGACAGGTTTTATTCCAGCTACAATTCCCACTGTCTTTAAACAGTTGCGTGAAAAAGGGATTTTGACAGGAATTGCTTCTGGGCGTGGCATTTTTGGAGTTGTTCCAGAGATTCGTGAACTCAAGCCTGACTTTTTTGTAACCCTGAATGGGGCTTATATAGAAGATAAAAAAGGTCAGGTCATTTATCAACATCAGATTGAGAAGTCAGATGTAGAAGAGTACATTTCTTGGACCAAGCGAGAGGGGATTGAGTACGGCTTGGTTGGTAGTCATGCTGCCAAACTTTCCACTCGAACAGAACTGATCAGTGAGGCTATTGATCCGATTTATCCAAACTTGGATGTTGATCCTGACTTCCATGAAAAAGTAGATATTTATCAGATGTGGACCTTTGAAGATAAAGGAGATAGCTTGCACTTACCAGAGTCCTTATCAGATAAACTTCGCATGGTGCGTTGGCATGAACATTCATCTGATATCGTGCCGATTTCAGGATCCAAAGCAACTGGTGTAGCCAAGGTTGTGGAACATCTAGGCTTGAAACCAGAGAATGTCATGGTCTTTGGAGATGGTCTTAACGACTTAGAACTCTTTGATTATGCTGGAATCAGTATTGCTATGGGAGTTTCCCACGAAAAGATCAAAGAAAAAGCAGATTATATTACAAAAACAGTAGAAGAAGATGGCATTTTTGATGCCTTAGAAGGATTTGGTATGGTAGAAAAAGAATTGCATTTTCCACAAGTAGAAATTGAAACAGTAGAAGGTCCGTTGGCGACTATTAAGACAAATCACGGAGACTTGCGTATCAAGCTTTTCCCTGAACAGGCTCCCAAAACAGTAGCAAACTTTGTCGCTCTTTCAAAAGATGGTTACTATGATGGTGTGATTTTCCATCGCATTATCAAGGACTTTATGATCCAAGGTGGAGATCCAACTGGTACTGGTATGGGTGGAGAATCTATCTATGGAGATGCTTTTGAAGATGAATTTTCAGAAGAACTTTATAATGTTCGTGGGGCTCTTTCTATGGCCAATGCTGGTCCAAATACCAATGGCAGTCAGTTCTTTATCGTGCAAAACCAACACTTGCCCTACTCTAAGAAAGAGATTGCGCGTGGTGGTTGGCCTGAACCAATCGCTGAGATCTATGCTGAACAAGGTGGAACTCCTCACCTAGACCGCCGTCACACAGTTTTCGGTCAACTTGCAGATGAAGCTTCTTATGAAGTTTTGGATGCAATTGCAGCTGTTGAGACAGGCGCTATGGACAAACCAGTTGAAGATGTAGTAATTGAAACGATTGAAATTGAGGATTAAGATGAAGATCGGTGATAAGCTAAAGGGGCGTATTACAGGAATCCAGCCCTATGGTGCCTTTGTTGAGTTAGAGACAGGGGTGATTGGGTTGATTCACATCTCGGAGATTCGAACGGGATTTATCGAAAATATCTATGAAGTTTTGAAAATTGGTGAAGAAGTGCAAGTTCAGGTTGTTGATTTAGACGAATTTTCAGGTAAAGCCAGTCTATCTATTCGCACTCTGGAGGAAGAAAAACACCAACTACCAAGACGGAGACGTTTTTCAAATGATCGTATCAAGCATGGTTTTTCTCCACTTGGACGAATGATGCCGATCTGGACAAAGGAAGCCCTCAACAATCTGAGAGAGAAAAACTAGTCTATTAGATTTCGTATTTTTAAAAATCAATATATGGAAGAACAATTGTTAAAACCAGGAGAGCGAATCAACCAGCTCTTTTCGACAGATATCAAGATCATTCAAAATAGAGAGGTGTTTAGCTATTCGGTGGATAGTGTTCTCTTGTCGCGCTTTCCTCGCTTTCCTAAAAATGGCTTAATTGTGGACTTTTGTGCTGGAAATGGTGCAGTTGGACTTTTTGCAAGTAGTCGTACCAAGGCAAAAATTCTCTCTGTAGAAATTCAGGAGCGCTTGGCGGATATGGCAGAGCGTTCGGTTCGATTGAATGGCTTGGAAGAGCAGATGCGGGTCATCTGCGATGATTTGAAAAATATGCCTGCTCACATCCAAGGAAGTAAGGTGGATATGATTTTGTGCAATCCACCTTATTTCAAGGTGGATCCACATTCCAATCTCAACGAGAGTGAACACTACCTCCTAGCAAGACACGAAATTGCAACTAACCTAGAAGAAATTTGTCGAAGTGCTCAGAGTATTCTCAAATCCAATGGCCGTTTGGCCATGGTTCATCGTCCAGATCGGCTCTTGGATATCCTAGACATGCTCAAACGCCACAATTTGGCACCTAAGCGCCTGCAATTTGTCTATCCTAAACGAGAGAAGGAGGCCAATATGCTCTTAATCGAAGCTATCAAGGATGGGTCAACGAGTGGCTTTAAGGTCTTGCCACCACTCATTGTTCACAATGATGATGGTTCTTATACGCCAGAAATTCAAGAGATTTATTATGGATTATAAGGCTTATATGTATGTGCTGGAGTGTCGTGATGGTTCCTATTATACCGGTTATACGACTGACGTGAGAAGACGCCTCGCTGTCCACAATAGTGGGAAGGGAGCCAAATATACACGAGCTCGCTTGCCAGTCAAACTCATCTATACTCAGGGTTTTGCCAGTAAGGAAGAAGCCATGTCTGCAGAAGCTCTCCTCAAACGCAAGAAACGTCCACAGAAAGAACGATTTTTATCCGAAAATCAAGAGAAAAATCTAGTCAATCATATTGATATCTAATGAGAAGTCCTTTGACTCCTCTTACTTTTGTAAAAAAAGGAAAAAAGTGCTAAAATAAGATGAATAAATTTAAAGAGGTATTATCATGTCTAAGATTCTAGTATTTGGTCACCAAAATCCAGACTCAGATGCCATCGGGTCATCTGTAGCCTTTGCCTATCTTGCAAAAGAAGCTTATGGATTGGACACAGAAGCAGTTGCTCTCGGTACTCCAAACGAAGAAACAGCCTTCGTTTTGAACTATTTTGGTGTGAAAGCACCGCGTGTTATCACATCAGCTAAAGCAGAAGGTGCAGAACAAGTTATCTTGACTGACCACAATGAATTCCAACAGTCAGTGTCAGATATCGCTGAAGTAGAAGTTTACGGAGTAGTGGATCATCACCGTGTGGCTAATTTTGAAACTGCAAGCCCACTCTACATGCGTTTGGAGCCAGTTGGATCAGCTTCATCTATCGTTTACCGCATGTTCAAAGAACACGGTGTAGCAGTTCCTAAAGAGATTGCTGGTTTGATGCTTTCAGGTTTGATTTCAGATACCCTTCTTTTGAAATCACCAACAACTCACCCATCTGATAAAGTCATCGCTCCTGAATTGGCTGACTTGGCTGGTGTGAACTTGGAAGAATACGGTCTTGCTATGTTGAAGGCTGGTACAAACTTGGCAAGCAAATCTGCTGAAGAATTGATTGATATCGATGCTAAGACTTTTGAACTCAATGGAAACAAAGTTCGTGTTGCCCAAGTAAACACAGTTGATATTGCTGAAGTCTTGGAACGTCAAGCAGAAATCGAAGCAGCAATGCAAGCTGCTAACGCAGCAAATGGCTACTCTGACTTTGTCTTGATGATTACTGATATTGTGAACTCAAACTCAGAAATTTTGGCTCTTGGATCAAATATGGACAAGGTGGAAGCTGCCTTCAACTTCAAACTTGAAAACAACCACGCTTTCCTTCCAGGTGCTGTTTCACGTAAGAAACAAGTGGTGCCACAGTTGACTGAGAGCTTTAATGCTTAAGATTTTGGGTGTTATTTCAAAATAGAAAACGATGTTTTCCATTTAGCTAAAGGGGTTTCGGCTCCTTTTTTTCTAGGAGAGAAAGATGTTAGAAAATGGTGACTTGATTTTTGTGAAGGATCTTTCAGATATGGGGCAGGCCATCCAGGCTTCTACTGGGAACTATAGTCATGTAGCCATCTTTTTAGACGGTTTGATCTATCATGCTAGTGGGCAAGAAGGTGTTGTCTGTCAAGACCCAGCTGATTTTTTTGAACCGACTCATCTCTACGATCTCTATACCTATCCAGAGATGGAAGCTGACTTGGTAAAGGAGAAGGCTTGCAAGCATCTTGGAGCTCCCTATAATGCTTCTTTTTATCCAGATGGATCTGGTTTTTACTGCTCTCAGTACATCGCTGAAATCCTACCGATTTTTGAAACTATTCCCATGCAATTTGGGGACGGGGAGCAGGAGATTAGTGATTTTTGGAGGGAATATTACAGGAAACTCGAACTTCCTGTGCCTCTGAATCAACCAGGGACCAACCCCAGTCAACTAGCAGCATCTCCTCTTTTAGAATGTAAAGAAAGGAATCTTCATGATTCAGATTTTTAATCCATCTCGTTTGACTCGACAGCCATTTTTTATAGATTTGGTTGACTATCTGGACCATCATGACGATGTTATTCTCCGAGAAATCAAGGCTCAGTTTCCAGATGTGGCAGTTGATAAACTCATGGAAGAGTATATTAAGGCAGGCTTGATCCTAAGGGAAAATAAACGCTATTTTCTCAATCTCTCTTTTCTAGAATCGATAGACAGTCTGGCCCTTAACCAAGAAATTTTTATCAGAGAGGAGAGTCCAGTCTATCAGGCCTTGCTGGAGAAGACTTTTGAGACAGAATTGCGCAATCAAACCAATGCAGCTATTTTAGTTGAAAAGACTGACTTCTCGAGAAAAAAAATGACCCTATCTAACTATTTCTACAAGGTCAAGAATCAATATCCTTTGACACAAAAACAGCAGGAACTCTATGCCATTTTGGGAGATGTCAATCCTGAGTATGCCCTCAAGTATATGACGACTTTTTTACTGAAGTTTCTCAAAAAAGACCAGCTGATACAGAAACGCCGTGATATCTTCGTTGAGAGTCTAGTCGTCTTGGGCTATGTTGTGCAAAACGAAGAAGGGAAGTATGAGTTGGCAGTTGATTTCGACAAGGAACGGTTGACTTTCTATTTACCTTAATTGCTTCATTTTGAGCAGATTGTTTGACTTTGCTAAAGAATAATCATAAACTGAATGTAAGCGATGACTATTATCGTATTAAAAGCAAAGGAGACAGAGCTATGTCACTTGAAAATAAATTGGATCAAGCAACAGGTGCTATCAAAGAAGGATTTGGTAAAGTTACTGGCGATAACAAAACGCAAACAGAAGGCACTGTAGAAAAAACAGTTGCGAAAGCAAAAGAAGTTGTAGAAGATGCTAAAGGTGCTGTTGAAGGTGCCGTTGAAGGGCTTAAAAACTCATTTAAGAAAGAAGACTAAAAAAACCAAGGGAAAGCTTCCCTTGATTTTTTGATTTTATAGATAACGTTCTGCGATGGCTGCGTCCCCAGGATAGTCTTCTTTCTTTCCTTGGACGATCTGGTAACAATCAGCTCCCTTACCTGCAATAATCACGGCATCAAGTTCTTGA
This sequence comes from Streptococcus oralis subsp. dentisani, assembly GCF_002096615.1. Taxonomy (GTDB): domain Bacteria; phylum Bacillota; class Bacilli; order Lactobacillales; family Streptococcaceae; genus Streptococcus; species Streptococcus oralis_U. The sequence goes on from NZ_NCUX01000033.1 coordinate 141,554, forward strand.
TTTGTGATGGCCATCGCTGCCTTGATAGCTTGTTCACGATCGGCAATCTTTTCAACAGGATGACTGATATAGCTGCTGATTTCCTCTGCAATGGCCATTGGATCTTCATAGTTTGGATCATCAGCGGTGAGAAAGACTTGAATCTCAGGGTGTTGATTGAGAAGGAGTCCAAAGTCTTTGCGACGACTTTCACCCTTGTTTCCAGTCGAACCGAGAACCAGAGCAATTTTTCCAGTTTGATGGGTTTCAACAACAGAAATCAGTTTTTTCAGACTATCGCCATTGTGGGCGTAGTCGATGAAGACCTTGGCACCATTTTTTTGAGTGAGAACTTCCATACGTCCAGGAACGCGGGTTGCAGCGATTCCTTTTTTGATATCCTCCAGACTAGCACCTAGACGAAGGCAGGCAAGTCCTGCAGCGACTGCATTTTCTTGGTTAAAGTGGCCGATGAGTTGGATATCATAATCACCAGCGAGTTTACCTGTAGCTGAAAAGCTAAAGGCTTTGGAATTTTCAATTTGGTTGCTAGAATGAGTGCCATAGAAGTCATGTTCTTGGTGTTCCACTTGTTCTTTCAATACAGAAAAGTGGTCCATGTCGCTATTAATGACAACTGCTCGGCTATTTTTCATCAAGAGACGTTTGTGGTAGAAGTAATCTTCAAAACTAGGATGTTCAATTGGTCCGATATGATCAGGGCTGATATTGAGGAAAACTCCCACATCAAAAGTCAGACCATAGACGCGTTTGACCAGATAGGCTTGACTAGAGACTTCCATGATAAGATGAGTACGCCCATTTTGCACAGCCTGAGCCATCATATCAAAGAGATCGATACTTTCAGGAGTTGTGAGGGCAGACTTAAAGAAGGTCTTACCATCTAAGGTTGTATTCATGGTAGACAGCATAGCTGGGCGATGGTGTTGAGCCAAGATGTTATAGGCAAAATAGGCCGCTGTTGTCTTACCCTTGGTTCCAGTGAAGGCGATAATTTTGAGTTTTTCTTGGGGATTATCGTAAAATTCCATAGCAATCAAACTCATGGCTTTCTTAATATCGCTCACGACAATAACAGGGATACCGACTTCATAGTCCTTTTCAGCTACATACCAGGCTAATCCCTGAGTTATAGCAGAAAGAAGGTATTCTTTTTTAAAGGCAGCACCTTTTGCAAAAAAAAGAGTGCCCTCTTTTACTTTCCGGCTGTCGTAACTGATGCTGTCAAAAACAACTTTACTGTAGTTGTAGTGGTAGTGTCCTTGGTCGATAATCTCGCGAAAAAGGCCATCTTTCTTTAAAACATCTAATACATTTTCAATCTTAATCATACTTTCTATTATAAACTTCAAGCCCGAATTTTACAAGTAACAAGGAAAAGTTTATAATGGAAGATAAGGAACTTTGTCCTAGTTATCAAAATTGAATGAGGAAGCTATGTCTAACGAAAACAATCACCAGCAAGCCCAGATGTTGCGAGGGACTGCTTGGCTAACAGCTAGTAACTTTATTAGTCGCCTGCTTGGTGCTATCTATATTATTCCCTGGTATATCTGGATGGGGACCTATGCAGCCAAAGCCAATGGTCTCTTTACCATGGGCTACAATATTTATGCTTGGTTCTTGCTGATTTCAACAGCAGGTATCCCAGTTGCAGTCGCCAAACAAGTAGCCAAGTACAATACCATGCGAGAAGAAGAGCACAGCTTTGCCTTGATTCGGAGTTTCCTAGGCTTTATGACAGGCTTGGGCCTAGTCTTTGCCTTTGTCTTGTATCTCTTCTCTCCTTGGTTGGCAGATCTGTCCGGTGTGGGGAAAGACTTGATTCCCATCATGCAGAGCTTAGCTTGGGCGGTCTTGATTTTCCCGTCTATGAGTGTCATCCGAGGCTTCTTCCAAGGGATGAACAACCTTAAGCCTTATGCTATGAGTCAAATCGCCGAGCAGGTAATCCGTGTCATCTGGATGTTGATGGCGACCTTTATTATTATGAAGTTGGGGTCAGGAGACTACTTATCAGCAGTAACCCAATCCACCTTTGCAGCCTTTGTGGGGATGGTGGCTAGTTTTGCAGTCTTGATCTACTTCCTAGCCCAAGAAGGTTTGCTCAAAAGAGTATTTGAAACACGGGATAAAATCAATAGCAAGCGACTTTTAGTTGATACCATCAAGGAAGCTATTCCCTTTATCCTGACAGGATCAGCCATCCAGCTCTTCCAAATCTTGGACCAGATGACCTTCATCAACAGTATGACTTGGTTTACCAACTACAGCAATGAAGACTTGGTTGTCATGTTTTCCTATTTCTCTGCCAATCCCAATAAAATCACCATGATTTTGATCTCTGTTGGAGTTTCAATTGGGAGTGTCGGCTTGCCACTTTTGACGGAAAACTATGTAAAAGGTGACTTGCAGGCGGCTGCTCGCCTAGTTCAAGATAGTATGACTATGCTCTTTATGTTTCTCTTACCAGCAACAGTTGGAGTCGTCATGGTGGGTGAGCCTCTCTATACAGTCTTTTATGGCAAGCCAGATAGTCTGGCCATGGGCTTGTTTGTCTTTGCGGTTTTACAGTCTACTATTTTAGGCTTGTATATGGTCTTGTCTCCTATGCTTCAGGCTATGTTCCGCAATCGCAAGGCAGTTCTTTATTTTGTCTATGGTTCCTTTGCTAAGATCGTCTTGCAATTGCCAACCATTGCTATTTTCCATAGTTATGGTCCCTTGATTTCAACGACTATTGGTCTCATCATTCCAAATGTTCTGATGTACCGAGATATTTGTCAGGTGACGGGTGCACGTCGTAAGATTATCTTAAAACGGACAATTTTGATTATGATTTTGACCATGGTCATGTTTCTCTTAGTTGGTTTTCTACAGTGGATTTTAGGATTTTTCTTCCAACCAACGGGACGTTTGTGGAGTTTCCTTTATGTAGCCCTCATCGGAGGTCTCGGGGGAGGACTCTATGGTTTAATGAGTCTTGGCACTCACCTATTGGATAAGGTTATTGGGAAACCTCAAGCAGACCGCCTACGAGGAAAATTTAAACGATCTTAATAAAATAGATTTATAAATAAAAGAAATGCTGGCTCTTTGTTAAGTGTCTGGGTTAGCTGACACTTAATTTCCATAAATTAAAATCCCTAGAATCAGTTGTTCTAGGGATTTATTGGGGTGTGAGCATCATTAATTCTACAATCATAGCGATATAGAGGACTAAGGTCAGGAGAAAACCTGCTCTCCAGAAGAATTTGATAAATTTAGGGTAATAAAAACTTCGTTTTTTGAGTAGGAAAAAGACTACAAGGAGGATTGCTAGGAGAGAAAGTGCAACACCAAGTCGTGGCAGAAAGTTGTGGGTAAAGGCTTTAGCAGTGATCAGATAATACTCAAATACCAAAAGTGGAAAAGCTAAATCTGCAAAGTTCAATCCTAGTTTTTTCAGTTTAAAAAGTTTTGTTACAATGATGGAGACCACGAGGGTTAATACCAACAATAAAGTAGCTGCTATTTTCATTAAAATCATATCCATATTGTATCATAAAAAAACGCTAAAGGAAATGGGAAACAAGGGAATTTGTAGGAAAGTCAAGCTTTTGAGATTGTAGGTGTTTTTTGTTATAATGAAAGTTATGAAATCTTATAATACCTTGAATGATTATTATCGAAAACTTTTTGGAGAAAAGACTTTCAAAGTTCCTATTGATGCAGGGTTTGACTGTCCCAATCGGGATGGAACTGTGGCTCATGGGGGGTGTACTTTTTGTACGGTTTCAGGTTCTGGAGATGCCATCGTGGCACCGGATGCCCCTATCCGTGAGCAATTTTATAAGGAAATTGACTTTATGCACCGCAAATGGCCAGATGTTAAAAAGTATCTAGTTTATTTCCAAAACTTTACCAACACCCATGAAAAGGTGGAAGTGATTCGGGAGCGTTACGAGCAGGCTATCAACGAGCCAGGTGTAGTAGGAATCAATATCGGAACACGGCCAGACTGTTTACCCGATGAAACCATCGAATATTTGGCTGAGTTATCGGAACGCATGCATGTGACGGTAGAATTGGGCTTACAGACCACCTTTGAAGCAACATCTGACTTGATTAACCGTGCTCATTCTTATGAATTGTATGTTGAAACAGTAAAACGCTTGAGGAAATATCCCAAGATTGAGATTGTTTCCCATTTGATCAATGGTTTGCCCGGTGAGACTCATGAGATGATGATTGAAAATGTCCGTCGCTGTGTTACGGATAATGATATTCAAGGAATTAAGCTGCACTTGCTCCATCTCATGACCAATACGCGTATGCAGCGAGATTACCACGAAGGACGCTTGCAACTGATGAGTCAGGATGAGTATGTCAAGGTTATCTGTGACCAGTTGGAAATCATTCCCAAGCATATCGTCATCCATCGAATCACGGGAGATGCACCTAGAGACATGTTGATAGGTCCCATGTGGAGCCTCAATAAATGGGAAGTGCTAAATGCTATTGAAACTGAAATGAGACGTCGTGGAAGTGTGCAAGGATGCAAGGCTGTAAAACAGGAGTTTAAAAATGAAGAGACCACTTGAGATGGCGCATGATTTTTTGGCGGAAGTCGTGACAAAAGAGGATATTGTAGTGGATGCGACCATGGGCAATGGTCACGATACGCTTTTTTTAGCCAAGCTAGCCAAGCAAGTCTATGCCTTTGATATCCAAGAACAAGCTTTGGAGAAAACCCAAGACCGTTTAAATGAGGCAGGTTTAGAGAATGTTCAGCTGATTTTGCAAGGGCATGAGACGCTTGACCAGTTTGTGACAGAAGCTAAGGCAGGGATTTTTAATCTTGGTTATTTGCCTTCTGCTGACAAATCCGTCATCACCAGACCTCAGACTACTATTGAAGCTTTAGAGAAACTTTGTTATTTGCTTGTCAAAGGGGGACGGATTGCCATTATGATCTACTATGGCCATGAAGGAGGAGATACCGAGAGGGATGCTGTGTTGGATTTTGTTAGCCAGTTGAACCAACAAGAGTATACAGCAGCCATTTATCGGACACTCAATCAAGTCAACAATCCACCGTTTTTAGTTATGATTGAGAAATTAGAAAGATATAGACATGGATAAACAATACCTACGTGAGAAATTAGAGGCTATGCGCCAAAATTTTGTCGAGTCAACGCATCACGAGAGAGCAGTCGGGGTGCTCGACGAAGCACATATGAGCAAGAAAATGCTCAAAATCAAGAAAAAGTTAGTGGCTCTCGAAATGGAAAGGTGCCAGAAAAAAATAGAGCACAAAGACTGTTCCAAGATTGATCAGAAAATCCAAGAGCAGAAGGAGATGTTTGAATTTTGTTGTAAAAAAGACTAAGGAGGGTCTAGATGACACTACTAATTTACCTGATTCTATTTTTATTAGTCTTAATCGTTTCAACTACGACCAATAAACTTTTGCCTTTTTTACCCCTCCCCTTAGTACAAATCCTTTTGGGACTTGGCATTGGTCTCTTTTTGCCCAATACTGACTTTCATCTCAATACAGAGCTGTTTCTTGCCATGGTTATTGGCCCCTTACTTTTCCGAGAGGCAGAAGAAGCCGATATTACTTCTGTTTTGAAACACTGGCGCATCATTGTCTACTTAATCTTTCCAGTAATTTTCATCTCTACCTTGAGTTTGGGAGCCTCGGCTCATTTCCTTTGGCTCAGTCTTCCCTTGGCTGCCTGTTTGGCTGTTGGGGCAGCGCTTGGTCCGACGGATCTGGTAGCCTTTGCTTCTCTTTCTGAACGTTTTCGTTTTCCCAAACGGGTTTCCAATATCCTAAAAGGAGAAGGCCTTTTAAATGACGCTTCTGGTTTGGTTGCCTTTCAGATGGCTCTTGCTGCTTGGACAACAGGAACTTTTTCTCTCAGCCAAGCTGGGACTTCCCTAGCACTTTCTATCCTTGGTGGTTTTGTAGTCGGTTTTGTGACGGCTATGGTCAATCGTTTCTTGCATAGCTTTTTACTGAGTGTGCGAGCGACTGATATAGCGAGTGAACTCTTGCTTGAACTGAGTTTGCCTCTCATGACCTTCTTTATCGCTGAAGAAATCCATGTTTCAGGGATTATCGCAGTCGTAGTTGCAGGCATTTTGAAGGCCAGTCGTTTCAAGAAAATTACACTCCTCGAAGCTCAGGTAGATACTGTTACAGATACTGTTTGGCATACCGTGACCTTTATGCTCAATGGATCTGTCTTTGTCATCTTGGGGATGGAATTGGAAATGATAGCAGAACCTATCCTGACTAATCCCCTTTATAACCCCTTACTACTATTAGTATCGGTAGTTTTGCTGACATTCTTACTTTTTGCAATTCGCTTTGTTATGATTTATGGCTTCTATGTTTGGAGAACACGACGCCTCAAGAAAAATCTTCGTAATTACATGAAGGATATGCTCCTTTTGACCTTCTCTGGTGTAAAAGGAACGGTCTCTATTGCAACCATACTTCTCATACCAAGCAATCTAGAGCAGGAGTATCCCCTCTTACTTTTTCTAGTAGCAGGTGTCACACTATTAAGCTTTTTAACAGGTCTCTTAGTTCTTCCCCATCTTTCCGAGGAGCAAGAGGAAACCAAAGATTACCTCATGCACATTGCGATTTTAAATGAGGTCACAGCAGAATTAGAAAAAGAACTGGAAGGGCATAAGAACAAACTCCCCCTTTATGCGGCTATTGATAATTATCACGGACGAATTGAAAACCTAATCCTTAGTCAAGAAAACAAGAGTGCCCAAGAGGACTGGGAGGCTTTAAAACTCCTCATCTTGAGTATCGAAAGCGATGGTTTGGAGCAGGCTTACGAGGAAGGGAAAATCGGTGAGCGTGGTTATCAAGTTTACCAACGCTATCTGAAAAATATGGAGCAGAGCATCAATCGAAAGGTGGCTTCCCGCCTAACATATTACTTCCTTGTATCGCTCCGTATCTTGCGTTTTGTCCTGCATGAATTGCTGACCTTTGGCCAGACCTTCCGGAGTTGGAATGACAAGGAGCAACGTCGACTTCGAGCTATTGACTATGATCAAATATCCGAACTCTATCTGGAGAATACGGAGTTGATTATCGAAAGTTTGGAAAACCTAAAAGGAATCTACAAGAGTAGTCTGATTAGTTTTATGCAGGAGTCTCGCTTGCGTGAAACAGCTATTATCGGAAGTGGTGCCTTTGTCGAACGTGTTATCAATCGTATTAAACCAAATAATATCGATGAAATGCTAAGAGGTTACTACCTAGAACGTAAGTTAATCTTTGAATACGAAGAGAAGAAATTGATTACGACCAAGTATGCCAAAAAATTACGGCAAAATGTCAATAATCTTGAGAATTATTCTCTAAAAGAAGCCGCAAATACCCTACCCTATGATATGATGGAATTAGTCAGAAGAAATTAGTTTAGAAAATCAACTTGTATTAGGAGGATCGCAACATGAAAAAGTGGTGGAAAGAGCTGATGGAACGGCCCTTGTTAAAAGCTTTTTTGCATTATTATCAAGCATCTGATAGCGAGTTGACCAGTGTTGCGGTTGCCTACTATTGGTTGATTTCAATCTTCCCCTTGCTGATGATAGTGGTCAATATTTTGCCCTATTTTCAGATTCCGATTTCAAATTTTTTGCTCACTATCAAGGAATTTGTACCAGATACAGTCTATGATGTGGTCGCAAAGATTGCCCGAGAAGTCCTGACTCAACCATCGACTGGTTTGCTGAGTTTTGCAGTCTTGTCTGCCCTCTGGACCTTCTCGAAATCGATGGATTTCCTCCAAAAAGCTTTTAATAAGGCCTATGGAGTGGCCAAGAGCCGAGGAATTATCTCCCATCAATTGATGAGTTTACTCGTCAGCTTTGGCTTGCAAATTCTTTTTGCCCTAGCCTTATTTTTGAGTATGTTTGGACGTATGTTGCTCAACCTAGTCAAAACTTACTGGCAATCAGACAGTCCTTTCTTTGATTATCTACAGGACTTTACAGGCCCTTTGATTTATGCCTTGCTCTTTACCATCTTGGTCATGCTCTACTATTTCCTTCCAAATGTCAGAGTCCCTCGTATTCGCTACGTTTTTCCTGGTAGTATCTTTGTTTTACTGACTCTTGTCTTTCTTTTGAATATTTTTTCTGTCTATTTCAATAACTATGTCAACCATCTAGTCGATGTTCGATTTTTCAGTTCCATTATCGTTGTGGTCATGATGTTTTGGTTTATTCTCATCGCAAAGATTTTAATTATCGGAGCAGTTATCAATGCCAGTGTGCAGAGTTTGAAGGATCCAAAGTTTCGTGGTAATACATTCATTTTAAAAAATGAAGAATAAAAAAAGACGCTTTGAAAACAAAGTGTCTTTTTATTGCATTTGCAATAAAAATGTGCTATTCTATCATCATAGATGTGAGAGGAGGAAACATGTCGTTATTACGCGAAATCGGAGTTATAGCCCGTGCCCTAGATTCTATTGCTAATATTGAGTTTCGTGATATTGAACTAGCTCGTGGGCAATATCTTTATTTAGTACGAATCAAGGAGAACCCAGGGATTATTCAAGAAACTTTATCAGATTTGCTAAAGGTTGACCGTTCGACAGTTGCCCGTTCCGTTAAAAAACTGGAAGAAAAGGGATTGATAGAGCAAAGAGCAGCTGTGGATAATCGGAAAAATAAGGAGTGGTTTGTCACAGAAAAAGGTGAGAGTCTCTATCCTTTTATTCTAGCTGAACATCACTATTCAGAGAATTCTGCCCTAAAAGGATTTTCCAGGGAAGAGGCCAGGGAACTGGAGAGCCTACTAATTCGGGTTAGAAAAAATATTACAAGTGATTGGGATATGGTCAAAAAAGGCCAGAAAAGAAATTATTTATAATAAGAGGTGAAATATGAAAGTTATCGTTGAAAATGAATTTTGGAGCTTGTTTCCAGAAGCACAGATTAGCGTTTTAGTAGTAAAGGGATTAGATAATACAGTTGATGAAAGCAAGGATCCCTATTTCAAAACCTTGCTAGATAAGGGAGCTAAACGAGCTGAGGATTTCATTTCGGATGAGAATTTTACTCAGAATGATGTCATTCAAGAATGGCGTCAGGCTTTCAGCAAGTTCAAAACGAAAAAAGGAGCACGCTCCTCTATAGAAGCTCTGCTTAAAAGGGTCAGTCAGGGAAGAGAGTTTAATCCCATCAATCCCTTGGTAGACATCTATAATAGTGTCTCTCTATCTTATGCGGTTCCCTGTGGTGGCGAAGATGTGAACAAGATTGTAGGCAATCTTCATCTTGGTCAGGCTAAGGGAGGAGAACCTTTCTTTCCACTAGGAGCTGAAAACGATGCGCCTGCTTTACCTGAAGAAATCATCTATTATGATGATGAAGGAGCGGTTTGTCGCTGTCTCAACTGGAGAGAGGCACAGAGAACCATGTTGACAGAAGAGACAAAGGATGCTGTCTTAGTAATTGAAGCGATCAATGCTGAACAGGCAAGACGTGCTCGGGCTGCCATGGAAGAATTACAGGATTTGGTGAAAGACTATTTTGGAGTTCATGGGCAACTGACTCACCTTACTGCTGAAAATCCGGAATTAGTCATTTAAACATCAATAGCTCAGCCATCTCTCTGGGGAGGAAATTCCCTTGAGAAACGGCTGAGCTATTTTTAATAGATAAACATAGCATCCCCAAAACTGAAGAAGCGGTATCGTTCTTGAATAGCATGGTGATAGGCATCTAGGACTAAGTCACGACCTGCAAAGGCAGAAACTAGCATGACGAGGGTTGATTTTGGTAGATGGAAGTTGGTTGAGAAAGCATCGACAACCTTCCATTCGTATCCAGGTTTGATAAAGATATTGGTCCAACCAGAATCTGCTTGGATTTGCCCATCAAACTTGGAACCGATGGTTTCCAGTGTGCGGATCGAAGTAGTTCCAACAGCAATAACACGACCTCCATTTTCCTTGACAGAGCGAAGGGTGGCTGCTGCTTCATCAGAAAGTTGGTAGAACTCTGAGTGCATTTCATGTTCGTCCAGATTGTCAACAGAAACGGGTCTAAAGGTTCCTAAACCAACGTGGAGGGTCAAATAAACCAAATGGACACCCTTGGCTTGGATTTCTGCGAGCAGTTCTTTGGTGAAGTGCAATCCAGCAGTTGGTGCAGCAGCAGAGCCACTTTCTTTAGCGTAGACGGTTTGATAACGTTCACGATCATCCAGTTTTTCATGGATATAAGGTGGCAGTGGCATTTCACCTAAACTTTCCAAAACTTCTAGGAAAATTCCTTGATATTCAAAGCGGACAATGCGTCCTCCGTGGGTCAATTCTTCCGTAACGACAGCGCTGAGACGACCATCTCCAAAGCTGACGCGAGTGCCGACCTTGAGGCGTTTGGCAGGTTTGGCTAGGACTTCCCACTCATCACCGGCAGTATTTTTGAGAAGGAGAAGTTCCACGTGGCCTCCTGTTTCTTCCTTTTGACCATAAAGGCGGGCTGGTAGAACACGGGTGTCGTTCATAACAAGAGCATCGCCAGGTTCCAACATATCAATAATGGAGTGGAAGTGCTTATCCTGAAATTCTCCCGTTTCCCGGTTTACGATGAGGAGTTTAGAGGCATCCCGTTTTTCAAGGGGCGTTTGGGCAATTAATTCCTCTGGCAAGTGGAAATCAAAATCAGCTGTATTCATTTTTTTCATCATTCTTTCTAACTTCTAATCTTATCCATTATAACATGTTTCAAGTTTGGACGCTCTTTTTTTGGAAATTAAATCGTTTTCACTTGACAAAAATTGGTCTATACCATATAATAAATATAGATTAAAACGGAGGATGAAAAGATGAAAGTTATTAAAGTTGAAAATCAAGTTGAAGGTGGAAAAGTTGCTTTTGAGATTTTGAAGGAAAAATTGGCCAATGGCGCTCAAACATTAGGACTTGCGACAGGAAGCAGTCCACTTGAGTTTTACAAAGAAATCGTAGAGAGTGACCTTGATTTGTCAAATCTAACCAGTGTAAACCTTGATGAGTATGTAGGGCTTGATGGGGACAATCCACAATCTTACCGTTACTTCATGCAAGAACACTTGTTCAACCAAAAACCATTTAAAGAAAGCTTCTTGCCACGTGGTGTTAAGGATAATGCTGAAGAAGAAGTAGAACGCTATAATCAAATTTTGGCTGACCATCCAGTTGATCTCCAAATCTTAGGGATTGGTCGCAATGGACATATCGGCTTTAATGAGCCTGGTACTCCATTTGACAGTCAAACACATTTAGTAGACCTAGACCAGTCTACAATCGAAGCCAATGCTCGCTTCTTTGACAAGATTGAAGACGTTCCAACTCAAGCCATTTCAATGGGGATAAAAAATATCTTGGATGCCAAGTCAATTATTCTCTTTGCTTACGGAGAGTCGAAAGCAGAAGCCATTGCTGGAACAGTATCTGGCCCAGTGACTGAGAGTCTACCAGCAAGCAGCCTACAAAACCACCCTGATGTGACCATTATCGCTGATGCAGCAGCGCTCAGCTTGCTTGAAAAATAAAAAGTACAAGAACCACCTGCTCTTTGGAGTGAGTGGCTTTTTACTTCAAATGTTCACTATCCTGCTAAAGTGGTATAATATAGCTATACGGGGAGGCTCGAACTTTGATTTATATAATCGGTTTTATTTGTTTTTTACTTTTAATGTTTCTGTTTAGTCGCTTAATTCAGCAATCAAAGAATCCTTCGGACTTTCTAGGAAAACGAATGATGAAATTGTGGAATCGAGCCTATCTCCCCATGTTTGTATGGGCAATTCATCATCTGGATAGGACATTTTACCCTGTAATCTTAGATGTAGGAGTTGGTAATGGTCGTTCAACCATCCTGCTGAAAGAAACTTTTCCGCAAAGTACCATAACTGGAATCGATATTTCAGATACTGCAATAGCTCAAGCCAAACAGGTAGAGATGACTAATCTAAATTTTGAACGAAGAGACGTTAGGGAGACAGGTTTTTCCGATGAAAGTGTTGATTTAATCACAGCCTTTCAAACTCATTTTCATTGGCGGGACCTAGAGGCTTCTTTTATGGAACTTCGAAGAATACTCAAATCAGACGGGATGCTCTTACTGGTTTGTGAATATAACAAGTTGTTTTACTTTTTACCAGAGGTTCAAAGCGAAGAAGCATTTAGACGATTCTTGTTATCAGTAGGGTTTGAGCTCGTAACTAGTCAAAGAAAGGGATCATGGATCCTTTATAAAATTGTTAAACATTAATGGAGATACAATCATGAAACAGTTATTTTTATGTTCATACTTTGCTGGAGTCAAAAAGCTTTTTAGCGATTATGCAAAGGAAAAGAATCTAGAAAACAAGGTTTTATTTATTCCTACCGCTGGGAACAAAGAGGATTATACTGCCTATATCGATGAGGCACAGCAAACATTCAGAGATTTAGGATTTGAGATAGAGGTTTTAGATATTGCTTCTTGTGATCGAGAAACTGCACAGGCAAAGATTTTCCAAAGCAAGATTCTTTATATCTCAGGCGGGAATACCTTTTATTTATTGCAAGAATTAAAGAAAAAGCAACTCCTATCTCTTATCAAAGAACAAATAAGAGATGGATTGGTCTATGTGGGAGAATCAGCAGGGGCTATCATTACAGCCAAGGATATTGACTATAATAAACTCATGGACGACAAGACGGTAGCGACAGAGTTATCTGATACAACTGGATTGGATGAAGTGGAGTTTTATATCCTTCCACATTATGGTGAGGAGCCTTTTACTGATAGTAGCAAGAAGACCTTTGAAACCTATAAAAATCAGCTCGACTTAATGCGAATGAACAATTCACAAGCTGTTATTGTAAATGATAAAGAAATAAAAGTTGTTTCTGAACAGGATTAAAATAATTTTTTTCGCTATTATGACATCTATTCTAATACGTTGTCCCTTTTAAAAAGAAAAGGGAAGATAATATAAGTTTATGGCAGTTTTCCTCTTGACATTTATTCATTTTGCGTGTAAAATAGAATAGATCTTGAACTTGAAGGGAGTGAAAAAAATGTCTAAAACAGTAGTACGTAAGAATGAATCTCTTGACGATGCACTTCGTCGTTTCAAACGTGCGGTTACTAAAGCTGGTACTCTTCAAGAAACACGCAAACGTGAATTCTATGAAAAACCTTCTGTAAAACGTAAACGTAAATCAGAAGCAGCTCGTAAACGTAAAAAATTCTAATTTGAAATGAAAGGCTAGACTTGTCTAGCCTTTTTTCTTTCCAAATAAATACTGTAAATCCTGCAAAAAAAGGAAACTTCCAACTACAATTTGATATAATAGTAGGGAGAACTCGATTGAAGGAGGAAATTATGTCGGTTTTAGTAAGAGAAGTCATTGAAAAGCTCAGACTAGATATTGTCTATGGTGAAGGCGAATTGCTTGAAAAGGAAATCAATACTGCGGACATTATGAGACCTGGTCTTGAAATGACGGGCTATTTTGATTACTATACTCCAGAACGGATTCAACTGTTAGGGATGAAGGAGTGGTCCTATTTGGTCGCTATGCCTGCCCATAATCGTTATCAAGTTCTGAAGAAAATGTTTCTACCTGAAACACCTGCTGTCATCGTTGCTCGTGGCTTGGTAGTGCCAGAAGAAATGTTGAAAGCTGCTAGAGAATGTAAGATTGCGATTTTAACCAGTCGAACATCAACCAGTCGTTTATCTGGAGAGTTATCTAGCTACCTTGATTCCCGTTTGGCTGAACGTACGAGCGTGCATGGTGTCTTGATGGACATCTATGGCATGGGTGTCTTGATCCAAGGGGATAGTGGTATCGGTAAGAGCGAGACGGGTCTTGAGCTTGTGAAACGCGGACATCGTTTGGTAGCAGATGACCGTGTGGATATCTTTGCCAAGGATGAAATGACCCTTTGGGGAGAGCCCGCTGAAATTTTGAAGCATTTACTTGAGATTCGTGGAGTGGGTATTATTGACGTGATGAGTCTCTACGGAGCAAGTGCTGTAAAAGATTCCTCACAAGTCCAGTTGGCTGTTTACTTGGAAAATTATGATACCCATAAGACTTTTGATCGTCTAGGAAACAATGCTGAAGAACTCGAAGTTTCTGGTGTAACGATTCCGCGTATCCGCATTCCAGTAAAAACAGGACGCAATATCTCTGTTGTTATTGAGGCGGCAGCCATGAACTATCGCGCTAAAGAAATGGGATTTGATGCGACGCGTTTATTTGAAGAACGCTTGACTAATCTCATCTCCAAAAATGAGGTGAAAGATGATTAATCCAGTTGCATTTGAAATCGGTCCTTTTTCCATTCGTTGGTATGCTTTGTGTATTGTGGCTGGCTTGGTCTTGGCTGTCTACCTTGCCATGAAAGAAGCTCCTAAAAAGAAGATTTTGTCAGATGATATTTTGGATTTTATCCTGATTGCTTTTCCGGTAGCTATTTTAGGTGCTAGACTATACTACGTACTCTTTCGCTTAGATTATTATCTGCAAAATCCAGGTGAAATCATCGCCATCTGGAATGGTGGTTTGGCCATTTACGGAGGTTTGATAGCGGGCGCTATTGTCCTTTATATCTTTGCAGATAGAAAGCTGATCAATACTTGGGATTTCTTAGATATTGCAGCACCGAGCGTCATGATTGCCCAGAGTTTAGGGCGCTGGGGGAACTTCTTTAACCAAGAAGCCTATGGTGCAGCGGTAGATAGTCTGGATTATTTGCCAGGCTTTATCCGTGACCAGATGTACATTGACGGTAGCTACCGTCAGCCGACCTTCTTATATGAGTCGGTTTGGAATCTGATTGGATTTGCTTTGATTCTGATTTTTAGACGAAAATTGAAGGGAATCAGACGTGGTCATATCACTGCTTTCTACTTGATTTGGTATGGTTTTGGTCGTATGATCATCGAAGGAATGCGGACAGACAGCCTCATGTTCTTTGGTCTGCGAGTTTCCCAATGGTTATCAGTTATCCTTATCGGACTCGGTATTTTTATCATACTTTATCAAAATCGAAAGAAAGCCCCTTTCTATCATACAGAGGAGGAAAAATAAATGTTAGAAGTTGCATATATTCTTGTTGCGATTGCTTTGATTGTCTGTTTAGTCTATTTGACAATCACGATTCAAAAAGCAGGTCGTATGATTGATGAGACAGAGAAAACCATCAAAACGTTGAGTTCAGATGTGAACGTTACCTTGCATCAGACCAATGAATTGTTGGCTAAGGTCAATGTGTTAGCAGACGATATCAATATCAAAGTTGCGACGATTGATCCACTCTTTACGGCTGTGGCAGACTTGTCAGAGTCAGTATCTGATCTCAACCAACATGCACGTGTTTTAGGCAAAAAAGCTTCATCTGCTGGTTCAAAGACCATTAAAACAGGTGCAGGCTTGTCCGCTCTTCGTGTCGCAAGTAAATTTTTCAAAAAATAAAAAAGGAGAAATCTTATGGGAAAACTATCCTCTATCCTTTTAGGAACAGTTTCAGGTGCTGCTCTTGCTTTGTTTTTGACCAGTGACAAGGGTAAGCAAGTTTGTAGTCAAGCTCAGGATTTTCTAGATGATTTGAGAGAAGATCCAGAATATGCTAGAGAGCAGGTTTGTGAAAAATTGACAGAAGTGAAGGAACAGGCAACGGACTTTGTGCTGAAAACAAAGGAACAAGTAGAATCTGGTGAAATCACTTTTGATAGTGTCCTTGACCAAGCTAAAACCTGTGCTCGACAAGCGACAGAAGCGTCAAAGGAAACCTTTAACAATCTCAAAGAGCAGTGGCAAGAACAGTCAGCAACTCCAGACGTTGCTGAAGACCAAGAAGAAATCATCATCGATATTACTGAAGTATAAAGTATCACCATCTCTGGTTTTTGGAGATGGTGATTTTTATCTGGAAGCCTGTCTTTATGGTATAATAAATACTATGCAGAAAAAACCAACGTCCGCCTACGTGCATATTCCCTTTTGCACACAGATTTGTTATTATTGTGACTTTTCAAAAGTTTTTATCAAGAATCAACCAGTAGATAGTTATCTGGAGCATCTGCTAGAGGAGTTTCGTTCTTATGATATCCAAAAGTTACGAACTCTCTACATTGGAGGTGGGACGCCAACGGCTTTGTCAGCTCCGCAATTAGAAGTGCTCTTGGAAGGCTTGACTAAAAATCTAGACTTGTCTGTCTTGGAAGAGTTGACCATTGAGGCCAACCCAGGCGACTTGGATGCGGATAAGATTGCGGTTTTGAAACAGTCGCCAGTCAATCGTGTTTCCTTGGGTGTGCAGACTTTTGATGACAAAATGCTGAAAAAGATTGGGCGCAGTCATTTAGAAAAGGATATTTATGAGAATATCGACCGTCTCAAACTGGCTGGTTTTGACAATATCTCCATCGACCTAATCTACGCTCTACCTGGTCAAACTATGACTCAGGTCAAGGACAATGTAGCCAAGGCTATCTCGCTTGATATTCCTCATATGAGTCTTTATAGCTTGATTTTGGAGAATCATACGGTCTTTATGAACCGCATGAGACGTGGGAAATTACCCCTGCCCAAGGAAGAGTTAGAAGCAGAGATGTTTGAGTACATCATCGCAGAACTTGAGCGAGATGGTTTTGAGCATTATGAGATTTCCAACTTCTGCAAGCCGGGCTTTGAAAGTCGCCACAATCTCATGTACTGGGACAATGCGGAGTATTATGGTATCGGTGCAGGTGCTTCAGGTTATGTCAATGGAGTGCGCTATAAAAATCATGGTCCGATTCGCCACTATCTCAATGCGGTAGAGGCAGGAAATGCTCGGATTACAGAAGAACACCTGAGTCAAAGGGAGCAGATGGAAGAAGAAATGTTCCTAGGCCTCCGCAAGAAATCAGGGGTTTCCATGGTGCGATTTGAGGAAAAATTCGGGCGATCCTTTGATGGACTTTATGGAGAAGTCATCAGAGACTTGGTTCAACAAGGACTCATGCAGGTCGATGGTGACCGTGTCCGAATGACAAAGAGAGGTCTCTTTTTAGGAGACACTGTAGCAGAACGATTTATTTTGGAGTAGAATGATGGGCTTAACTTATCAAATGAAAATGAAAATTCCTTTTGATATGGCGGACATGAACGGTCATATCAAACTTCCAGATGTGATTTTGCTGTCCCTGCAAGTATCAGGTATGCAGTCGATTGAGCTAGGAGTCAGTGACAAGGATGTGTTAGAACGTTACAATCTGGTCTGGATTATTACAGACTATGCGATTGACGTGGTTCGCTTGCCTCGCTTTGCTGAAGAAATTACGATTGAAACAGAAGCATTGACTTACAATCGTCTTTTTTGCTACCGCCGTTTCACTATATATGATGAAGCAGGTCAAGAAATCATTCGCATGGTAGCAACCTTTGTTCTCATGGACCGAGACAGTCGTAAAGTTCATGCTGTCGAACCGGAGATTGTTGCGCCTTACCAGTCTGAGTTTGATAAAAAACTCATCCGTGGGCCAAAGTATACAAATCTAGAAAACCCGTTCAGTAAAGACTACCATGTTCGTTTTTACGACTTGGATATGAATGGTCATGTCAATAATAGCAAATATCTGGATTGGATTTTTGAGGTTATGGGAGCAGATTTTTTGACCAAGTATATTCCAAAGAAAATCAATCTCAAATATGTCAAAGAAGTGCGACCAGGTGGCATGATTGCTTCAGCTTATGAACTCAAGGGACTAGAAAGCAAGCATGAGATTATCAGTGATGGCGAAATCAATGCCCAAGCTATGATTACGTGGCAAGAAATTGAAGGCAATTAGAAAGGGCGATATGGCTTATAAAGGTTATTTAATTGATTTAGACGGAACCATTTACAAGGGGAAAGACCGAATTCCCGCGGGTGAGGCTTTTGTGCATGAATTGCAAAAACGAGAAATTCCCTATCTCTTTGTAACCAACAATACAACCCGAACTCCAGAGAGTGTTCAAGAGATGTTGGCTAAGAATTTTAATATCAACACGCCTTTATCAACTGTCTACACAGCGACTTTGGCAACCATCGACTATATGAACGATTTGGGACTGGAAAAGACAGTTTATGTTATCGGAGAAGCTGGGCTCAAGGATGCCATTAGGGCGGCTGGTTATGTCGAAGACAAGGAAAATCCTGCCTATGTGGTAGTAGGACTGGACTGGCAAGTCGACTATGAAAAATTTGCGACAGCAACTCTAGCCATTCAAAAGGGGGCTCACTTTATCGGAACCAATCCAGACCTCAATATTCCGACGGAACGTGGTCTCTTGCCAGGTGCTGGTTCACTGATAACCCTTCTTGAAGTAGCAACTCGGGTAAAACCAGTTTATATCGGAAAACCAAATGCTATCATCATGGACAAGGCGGTTGAGCACTTAGGTTTGAAAAGAGAAGAATTGCTTATGGTTGGAGACAACTACCTAACAGACATCCGAGCAGGAATTGACAATGGCATTCCAACGCTCTTGGTGACAACAGGTTTTACCAAGGCAGAAGAAGTGGCGGACCTGCCAATCGCACCAACTCATGTAGTTTCTAGTCTTGCGGAGTGGAATTTTGATGAAAACTAAACTGACCTTTTGGGGAAGTATGCTCTTTCTTCTCTCCCTGTCTATCCTCTTAACCATTTATCTGGCTTGGATTTTCTATCCCATGGAGATTCAGTGGCTGAACTTAGCGAATCGAGTCTATCTAAAGCCAGAAACCATTCAGTACAACTTTCATATCTTGATGAATTACCTGACCAATCCCTTTAGTCAGGTCTTAGAGATGCCGGATTTTCGTTCGTCAGTGGCTGGTTTACATCACTTTGCGGTGGTGAAGAATCTCTTTCACTTGGTTCAGCTAGTCACTTTGGTGACACTACCATGTTTTTATTTCTTTGTTAAAAATATTGTAAAAAAAGGCTTCCTAGCACTCTATCGTAAAAGTATCCTGACTCTAGTACTATTGCCTCTGGTCATTGGGCTTGTAGGAGTGTTGATTGGTTTTGAGCAATTCTTTACTCTTTTCCATCAAATTCTCTTTGTGGGAGATGATACCTGGCTTTTTGATCCCGCAAAGGATCCCGTTATTTTGATTTTACCAGAGATTTTCTTCCTCCATGCTTTCCTTCTCTTCTTTGGACTCTATGAAAGTTTCTTTGGTTTTCTTTATTTGAAAAGTCGTAGAATACTTTAATGTGTTGCATTGATAAAACAGAGATGAAGTTAAAAATTCTTACGAGGAGTGAATTAACTTCATTGGAATTGAGTAATTCGTTCGCATACAGTCTATTTTTCTAGAAAAAAATATGCTTTTTTCTAGAAATTGCTAGTCAAGCGCTTTATTTTTTTGTATAATAAGAATAGCAAAGTATAGATAAAGAAGAGAAAAGCATGATTACACTATTTTTATCACCGAGCTGTACATCATGTCGTAAGGCAAAGGCCTGGTTAGAGACGCATAAAGTTCCTTTTGAGGAGCATAATATTATGACCAGTCCTTTAACAAGAAAAGAATTACAACACATTCTTTCCTTGACCGAAAATGGTACTGATGACATCATTTCAACTCGTTCAAAAATTTTTCAAAAATTGGATATTGATGTAGAGAGTATTTCGGTATCGGAGTTGCTTCAGTTGATTGAGCAATATCCTAGTCTTTTGCGTCGCCCAATTATTATAGACACCAAACGTATGCAGATCGGTTTTAATGAAGATGAGATTCGTGCTTTTCTCCCTCGTAGTTACCGTAAACAAGAACTAAAAGAAGCAACATTGAGAGCTGGTATTGGATAGATGAACAAACAGTATAGTTACCCACTAGATTTGTCGTGGAGCACTGAAGAACTTGCTTCAGTGCTTTCTTTTTTTAATGATGTTGAAGCTGCCTATGAAGACAAGGTAGAGGCTAAAAAACTGCTAGAGTCTTACAAGGAATTTAAGTCTGTCGTTCCGAGCAAAAGTGAAGAAAAGCGCCTAGGTCGCGAATTTGAGACGGCTAGCGGTTATTCCTTCTATCATGCAGTTCAATTAGCAAAAGAAAAAAGAGAAGGGAAGATTTCTCTTGGAAACTAAATTTGAATTTGCCAAGCAGATTGTGCAGGAAGCTGCTGAGTACATTTTGGCTCACATGCAAGAAGATTTGCAGGTTGAGCGAAAGTCTTCCCCTACAGACTTGGTGACGCGTTTGGATAAGGAGGTTCAGGATCTCTTAGTTCAGAGAATTTTGGCATCTTATCCAGAAGACTTGATTTGCGCGGAAGAGGGCTGTTTACGTGCTGCGGTCGGTCAAGGTTCCGTTTGGGTGATTGATCCCATTGACGGCACCAATAATTTTGTCGCTCAGCAGGAAGATTTTGCCGTGATGTTGGCTTATTTTGAGAATGGTGTGGGCAAATTTGGCATCATCTATGATGTCATGAAAGGTGATTGTTACCATGGTGGTGGTGCTTTTCCTCCCTATCGTAATAATGAGCCCTTACCGACTTTTAAAAAGAAACCTCTTAGAGAATTTTTAGTGGCTGGTAACTCAGCTATGTTTGAAACCAATGAGTGGGGCTTGGCGGATTTGGGGCGAGCAGCGTTGGGAGTCCGTGTTTACGGCAGTGCGGCCATTAGTTTTGCCAAGGTTTTATCGGGTCGCCTTCTGACTTATATTACCTACTTGCAGCCATGGGATTACGCTGCAGCCAGTATCTTAGGGGAAAGTCTGGGTTATCGTCTTCTTACGGTATCAGGTGAGCCTGCTGATTTTCAAACGCGTCAGCCTGTCATGATGGTGCCAATCGAGATGCAAGAAGAGATTCAATCTTATATCTACGAAAGGAAAGAAAACTAAATGCAATTTCCAGAAGGATTTGTTGAAAAATATGAAGCGATACTAGAAGATGAGGCAAGAGATTTTCTTGCCTCTTTTAAACAGGAAGCGGTATCAGCTTTTCGGGTTAATCCCTTAAAAGAAAGTCAATTGTCGTTTGCGGATGCTATTCCAAATACACCTTGGGGACATTATGGCAAGGTCTCAGGGAAGTCACCGGAGCACGTGACGGGTCTCGTTTATTCACAAGAGCCTGCAGCCCAAATGGTGGCCCAGGTAGCTCAACCAAGCTCTGGTATGAAGGTCTTGGACTTGGCGGCAGCACCGGGTGGAAAATCCACTCAACTAGCAGCCTATCTGGCTAATCAAGGAGTCCTTGTCTCCAACGAAATTTCAAGCAAGCGTGCTAAAATTTTAGTGGAAAATATGGAGCGATTTGGAGCGACAAATGTTGTCGTGACCAATGAATCTGCTGACCGCTTAGCCAAGGTCTTTAAAGGTTATTTTGATGTGATTGTCCTTGATGCCCCTTGCTCGGGTGAGGGGATGTTCCGTAAACAACCAGATGCCATGGACTATTGGAATCTCGACTATCCGAGCCAATGTGCTAGTCTCCAAAAAGAAATCCTAGAAGACGCAGTGACTATGCTTGCAGAAGGTGGGCATTTGGTCTATTCGACCTGTACTTGGGCACCAGAGGAAAATGAAGAAATCGTCCACTGGTTGCTGGATACTTATGATTTTGAACTGCTCCCAGTTGATCATGTGAATGGTATGGTAGCAGGAATTGATCTTCCTGAAACGGCTCGTATGTACCCTCACCATTTTAAGGGAGAAGGTCAGTTTGTTGCCCATTTGCAGTTCAAGGGAGAAAATTCAGCAGCCAAATTCAAAGCCAGCAAGACCAATCTCAGTCGCGAACAGCAGAAATTGTGGCAAGAATTTGCCCAAAAACATCTCAAAGTGACACTAACTGGCCTTCTACAAACTTTTGGAGATCAACTTTATCTCTTGCCAGAGATGCTACCTGATCTAGGGAAACTTAAAATTGCCCGAAATGGACTTCATCTGGGTACTTTTAAGAAGAAACGCTTCGAACCAAGCTTTGCTCTGGGATTAGCCTTAAAACCAAGTCAAGTGAAACAAAGGGTCGAAATCAAGGATGAGGACTTTGTAAAATATGTGGCTGGGGAAACAGTTCAGCTAGCTGAAAGTCTACCAAATGGTTGGTACCAAGTTTTGGTTCAAGGTAATGGTTTGGGCTTTGCAAAGGTGACTGGAAATGTTTTGAAAAATTATTTTCCAAAAGGCCTCAGATTCAAGTGAAAAAGCTAGGCAAAGAAGATTTTCTATGTTATATTGGAAGTATGAGTTTTTTCTGATAGTCTTTCATTTTTACTTATATTATGTGATGAACCGACTGGACCTCAAGGGGCTTCCAGTCTATAAATCGTAAACCAAATCTTATCATCACTGATTGACATGACAGGAACTGAAAGAAATCAGGACATTCATCATTATGTTCAAGGAGAAAAACAGTGAAAAAAAGAAAAAAGCTCGTCCTATCTCTTGCGACACTTTTGCTTGCAGGTTCTCTAGCGGGATGTGCAAGCTGGATTGATCGTGGAGAAACCATGACAGCCGTCGGTTCAACTGCCCTTCAGCCTCTGGTCGAAGCCGCAGCAGACGAATTTGGTTCAAAAAATATCGGAAAAACAGTCAACGTTCAAGGTGGTGGTTCGGGAACAGGACTCTCCCAGGTGCAGTCTGGAGCTGTAGATATTGGTAACTCTGACGTTTTTGCTGAGGAAAAAGATGGAATTGACGCTTCAGCGCTTGTGGACCATAAGGTTGCAGTAGCTGGTCTGGCAGTGATTGTGAACAAAGAAGTGGCTGTTGAAGATCTGACAATTGAGCAACTTCGTAAAATCTTTACTGGTGAAGTGACTAACTGGAAAGAGGTTGGTGGTAAAGACTTAGCTATTTCGATCATCAACCGTGCAGCAAGTTCGGGTTCCCGAGCAACCTTTGACAATGTCGTAATGAATGGTCAGGCTGCAATGCAGAGCCAAGAACAGGATTCTAATGGGATGGTCAAGTCGATTGTCTCCCAAACTCCAGGAGCCATTTCTTACCTGGCTTTTGCCTATGTGGACGACTCGGTCAAGACCATGAAGCTCAATGGTTATGAACCGACAACTGAAAATGTAACAACCAACAACTGGCCTTTGTGGTCTTATGAGCACATGTATACCCTAGGTCAGCCGAATGAGCTGGCAGCTGAATTTTTAAAATTCATCCTCTCAGACGAAGCCCAAACAGGAATTGTTAAGGGCATGGGCTATATTTCTATCAATGAAATGAAAGTCCAAAAGGATGCTTCAGGTACCGTTACAGCAGTAGAAGGAGGTCAATAATGAATCAAGAAGAATTATCGAAAAAATTGCTCTCTCCTTCAAAGAACTCTCGCCTTGAGAAGTTTGGTAAAGGTTTGACCTTCACTTGCCTTTCTTTGATTGTCATCATTGTGGCGATGATTTTGATTTTTGTAGCTCAGAAAGGCTTATCGACCTTCTTTGTCAATGGAGTGAATATCTTTGATTTCCTCTTTGGACAAACTTGGAATCCTTCAGGGAAACAATTTGGTGCCCTTCCAATGATTTTGGGTTCCTTTATTGTGACGATTTTATCTGCCCTCATCGCAACTCCCTTTGCTATTGGAGCAGCAGTTTTTATGACAGAGGTATCACCAAAGGGTGCAAAGATTTTGCAACCAGCCATTGAACTCCTCGTCGGTATTCCTTCAGTCGTCTATGGATTTATCGGTTTGCAAGTTGTGGTACCTTTTGTCCGTAGCGTCTTTGGTGGAACTGGTTTTGGGATTTTGTCAGGTATTTTCGTTCTCTTTGTCATGATCCTACCAACTGTAACCTTTATGACAACAGACAGCTTGCGTGCTGTTCCTCGTCATTACCGTGAAGCTAGTTTAGCTATGGGAGCCACTCGTTGGCAAACCATCTGGCGTGTGACCTTGAAAGCAGCACGTTCAGGTATTTTCACTGCAGTGGTCTTTGGGATGGCGCGTGCCTTCGGTGAAGCCCTTGCCATTCAGATGGTGGTCGGAAACTCAGCAGTTATCCCAACCTCACTAACAACACCAGCTGCGACTTTGACTTCTGTTTTGACTATGGGAATTGGGAATACCGTCATGGGAACGGTTGATAATAACGTTCTCTGGTCCTTGGCCTTGGTCTTGCTCTTGATGAGTTTGGCCTTTAACAGTGTGATTAAATTGATTACGAAAGAAAGAGGAAAGAAAAACTATGCACGCTAAGAAATTAGATAAACTTGCAACAGCTGTCCTCTATACCATTGCGGGTATCATCGTGACCATCTTGGCGTCCTTGATTCTCTATATCTTGGTGAGAGGGTTACCGCACATCTCTTGGTCCTTCTTGACTGGGAAATCCTCCTCTTATCAAGCAGGTGGGGGTATCGGGATTCAGCTCTATAATTCCTTCTTCCTTTTGGTCATTACCTTGATCATTTCTGTTCCCCTGTCTATGGGAGCTGGTGTTTTCCTTGCTGAGTATGCCAAAAAAGGACCTGTGACCAATTTTATTCGTACCTGTATTGAGATTTTGTCTTCTCTGCCATCTGTGGTTGTAGGTCTCTTTGGTTACTTGATCTTTGTTGTCCAGTTTGAGTATGGATTTTCAATCATTTCAGGTGCCTTGGCCTTGACGGTCTTTAACCTCCCTCAGATGACTCGAAATGTTGAGGATAGCTTAAAACATGTTCACCATACGCAACGTGAGGCTGGCTTAGCCCTTGGGATTTCTCGTTGGGAGACTGTGGTCCATGTCGTCATTCCAGAAGCCCTACCAGGTATTGTCACTGGGGTTGTCTTGGCATCTGGCCGTATCTTTGGTGAGGCCGCCGCTCTTATCTATACGGCAGGACAGTCCGCTCCAGCCCTTGACTGGTCTAACTGGAATATTCTCAGTGTTACCAGTCCTATCTCAATCTTCCGTCAAGCAGAAACCTTGGCTGTCCACATTTGGAAGGTCAACAGTGAAGGAACCATTCCTGATGCTACCATCGTATCAGCTGGTTCTGCCGCGGTGCTCCTCATCTTTATCTTGATTTTTAACTTTGGGGCACGCAAACTCGGAAGCTATTTACACAAGAAATTAACCGCTGCCTAAAGGAGAAGCCATGTCAAAATATAACTGGGATGAAAAGCATATCATCACCTTCCCTGAAGAAAAAGTGGCCCTCTCTACCAAGGATTTACATGTTTACTATGGTAAAAATGAATCCATCAAGGGCATTGATATGCAATTTGAAAAAAATAAAATAACGGCCTTGATTGGTCCTTCTGGATCAGGAAAATCTACTTATCTTCGCAGTCTCAATCGCATGAATGATACCATTGACATTGCCAAGGTAACAGGGCAAATCCTCTACCAAGGTATTGATGTCAACCGTCCTGAAATCAATGTCTATGAGATGCGCAAGCATATTGGAATGGTCTTCCAACGGCCAAATCCATTTGCCAAGTCTATTTACCGCAACATCACTTTTGCTCATGAACGTGCAGGTGTTAAGGACAAGAAAGTCCTTGATGAAATTGTAGAAACCTCTCTAAGACAGGCTGCCCTTTGGGATCAGGTCAAAGACGACCTCCACAAATCAGCCTTGATGCTTTCTGGTGGTCAGCAACAACGTCTCTGTATCGCTCGTGCCATCTCTGTCAAGCCAGATATCCTCTTGATGGATGAGCCTGCTTCAGCCTTGGATCCGATTGCGACAGCCCAGCTGGAAGAAACAATGCTGGAATTGAAGAAGGATTTTACCATCATCATCGTTACCCACAGTATGCAGCAGGCTGCGCGTGCAAGTGACTACACAGGATTTTTCTACTTGGGTGATTTGATCGAGTATGATAAGACATCCAATATTTTCCAAAATGCCAAGCTACAGTCTACCAATGACTATGTAACGGGACACTTTGGTTAGAAAGGAAGCAGTATGACAGAACCGATTTTACAGGTGTCAGACCTGTCCGTTTATTACAATAAAAAGAAGGCCTTGAATAGTGTTTCCCTTTCTTTCCAACCCAAGGAAATAACAGCCTTGATTGGTCCATCTGGTTCAGGGAAGTCAACTCTTCTCAAGGCCATCAACCGCATGGGAGATTTAAACCCTGAGGTGACAACAACTGGATCAGTGGTCTATAATGGTCACAATATCTACAGTCCTCGCACCGATACGGTTGAATTGCGTAAGGAAATCGGCATGGTTTTCCAACAGCCCAATCCCTTCCCTATGTCTATCTACGAAAATGTTGTTTATGGACTACGTATCAATGGAGTCAAGGATAAACAGGTCCTTGATGAAGCAGTAGAAAAGGCCTTGCAACGTGCTTCTATCTGGGATGAAGTCAAGGATCGTTTGCATGATTCGGCCATTGGTCTCTCAGGTGGACAACAACAACGTGTTTGTGTTGCTCGTGTCTTAGCAACCAGCCCTAAAATCATCCTCTTGGACGAACCAACTTCAGCTTTGGATCCTATCTCGGCTGGTAAGATTGAAGAAACCTTGTATGGTCTAAAAGACAAATACACCATGCTCTTGGTAACGCGTTCCATGCAGCAGGCTTCTCGTATCTCTGATAAGACTGGCTTTTTCCTAGATGGAGATTTGATTGAGTTTAACGATACGAAGAAGATGTTCCTTTCCCCTCAAAACAAGGAAACAGAAGATTATATTACAGGAAAATTTGGATAAGGAGTTGAATGATGTTACGATCACAATTTGAAGAAGATTTGGAGAAATTGCACAACCAGTTCTATGCCATGGGACAAGAAGTGCTTTCGCAGATCAATCGTACAGTGCGTGCCTTTGTTACGCATGACCGTGATTTGGCAAAAGAAGTCATCGAAGACGATGCAGAAGTAAATGAGTATGAAGTGAAGTTGGAAAAGAAATCATTTGAAATGATTGCCCTCCAGCAACCTGTTTCGCAAGACCTTCGTACCGTCTTGACCGTTCTCAAGGCAGTGTCAGACGTGGAACGCATGGGAGATCATGCAGTGTCTATCGCTGAGGCGACCATTCGTATGAAAGGGGAGCAACGTATCCCTTCCGTTGAAGAAGAAATCAAAAAGATGGGACGCGATGTAAAAAACTTCGTTGAAGCAGCTCTAGATCTCTACCTGAACGGCTCTGTGGACCAAGCATATGAAGTAGCGGCGATGGACGAAAAAATCAACCATTACTTTGATAGCATCCGTGATTTAGCTACAGAGGAAATCAAGAAAAATCCTGAAGCTATCGTTACAGGCCGTGATTACTTCCAGGTCATTTCCTTCTTGGAACGTATCGGAGACTACGCAAAAAATATCTGTGAATGGGTTGTTTACTTTGAAACAGGTAAGATTGTCGAATTATAAATTATTTAAATGATAAAATTATTGTGAAAGCTTACTTTTTAATATAGTAAGCTTTCGTTGTATTGATGGTTTACTTTGTCAGAGGTGAGTAATGGACTACATACAGAATATCAGAAAAAAAGTTGGGAAAGATAAAATTATTTTAAATTTTACCTGTGGAATATTAAGTCAATCAGGAAAAATATTATTACAAAAACGAGCAGATAAAGGAACTTGGGGCTTACCAGGTGGTGATTGTGCATAATAACAGGTGCTTAAAAGGTTGATAAAATAAGAAGTTGAGTTTTTACCAATTATATATACTGTAAAAAGTTCAAAAAGAATGCTATAATTTAAAATGGAGGATATTGCCATGAAAATTAATGCTGTAGATTTATTTTGTGGTGTTGGAGGGTTGACCTGTGGTGTTCAGCAAGCAGGTATAAATGTAATAGCAGGTTATGATATAGATCCTCGTAGTCAATTTGCATACGAATTTAACAATAACGCGAGATTTATTTTAAAGGACATAAAAAAAATAGATAGCAAGGAAATTACTAATCTTTTTCCAGATGATACTGATATAAAAGTTTTAATGGGATGTGCTCCATGCCAACCCTTTTCAACATATAGCCATAAGTACAAAAATAATGAGAATACACTTCAAAAGATGGATCTTTTAGATTACTTTGGCAAACAAATTGAATATGTCCAACCTGACATTGTTTCGATGGAAAATGTTCCACAAATGGTCAATGAAAAGGTATTTGATAAATTTATCCAGATTTTGAATGATAATAATTACTTAATTGATTACAAAGTTGTATTCGCGCCAGATTACGGTGTTCCTCAAAAAAGAAAGAGATTATTGCTTTTAGCTTCAAAATTAGGAGAAATCAAATTAATTCCTGCACAATTTAATAAAGATAATTACCCTACACTTCGAGATACAATTGGAAATTTACCAAAATTGAAGGCAGGAGATACTGATTTAAATGATCCTCTTCATAGAAGCAGAAATATATCTGATTTGAATATGAAGAGAATAAAGCAGTCAAAACCTGGTGGAACTTGGAGGGATTGGGACGAGGAACTATTACTGGAAGCTTATAAGAAAAAAAGCGGAGCTTCTTTTGGATCGGTATATGGTCGTTTAGAGTGGGATAAACCTGCTAATACAATTACAACACAATTCCCAGGAATAGGAAATGGGCGATTTGGACATCCTGATCAAGATAGAGCTTTAAGTCTACGTGAAGGTGCAATGTTACAAACATTTCCGAGAGATTACTTATTTACACAACCTGAACTTGGGGGAAACTATCCAATAGCACAAGTTGCATTACAAATTGGGAATGCTGTCCCTCCGAAGTTAGGTGAAGTTATTGGAAATAGTATATTGAAGCATTTGGAGAAAATTAAATGAGTATTGAAAAAATTGACTTGCAAATTGCCTATGGTGCAGTAAAGCATTTTGGTAGAAATTTATATACATCAAATCCACCAGCAATCACAGAATTGATTGCAAATTCTTGGGATGCTTATTGTACAGAGTGTAATATTTTCTACAATGATATTGAAAATGATGGGGATAAAAAAACTTCTTTGCTAATTGTTGATGATGGTATTGGTATGACAGATGAAGAGTTGTCTGGGAGATATGCTATTTCTGGTACAGAAAAAAATACTGATTCAGTTAGACGTCCTGATGGAATTACACTTAGACCTTATATGGGGAGAAAAGGTATCGGAAAATTTTCAGCATTTAGTTTAGGTGATAGTTATGTTCTTTATACAAAGAGTGACATAGATACTCAATGGAAAAAGATGATTTTTAATTATGAATTATTACTTGAAGACAGACCGACTGTTCCAATTGCTGTGGAATATATTGATTCATTGCAAGAATTAAAAAAGTTTTTCCCAGATTTAGAAGAAAATACTACTGGAACAATTGTTTATATACCTGAGATGAGAAGAAAAATCATTTCATCAAGTATTGAGGGATTGAAGAATTTAATTTCTAGAAGATTCTCGATAAATGTAATTAATAACCATGACTTTAGTCTTAAAATTAATTCTGAAATTGTAGATTTGAGTCAGCATTTTTACGATGATAATTTAGAGTTTGTTTATTATTTCGGTACAGAGTTAGAAGAAATCAAACAACGCTTCCCTAATATTCCAGAAAATAATTTTTACAAAGAAGATGATGAATTCTTTACAAATTATTCAATTAGTGGATGGCTCGGTACTGTTGAAATTCCCAGTCAATTACTTGCTGATGAAAATATAAGTATTTCAGGCGTAACAGTCTATATTCATGGAAAATTAGCTGATGAGGATATTTTACGGGATAAATTAAAAAATAGGATAACAAATTCATACTTTTTAGGCGAAGTCAACGCAGATTTTCTTCAAAATGAAGAAGAAGACCCTGTGCTTAGTAGTAGAGAGGGTTTGAATAAAGAAATACCAAATGTCAAATTATTAATTGAAAAACTATCTAAAATTAGTAATAAGTTAAATGCAAATTGGAATAATTTACGTGCTAATAGAGATAGAGAAAAACTAAATTATCTTGATAAAATGTTAAGTACTGATAGTGGATTGGGGACTGCATTCAAATTTTATAGCGATGAACAGCAAAAACAGGTTGCAAAGCTTGCACAAAGAGTTTTTGATAATGATGAAAAATATTCAGATGCTGAATATAGGGTTTATGGACAAGCAATCTTTGCACTTGTAAATAATAAAGTTATAAATGAAATTACTATAGATACAGATAAGGATACTTTTGGAGAGATCTTAAAGAAGTTCTATAGCTTATTTGAGAAAACGGAACTAAATGCTGCTTTACGTATGAAATCTAATATTGAAGATCGTATTAGCATTATCAATAAACTAAAACTAATTATTGACGATGAGGAAGTTGAGAGTGTTTTTGAGGAACATCTAGCTAAAAATCCATGGTTGATTAATCAATATTGGGATAAACCAAGTAATGAAATTGTGATTGAAACACAAAACAAATATAAAGCAATTATTCAAGAACGTAAGGTTAGTGGGAGAACCGATATTATTACAAAAGTTGCAGATGAGCCTTATCCAATTATCTGTGAGCTAAAAAGAGAGAAAGTTACTGCGTACTCTACACCTGAAATTTCCGAAATAACCAATCAGATCTATAAATACAGACGATTTATTAGTGATGAAATAAACCGATCAAATAATCCTTTAAGAATCTCAAATACTAAAGATATAAAAGCTTATTTTATTTGTGGTGAGAAATCTAAGGAAAAACTAGAAGATTTAGATTTAATTGAATTGAAAAATAACAATATCGAATTAAAAACATATCAAGAGATTATTAGACAAGCTGAAAGAGTTTATAGTGATAGAGTAAGAGAGTAAAATTTTTTTAATAAACCTTATTCCCCTTACCGTGGGGATCCATTGAATTAGGTGAATCGGCTTTAGAAGCTTTAGTGCGAGAGTTTTATGAAGAAACGGGAATCGAAGTGATAGCGGAAAAACTCTTAAATGTTTATACTAAATATTCAGATAGTTATCCGAATGGTGATGAGGCTCAAGTTCTTACAATTTTGTATTTAGTTTTATCTGAAAATTCTATTTCTACAAATTTTTTTACAAGTGATGAAACTTTAGAATTAGGATTTTTTGATCATGGGGACATACAAAACATTGCAATTGTAAACCAGCAACATCAAGATAT
Organism: Streptococcus oralis subsp. dentisani; assembly: GCF_002096615.1. Classification (GTDB taxonomy): domain Bacteria; phylum Bacillota; class Bacilli; order Lactobacillales; family Streptococcaceae; genus Streptococcus; species Streptococcus oralis_U. Next base: position 172,595 of record NZ_NCUX01000033.1, read on the forward strand.
GATAAATGATTTTTTTGAAAATAAGTTCCCAATAGATAGATAAACTAATCTCTGAATTTCTAATTTTTGTAACTATATTTTATGAAAATGCAAGAAAAATGTTGACAAGTATTTTCAAATAAGTTATAATTATTCAGAGATAACAGAAAAGTCGTTTATTTATGAAGTTTAAGAAATGGATGTTAGTTGTATGTAGCATGCTAGCCAGCATGATTTTAGTAGCTTGTCAATCAAGTACGGATAGTTCCCAGTCTGCTGTGGAAGCTATCAAACAAAAAGGGAAGCTAGTTGTTGCGACCAGCCCAGACTATGCACCTTTTGAATTCCAAGTCTTGGTAGATGGTAAAAACCAAGTGGTTGGTGCAGATATTGATATGGCTCAAGCGATTGCGGATGAGCTTGGAGTTAAACTTGAAATCTCTAGTATGAGTTTTGACAATGTCTTGACTAGCCTTCAAACTGGAAAGGCTGACTTGGCTATTGCAGGAATTAGTGCCACAGATGAGAGAAAGGAAGTCTTTGACTTTTCAATTCCTTACTATGAAAACAAGATGAGCTTCTTGGTTAGAAAAGCCGATCTAGACAAATACAAGGATATTTCAAGCTTCGCAAGTGCTAATATCGCAGCTCAAAAGGGAACTGTTCCAGAAACCATGGTCAAGGAACAATTACCAAATGCCCAATTGACATCCTTGACCAATATGGGTGAAGCAGTTAATGAATTGCAGGCTGGAAAAGTGGATGCTGTTCATATGGATGAACCAGTTGCTCTTAGTTACGCAGCTAAAAACTCAGACCTTGTCGTTGCGACAGCTACTTTGACGATGAAAGATGGCGAAGCCAATGCCGTTGCTATCAAGAAGGATCAATCAGACTTGAAAGCAGTAGTAGATAAGGTTATCCAAAAACTAAAAGATGACGGAACCTATCAAATCTATCTAGAAAAAGCAGCGAAACTAACAGAAGTTGAACAGTAAAAAGAAAGCAGAGTTGGACTTTAATCCAATTCTGCTTTTATGTATTGTAATAGTGCTTCTAGATTTTCGAGAGAGACTTTGGCAAACTGATAAGGACAGGCTTCCAAATAAGCCTCTTCAAAGAAGTCTAGTTTGAGTGAGCTATGCTTTAAGCTGGCAATTTTAGGATAATTTCTCAAATCAAGGAGAAGGCCATCATGTAGAGGATAGTAGGGCAAGGGACAGGTGTTTTTTTCAAGTACTTCCTTTATCCGAGTCTGATAGTTCTCTTGAAGGGTCAGTCGAACCAGTCGATTTTTTTCAAATAACTGACTATCGATGTAAAGAGAGAGAGCCTTTTGCATGATGAGATTGCTGTCATAGTCCAGGATATTTTTGTAGGAAACAAAGGCCTCTTTTAGGGCATTTGGGAGAATGAGAGCTGTGATACGAAGGGCTGGAAAGAGACTAGTTGAGAAGGACTTGATATAAATGACGCGATCCTCAGTATCCAGATAGTGGAAGGTTTGTCCCTTTTTAGAGTCTAAGTCACCTAGATAGTCATCCTCTACGATGTAAACGCCATACTGGTTTGCTAGATCCAGAATAGCCCTTTTTTCCTGATCAGAATAGGAATGACCTAGGGGATAGTGGAAGCGAGGAATAGTGTAGAAAAACTTGATTTTCCCAGATTTGAACTGTTCTTCCAGTTCTTCAAGATTAATTCCATCGATTCGGCGTTCAATGGTCTGGTAGGCTAATCCTTGAGCGACCAAGAGGCGGTTCATTCGGTGGTAGGTCGGCTGTTCAACTAAAATCTCCTCTCCCTTGCTCGGGAAGTTAATCTGAGAAAGGATAAAGAGAGCTTGCTGGGTGCCAGATGTTAGAACCAGTTGATCGGGTTTGCAGTAGAGGGCTTGGTCAAAGAGGAGTTGATGGACAGATTGTCTCAGTTCCTCAAGGCCTTCTTGGTTGTCATAGTAGTTGAAGAGGTAGTTTTCTCGGCCTATCAGGGTTTCATTGACGCAGAGTCTGAAGTCGTCATAAGCACTGGCATGTTCATCAGTGACTTCGATTTCTAAGTCTTGGTGCTGTCCTTGCTCCAGAACATAGTAGCCACTTTGGGGTTTGGCATAGAGGTATTGTTCATGGCGTAATTCCAGTAGGGCTCGTTGGATAGTGTCCTTGCTACAGTGGAAGTCTTGGCTCAGTTGACGGATGGAGGGAAGCCGGCTACCAGTTGGGAATTTTCCCAACTCGATACCCTTTTTTAGAAAGGAAACGACTGCTTGGTATTTACTTTCTTTCTTCATTCCAGACCTCCGTTGATTTTGTTACATTGTACCTTTTTTTTGCCTCCTTTGCAATGGGAAAAGCAATTCACCCTTTCACATCTAGGAGCAAATGTGGTATACTTAGAAAGTATGATGATTCATTGAAAAGAAGATAAGAAAGAGAATGGATAGAAAAGTGCAGGAACCGGTTAAATTATTTCAATACAATACTCTAGGTGCCCTAATGGCTGGTCTCTATGGTGGAACCATGACAGTAGGAGAATTGCTGGAACATGGTGACCTCGGCTTGGGAACCCTTGATTCGATTGATGGGGAGTTGATTGTCCTTGATGGCAAGGCTTATCAAGCCAAAGGCTCAGGGGAGCAACCTGAAATTGTAGAAGTCTCACCTGATGCCCTTATCCCATATGCAGCAGTGGTCCCCCATCAGGCAGAAGTGATTTTCCGCCAGCGTTTTGAGATGACGGATAAGGAATTAGAAAAACGGATTGAGTCCTACTATGATGGGGAGAATCTCTTCCGTTCCATCAAGATTCATGGGGAGTTCGCCCACATGCATGTGCGGATGATTCCTAAATCCACACCTGATACCAAGTTTGCTGATGTTGCGACACACCAACCTGAATATAGCCGTGAAAATGTATCGGGAACTATTGTTGGATTTTGGACACCAGAGATTTTCCATGGAGTCAGTGTTGCAGGCTACCATTTGCATTTTATCTCAGATGATTTGACCTTTGGTGGGCATGTGATGGACTTTGTTATCAAAGAAGGAATGATCGAGGTTGGAGCAGTCGACCAGTTGGACCAACGTTTTCCAGTCCAAGATCGCCAGTATTTATTTGCCAAATTTAACGTTGACGAGATGAAGAAAGATATTGATAAGTCAGAATAGGAGAAAAAAATGACAGTACATATTATCCTTACCATGATTGTTTTGGTTCTCATTCTAGTAGGTGGAACTTGGTATGCCAAAAAACGGTTTAAAATCTCTCTTGCAGTGATGGGCTTGGGGGCAATCGCATTTTTTGTTTCTTCTCAGGTGTTAGAGAAGATGGTTCACCTTCTGGTTCTTCATCCGCAAAAAGATGGAACCATTCCGCTCATGCAGGAGCAGCCTTTCTTATATGTCCTTTATGGGATTGCCATGGCGGCTCTCTTTGAGGAAACAGCTCGTCTTGTCTTTTTTAAATGGTTGGAGAAAAAGAGAAAGCTAGAAGATCGAGATGCTTTGGCTTATGGTTTGGGACATGGGGGCTTGGAGATGCTCTATCTCGGAATGGGAAGCTTGATCAGTCTTTTGATTCTCTTTTCACTCATCCAGACTTCAAATACTGATGTAGCCAATCTCCTTCCACAGTCTACACTCGAAACGGTCCAGTCTCTTTCTGTATGGCAGGTTTATTTACTAGGAGTTGAGCGTGTGCTTGCTCTGGTTCTGCAAATCTGTCTTTCCATCTGGGTTTATCAAAGTGTCCGTCAAAAGAAAGGGATCTACCTCCTTGCTGCCTATGGTTTGCATGCTTTGTTTGACTTGGCTCCATCCTTATCTCAAGTGGGATGGATTGCAAATCCGCTTCTAGTTGAGTTTATTCTTCTCGTAGAACTTCTAGCCTTTATCTGGCTGACAAAATCTACATTTTGGAAAAAATCATAAAAAGAGGGGTGACCTCTTTTTATTGTTCTCTCTTAACTCTGTTATTTCTGTTTTTTGCTATTTAGAGGCAGATGTATTATTTGGAAGACAAGCCTATCTTTCTGTTTAATACCTATTTACCAAGGGATAGCCAGCTTTTCAAGAAATGAAAAACTTGTTTGATAAAATCTTTCAATTAAGCCAAGGAGATGCTGTTATCAAGCAAGTCCACATCAACTTTATATATGCTCGAAAAAAATTTAAAAAATTTTTCATTTTCCTCTTGACATGGAACGCGTTCCAGAATGTACAATGGTATCAAAGGTTGGGAATGCGCATTTAAACCGACCTATCACACGCTAGCGGACAAAGAAGAAAAGAGGACAACATTATGACCATCAAACGTATTTTTTCAGATATGGACGGCACGCTTCTCAATTCTGAGGGCCGCGTTTCTAGCGAGAATAGCAAGGCTATCCGCGATGCTCAGATTCCGCTGACTCTGGTTTCTGCTCGAGCTCCAATGGAAATGAGAGAGGCTATCGAAGCACTTCAGCTGACTGGCCCTCAAGTAGGTTTTAACGGTGGTTTGATTTATCAGATTGTGGATGGAAAGGTCAAGCCCCTTCATATAGATATTCTCCCTAGAAAGACAGCACAAACTATCTTACAGGCAGTGCGCCAGCATTTTCCACAAATTAGCGTCAGCTATTATGATATGACGAACTGGTATTGTGATAGAATAGATGAAGGGATTCGTCTAGAGTTCAACATCACGCGCCAGGCACCAACACTTACAAACGAGGCGGATTTTCTAGCAGCCAAGGACAATACCTTCAAGATAATGATGATTGCCCTAGATAATGACGAACTATTAGCACTGGAGAAATACTTGCAAGCCCTAGACTTGGGCGAGGTCAGCATTCTCCGATCTGGTCAATATCATCTAGAAATTACCAGCAAAACTGCTAAAAAATCAAAAGGTATTGCTTATATTCTCAAAAAAGAAGGTTTAGATAAGAGCCAGACCGCTGCCTTTGGTGATGGGCACAACGATATCCCAATGTTTGAGATGGTGGGATATCCAATCGTAATGGGCAATGCCTTTCCTGACATCAAAGAGCTGGCTTATAAGGTAACACGCAGCAATGATGAACATGGTGTCGGCTACGGCATCCGTAAATATCTCAAAAAAATCCATTAATCACGTGTTTGGAGGGTGTCAATCCTCCTATAGAAAGCAAACAATGACAAATATTCGAAAAATTGCCAAACTGACTGGTTATTCAGTTTCTAGCGTGTCACGCGTCATCAACAACCATCCTCATGTATCCGAGGAGGCTCGTCAGAAAATCCTGCAAGTCATGGAGGAACTGGACTACCGTCCCAACATTCTAGCTCAGGAGTTAAGTTCAGGTTCGACTCGTCGGGTCGGTGTAGTTATTCCCAACACGACCCTGCACCCTTATTTCAGTCAGTTACTGAACGGGCTTTTGGATGCAGCTATGGATCATAACTATACTTTGCTCATTCTACCTTCTCGTTATGATATAGACTTGGAAAAATATTATCTGGAGCAGCTTCGAGGAAGGGCCTTTGACAGTCTTATTTTCACCTCTCGCAGTGTAGACTTAGAAACCATTTCTTCCTACGCTAAGTATGGCAATATTGTCTGCTGTGAAGAAGTGCAGGACCCCAATCTGAGTAGCGTTTATGTGAGCCGCACCCATGCCTGTAAGACAGCCTTCAACTGGATTAAAGACCAGGGAAAAAGTAGAATTGCTCTGCTATTTACCCGAAAAGACCTAAAAAGTTCCACCTACCGTCTCACTATGGAAGCCTACAAGGAAGTTTTTGGTGAAAAAAAGGACCCTCTGATTTTGGATGGTATTTCCACGGGAGAGGATGCTTATGAGCAAGGGGATAGCCTACTAGAGCAAGATTTAGACTGTATTTTCAGCAACGGAGATGATGTAGCAACTGGTGTGGTTCGCTATTATCAGGAGAAAAATCTTGAATTACCCTTGCTGATTGGCCAAGAAAAGCAACTGACAGGAGAGGTACTGGGGATTCCTACCATTGATAACAAATCCTACCAACTCGGTCAGGAAAGCTTCAAGCAAGCTCTCTCTGACGAAAAACGGACCATTATCCTACAATCGGAGTTTATCATACGATGATAAAATAGGCTCAAGCGACAATCGTCACTTGAGACCTATTTTTCTTCTATACAGCATCCGTAAACAAACCAGGATGCAGATGCTTAGGCAGGCAATCAAGACCAGACGATACGGATCCAGCCCTGAACTAGAACTAGCTAGGTGCACCAAGTTACCAGAGAGATAAAAGACAAGTACGCTAACAAGATAGGCAATCCCCTGATAAATATTCCAAATTGTAAAGGGGCTTGGACTTGCCGCCTGGTGTTTAACTAGAGAAATGTAGAGTCCCCATAGAGCTCCCACAGCCCCATTTAATAACCCCCAACCTATGCTCCAAAAGATTGTATAGGATACAGCATCGTGGGGAAGAAAGAAGATCAAAAGAATCTCGCATCCCGTTACTACCAGTAAGATTGTGAAAAACAGAGAACGTCTTTTCTCAAAACAAGGACCTGCAAGAGCAAAGGCTAGGACGTTTCCCAGCAAACTCATACTCGAATATAGAGACACGAGGTTGGCGGAAAGGTGCAATACCTGTACCATATAGAGGACATTCATCGTTAAGGATACATATAAAATCAAACTATCCAAAAGTAGGATACGGACATGGTGCCAGATCTGTTTTTTAAAAACCTGCCAGTCCATCTGCCTTGTTACTTGATGATTTTGAAACAAGCTATAGTCTGTTTGTAACTGTTTCAAAAGGATAAACTGCATGAACAGACTAGCAAGAGCAATTACCAGTAACCAACGATAATGAAGTGCAGTCAGCTCTTTTCCGATGAAAAAGGAAATAAGAAGGGTATAAAAGCTCGTGACCAGCTGAAACAAACCTAGGTAACTGAGAAATTTTGCGCGGACTTTCTCTTCTGTTAATAATAATATTAAGGGATTCCAATCCAGACCAAAGCCCAGCTCCACGGCTATCTGATATAGAACCAGAAAAAGAGCATAGATAGAAAAAGTCACACTTTCGTAGGGAATCACTACTAATACCCCTAGCAAACACAGCTTAGACAGTATACTCCACCGCATCAGGTCAAGGAGATTTTTCCTCCGCATCAGATAAGACAAGGGAATGCGGACAAGGGCTATAATTGGTAGCATTGTGATAAGCCAGCTATTTTGCAAATCACTAAAACTTAAAATCTGACTCATAAAAAGAATCATGAAGTCACCTGTGATGGTGATAGAAACAATTTGATTACTGAGGTTGAGCCCTACCATACTAGATTGATACGATTTTTTCATTTGTTCTCCTTTCTTGCCCCATTATAAACCAGAGTTTGTTCCTTTTCTAGGAGTTCATGATGAAGAAATATGCACTTATGTTGCAAGGAGAAAGCATTTATGAAACTATGGCACTATTTTAAAGAAACATCTAAGGAATTTTACCTTAAAGAATGTGGGATTGATGATTATTCTAGCTTTCCGTTTTATGACTATACTGTTTTTCAGGATTTTGTCATCCACTGGATTTGTGAAGGGAAAGGCTAACTGCAAGTTGATGGGCAGACTTATTCTTTGGAGAAAAATGATGGTTTTATCCTAAGAAAAGGCCAAAAAGTGCGTTATTGGGCCAATCAAGAAGATCCTTGGACCACCTACTGGCTGGGATTTTCTGGAGACAAATTAAGCGACTATCTCCAACACACACAAGTTTTTTATGAGTCTGTTTGCCATTTTGATAGTCATTTTCAAAGCAGAGAAATCATTCAAGATATCTGTCACAAAACTGCAGAAAATAGGCAAAAAGAAAGCTGGTACCAGATGCAAATTTATACCTTCCTTTACTACTTGCAGGAAGAATTTCCAGCAGAAATACCGCTGAATGTCACTCAACACCCTGTTGAAAAAGCTGCGCTAATTTTGCTACAACAGTACCAACAAGACATCTCCATTCAAGACTTGGCATCCCAGGTCGGACTCAGTCGTAGCACCTTGTTTCGTCAGTTTAAGAAACTTTACCATAAATCTCCTCAGCAATTTCTCCTTGAAACACGCCTGCTAAAGGCAAGAACACTCTTAACTGACACTGATCTATCTATAAAAGAAATTACCTTGGAAGTCGGCTATCAGGATCAGCTAGTCTTTTCAAAAGCTTTTAAGCATTTTTTCTCTGTGAGTCCTAAATTTTATCGCCAAAGCTGGAAAAATTCTCCATCCAACTAGCATCCATCTCAGCATTTGCTATAGAAGGGTCTTATTGATTGCTTCAAGTGTAGATAGATTCAATATAAAAAAATTTTTTAAAACAGCATCCTGAAAGTTAGATGTCATTCAACTAACTTTTGGGGTGTTTTGCTATAACCTTACATTCATGTTCACATCTATCATCTGAAAAATAAGAATGCGATTAACAATAGTAATTTTGAGGTCGTCAAAAATCTTTAAAAATGGTATAATGAAATCACTTTACAAAAGGATGAGAGATATGACATTAGTAACTAGAATACAAGAACAATTAGAAGGAATTGATATTCGTTTTAAGGAAGCCTTGAAGCTCTATACCTACACTAAGGTAGGAGGTCGAGCAGATTATCTGGTTTTGCCACGCAATCGCTATGAGATGGCGCGTGTCGTTCAATTTGCCAATCAAGAGGATATTCCTTGGATGGTGCTAGGGAATGCCAGCAATATCATCGTTCGTGAAGGTGGAATCCGTGGTTTTGTCATCTTGTGCGATAAGCTCAATAACGTTTCGGTTGATGGCTATACCATCGAAGCAGAAGCTGGAGCGAACTTGATTGAAACAACACGTATTGCACTTCGTCATAGTTTGACTGGTTTTGAGTTTGCTTGCGGCATTCCAGGGAGCATCGGAGGTGCTGTCTTTATGAATGCGGGTGCCTACGGAGGAGAGATTGCTCACATTTTGCAGTCTTGTAAGATTCTGACCAAGGAAGGGAAAATCGAGACCTTATCTGCCAAGGATTTGGCTTTTGGTTACCGCCATTCAGCTATTCAGGATTCTGGGGCCATTGTCTTGTCGGCTAAATTTGCCCTTGCTCCAGGAAATCACCAGGTCATCAAGCAGGAAATGGATCGCTTGACGCACCTACGTGAACTCAAACAACCTCTAGAATACCCATCTTGTGGTTCGGTCTTTAAGCGTCCAGTGGGGCATTTTGCAGGACAGTTAATTTCAGAGGCTGGATTGAAAGGCTATCGTATCGGTGGTGTTGAAGTATCTGAAAAGCATGCCGGTTTTATGATCAATGTTGCTGACGGAACGGCCAAAGACTACGAGGACTTGATCCAATCTGTTATTGAAAAGGTAAAGGAACATTCAGGTGTTACTCTTGAGAGAGAAGTTCGAATTTTGGGTGAGAAGGAGTAAGGTTTCGCCAGAATAGCTGCTGCTATGTCAATGGAAAGGGGGTGAAAGCCTATCGGTAGCGAAGATGTATGCAGGTGGTTTTACTCCCTGCAAGAGGTAGTAGCGGCCTGACAGAGCCCTGATCTGTTAATTTATGAAAAAGAAGGAATTTATGCCAATTGAAAAAACCAATTATCGAATTCAAAAACGTCTCTAAAGTTTTTGAAGATAGCAACACCAAGGTTCTCAAAGACATCAACTTTGAGTTGGAAGAAGGGAAATTTTACACCCTTTTAGGCGCATCTGGTTCAGGAAAATCAACTATTCTGAACATCATTGCAGGTCTACTGGATGCGACGACAGGAGATATTTTGCTGGACGGTGTCCGTATCAATGATATCCCAACCAATAAACGAGACGTTCATACCGTCTTCCAATCCTATGCCTTGTTTCCACATATGAATGTGTTTGAAAATGTTGCCTTTCCGCTCCGCTTGCGTAAAATTGACAAGAAAGAAATTGAGCAGCGTGTAGCGGAAGTTCTCAAGATGGTTCAGTTGGAAGGTTATGAGAAGCGTTCCATCCGTAAACTTTCTGGAGGACAACGTCAGCGTGTGGCCATTGCCCGTGCCATCATCAATCAACCCCGTGTGGTCTTGCTGGATGAGCCCTTGTCAGCGCTGGATTTGAAATTACGAACAGACATGCAGTATGAACTGCGTGAATTGCAACAACGATTGGGGATTACCTTTGTCTTTGTCACTCACGATCAGGAGGAAGCCCTGGCCATGAGTGACTGGATTTTTGTTATGAATGATGGCGAGATTGTTCAGTCTGGAACGCCTGTGGACATCTACGATGAGCCGATCAACCACTTTGTTGCCACCTTTATCGGTGAGTCCAACATCTTGCCAGGAAACATGATTGAGGACTACTTGGTCGAGTTCAATGGCAAACGCTTTGAAGCGGTCGACGGGGGGATGAAGCCAAATGAGCCAGTTGAGGTTGTCATTCGTCCAGAGGATTTGCGCATTACCCTTCCTGAAGAAGGTAAGCTCCAAGTTAAAGTTGATACCCAGCTTTTCCGTGGGGTTCACTACGAGATTATCGCCTATGACGAACTCGGAAATGAATGGATGATTCACTCGACTCGTAAGGCCATTGTGGGTGAGGAAATTGGTCTGGACTTTGAACCAGAAGATATCCACATCATGCGTCTCAACGAAACCGAAGAAGAATTCGATGCTCGTATCGAGGAGTACGTAGAAATCGAAGAGCAAGAAGCAGGTCTGATTAACGCGATCGAGGAGGAAAGAGATGAAGAAAACAACCTCTAAACTCTTTGTAGTGCCCTATATGCTTTGGATTGCACTCTTTGTCCTCGCACCCTTGGTCTTGATTTTTGGACAATCCTTTTTCAACATCGAAGGCCAGTTTAGTTTAGAAAACTATAAATCCTACTTTGCGTCACAAAATCTGACCTATCTCAAAATGAGCTTCAACTCTGTGCTCTATGCGGGGATTGTGACCATGGTGACGCTGCTTATCAGCTATCCAACGGCCCTCTTTTTGACCCGTCTCAAGCACCGTCAGCTCTGGCTTATGCTGATTATCCTACCGACATGGATTAACCTGCTCCTCAAGGCCTATGCCTTTATCGGGATTTTTGGTCAAAATGGCTCTATTAACCAATTCTTGGAATTTATCGGAATCGGTTCGCAGCAGTTGCTCTTTACCGATTTCTCCTTTATCTTTGTCGCAAGCTACATCGAGCTTCCCTTTATGATTTTGCCGATTTTCAATGTCTTGGACGATATGGATAACAATCTTATCAATGCCAGCTATGACCTCGGTGCGACCAAGTGGGAGACCTTCCGCCATGTCATTTTTCCCCTTTCTATGAACGGGGTAAGAAGTGGTGTCCAATCAGTCTTTATCCCAAGTTTGAGTCTTTTCATGCTGACACGTTTGATTGGTGGGAACCGCGTTATCACGCTGGGAACGGCCATTGAGCAGAACTTCCTGACCAATGACAACTACGGTATGGGTTCTACCATTGGTGTGATCCTCATCCTGACTATGTTCATCACCATGTGGGTGACTAAGGAAAGGAGAGAACGATGAAAAAATTTGCCAATCTCTACCTAGCCTTTGTCTTTATCATCCTTTATTTGCCAATTTTTTACTTGATTGGCTATGCCTTTAATGCTGGTGATGATATGAATAGCTTTACTGGTTTTAGCTTGAGCCATTTTAAAACCATGTTTGGTGATGGTCGTCTCATGTTGATCCTCACCCAGACCTTCTTCTTGGCCTTTTTATCAGCCTTGATAGCGACCATTATCGGGACTTTCGGTGCCATCTATATCTACCAGTCTCGTAAGAAATACCAAGAAGCCTTTCTATCACTCAATAATATCCTCATGGTTGCGCCTGATGTTATGATTGGTGCCAGCTTCTTGATCCTCTTTACCCAGCTTAAGTTTTCACTTGGCTTTTTGACAGTTCTATCTAGTCACGTGGCCTTCTCGATTCCAATCGTAGTGCTCATGGTTTTGCCACGATTGAAAGAGATGAATGGGGATATGATTCATGCGGCTTATGACCTTGGTGCCAGTCAATTTCAGATGTTCAAGGAAATCATGCTTCCGTACCTGACACCGTCTATCATTGCAGGTTATTTCATGGCCTTTACCTATTCGCTGGATGACTTTGCCGTGACCTTCTTTGTAACGGGAAATGGCTTTTCAACCCTGTCAGTCGAGATTTACTCTCGTGCTCGCAAGGGGATTTCGTTAGAAATCAATGCCTTGTCTGCCCTCGTCTTTCTCTTTAGTATTATCCTAGTTGTAGGTTATTATTTTATCTCACGTGAGAAGGAGGAGCAAGCATGAAAAAACTCTATTCATTTTTAGCAGGAATTGCAGCGATTATCCTTGTCTTGTGGGGAGTTGCTCATCATCTAGATAGTAAAATCAACAGTCGAGATAGTCAAAAATTGGTTATCTACAACTGGGGAGACTACATTGATCCCGAACTCTTGGAGCAATTCACAGAAGAAACAGGGATCCAAGTCCAGTACGAGACCTTTGACTCTAACGAAGCCATGTATACTAAGATCAAGCAGGGTGGAACGACCTACGATATTGCCATCCCAAGTGAGTACATGATTAACAAGATGAAGGACGAAGACCTTTTGGTTCCACTTGATTATTCTAAGATTGAGGGGATCGAACATATCGGGTCTGAATTTTTAAATCAGTCTTTTGACCCAAATAATCAGTACTCTATCCCATATTTTTGGGGTACCTTGGGAATTGTCTACAATGAAACCATGGTGGAAGAAGCACCTGAGCATTGGGATGACCTCTGGAAACCAGAGTATAAGAACTCTATCATGCTCTTTGATGGAGCACGTGAGGTGCTGGGACTCGGACTTAACTCGCTCGGTTACAGCCTCAACTCAAAGGATCCTCAGCAGTTGGAAGAAACGGTAGACAAACTCTACAAACTGACTCCAAATATCAAGGCCATCGTGGCGGACGAGATGAAGGGTTACATGATTCAAAACAATGCGGCTATCGGGGTGACCTTCTCAGGAGAAGCCAGCCAGATGCTGGAGAAAAATCCTAACCTCAAGTATGTCGTTCCGACAGAAGCCAGCAACCTTTGGTTTGACAACATGGTCATTCCAAAAACCGTGAAAAACCAAGATGCAGCCTATGCCTTTATTAACTTTATGTTGAAACCCGAAAATGCTCTGAAAAATGCAGAATATGTCGGCTATGCAACACCAAATAACACGGCTAAGGAACTGCTCCCAGAGGAGACCAAAGAAGACAAGTCCTTCTATCCAGACGCTGATACCATGAAAAACCTGGAAGTTTATGAGAAGTTTGACCATAAATGGACAGGAAAATACAGCGACCTCTTCCTTCAATTCAAAATGTATCGGAAGTAGAAGTAAAACGTAAGGAAACGAATCAGTTGACGCTGGTTCGTTTTTTGTATTAAAAAAATTTATATTTGGGGTTGACAAAAGGAATTTTAATGATAAAATAGTATCCTTTATACATTTAGGAGGAATAAAAAAGGTATGTGATTAATTTGGTATTCAGAAATGAAAACTCTTTCAAAATATGGTATACTAATAGTAGTTTCCAATAGATTATATCTAGTGCTTGTTATAGGTTCACATACAAGATATGGTGTATAGATACCTATCTACCTCGCGAGGGGTCGGAAACACAATAAGCATTTTTATAAAATCAGGATAAGTTTTTTGTATAGCTACCTATCTACTTTCGAGAGGGGCCGGAAACGGTGTGTAGTTCGTAACAGGATTAGAGTAAACTTCGGTATAGCTACCTATCTACCTCGCGAGGGGCCGAAAACTGTTCTGGTATAGCACCATATTCCTCAGCAGCATTCAGTATAGATACCTATCAACCTCGCGAGGGGTCGGAAATCCGAAGACGTTGATTTTGTAGATGTTTTCAAATGACGTATAGATCCCTATCTACCTAGAGAGGGGACAGAAACTTGACAACACTTGTAGCTGCAACAAAGTCATCCATAGTGTATAGCTACCTATCTACCTCGAGAGGGGCCGGAAACTGTTTTGATTCTATATGCATTGAGTAATTTCCGGTTTTACCGTATAGCTCCCTATCTACCTCGCGAGGGGCCGGAAACAGAAATGAATAAATCTTTTTCATTTTTTTATACCAAGCCAGTATAGCTCCCTATCTACCTCGAGAGGGGCCGGAAACTCGACTAAAAATTTTGGTGAGCCAGAAATTGCAACTGTATAGCTACCTATCTACCTCGGGAGGGGCCGGAAACGGATTCTGGCCTGGGTTCTGGCCTGGGTTTTCACCTGGGTTCTGGCCTGGGTATAGCTACCTATCAACCTCGCGAGGGGACGGAACAATATGTGGATCAAGAACTTTGTATCCTTGTTCATTGACTGTATAGACACCTATCTACCTCGAGAGGGGCCGGAAACCGTGGTAAACCATTTTGTTCAAACAAATCTTCCCAGGTATATAGCTACCTATCTACCTCGCGAAGGGGCCGGAAACACATTTTAATTTCTCTCTTTCTCTTTATGATTTAATTAGTATAGATACCTATCTACCTCGAGAGGGGCCGGAAACTGTTCTGCGAAATCGTTTTCCATGTGCAAACGTCGAGTGTATAGCTACCTACTCTACCTCGCTAGAGGTCGGAAACGACTCCACCTCCTCAATCTCAATACCTTCGCAATCGAACGTATAGGAACTTATCTACCTCGCGAGGGGCCGGAAACGGATAAGAGCCATCTGACTCCTCCCACCACCAGCCGGGTATAGCTACCTATCTACCTCGAGAGGGACCGGAAACAAATTAAGGATTTTTAAAGAGTCCCTGAAAGTTAGTATAGCTACCTATCTACCTCGAGAGAGGACGGAACTTCTTCTTTTATCTTGTTTTTAGGCTTTATATACATGTGTATATATACCTATCAACCTCGCAAGGGGCCGGAAATGCACCAAGTACATGTGTATCTGTAAGTGCCATATTTCGTGTAGAACAATCTATTCGCCCCGCGAGGGGTCGGAAACGCAGATAGAACAATCCAGATTGCGATGAATCGTTTGTATAGATACCTATCTACCTCGCGAGGGGCCGGAAACAGTGATTGCTCCTTGTAGGTATAGCCTTCAGACTGTTGCTTATAGCTACCTATCAACCTCGCGAGGGGCCGGAAACCTACTTAGGAACGCCTTCACTTGATAGAAAACATCTGTATAAGAACCTAACTACCTCGCGAGGGGCCGGAAACGGATAGAGTTCAATAGGTCAATGTTCGAAACTGGTTTCATATAGATACCTATCTCCCTCGCGAGGGGCCGGAAACATTGAGATAATGAGCTCTTTCAGTGACTGCTCTACTGTATAGCTACCTATCTACCTCAAGAGGGGCCGGAAACGCTGCGGGGATAAGTCCTTTAATTTTCATTGTTTTGTATAGCTACCTATCTACCTCGAGAGGGGACAGTTTCATAAGGGCAAAGGATTCCAAAAGTAAAAGAAAAAAGCGCTCATGAGAAACCAAAAGCGCAATTGTATCAATAAAGGAGGCATATGAAACGCATCGATATATCATTTAAGCGGATAGACCAATCACCGAGCGACCTATCGACAAAATTCCAAGGTTTTCTCATGGAAAAGTTGGAACCAGACTATGTGACTTGGCTACATGAGCAGGAGACCAACCCCTACTCACTAAAAATCATCCATCAAAAGGACAAGACCCTATGGTCCCTTCATCTCCTGGCGGATGAGGCTGTCAAGCAGATTTTGCCTGTTCTCTTGGAGCTCAAGAAAGTAGAACTTCATGATTTACCGACTCTCATGGTGGAGTCTTTATCCATGCAAGATCTCAGTTCGGAGCAACTCTTTGAGTTCTTTAATGAAAACCAAGATCGGTCACTCTACACTATCCATTTTCAAACTCCAACAGGATTTCGCTCCCAGGGAGAGTACGTGCTCTTTCCGACCATGCGTCTCATCTTTCAGAGTTTGATGATGAAGTATGCACGTCTGGTCGAGAATCGTCAGGACATCGAAGAGGAAACCCTGGACTACTTGGTCAAGCATAGTAGGATTAGCAGCTATCGATTGGAGTCCAGCTATTTTAAAATCCATGGCAAAAAAATTCCTGGTTTCAGGGGGAGACTGACCTTTAAGATTACAGGTCCAAATACCCTGAAAGCATATGCCAATATGCTTCTAAAATTTGGGGAGTACTCAGGTCTCGGTATGAAAACTAGCTTAGGGATGGGAGGTATAGAACTTGAAGAAAGAAAAGATTGATTTAGTTTATGGATCGCTTTTGCACGCTATCGGCAAGGTGATTCAAGGTTCCAGGTATGATGAGAAAGACCTAGGTACCATTGGGTCCGAATGGTTTAAACGCTTTTCGGATAATGAAAAAATAGCTCAGCAGATAGCCAAGGCGACTTCTAATGATTTGCCGCCGAATTTAGCTCCTGATAGTTTGGTCTATATCACGTCAGCTGCGGCAAAGATTGCTTCAGGTCTAAAAGGGGTAGCAGACACTCATCAAGGGAAAGAAGATTTCCTAAGTAAACAATCGGATATCTTTAATGTTTTTTCAGATATCCCTAGTCTGCGTTATCTTGATTCACGGCTATTAGAGCTTGACGGGGAGCCAAACTATGCCAAGGAATTGAGTGAGCCGTCTGACCAGTCAAACTATGACTTGATAGTAGAGACCTTAGAAAAAGAGTTTGAGAGATTGGACTTTAGCCAATCTGAGATAGATGCCCTTTTGAATCTCCTTGAGTCTACTCTTTCCTATGTACCTGTTTCGACAAGAACCAAGGGATTATCAGATATTTCTCTAGCAACCTACAGTCGTCTGACAGCTGGGTTTGCCCTAGCTATAGAGGACTATTTAGCAGATAAGAATTGTCGTGACTATGAGAAGATACTAGGGCAAGATTTAGAAGCTTTTTATAGCGAAAAAGCCTTTTTATTAGCAAGTTTTGACCTGTCAGGGATTCAGGACTTTATCTACAATATCGCAACAGCTGGTGCAACCAAGCAACTAAAAGCACGTTCCTTGTATCTAGATTTTATGGGGGAACATATCGCTGACAGCTTACTGGAGAAGTTAGAGCTGACAAGGGCTAATCTACTCTACGTCGGTGGAGGGCACGCCTACTTTATCCTTCCAAACACCGAAAAAACTAGAGAAACCTTGGCTAGCTTTGAAGCAGAATTTAATCAGTTTTTGGTCAAGCATTTCCAGACAGGTTTGTACGTAGCATTTGGTTGGAGTCCGTTTTCTGCCAATGATATGACAACGACACTGGCCGACTATCGAAAAGTCTATCAAACAACTAGTCGGATGATTTCCCAAAAGAAAATTTCTCGTTATGATGCAAAAACTCTCCTTGAACTCAACCAAGGAGGAAAAAGTTCCCAGAGAGAATGTGCTATTTGCCACTCAGTCGAAAAGCTTACCAAGCATAAAGATCAAGAAGTCTGCCATATCTGTGCAGGAATGTATCGCTTTGCCAAGGAAATACAAGAAAACTACTATATTGTGACAAAAGAAAAAGGCCTGCCGATAGGTCCAGGAGCCTATATTAGGGGTATTTCCAAAGCCAATCTTGATAAAGAAGAGTGGGACCGTGTTTATGTCAAGAATAGTTATAGCACAGATATGCTAAAAGCAACTCATGTCTTTGTCGGAGATTACAAGTATGATGAGATTTACGAGTATGCTAAACTATCTCAGGAGTCTGGTCAAGGTATTAAGCGTCTGGCAGTTGTTCGACTAGATGTAGATGACCTAGGAGCAGCCTTTATGGCTGGATTCTCTTATCAAGATAGTGGCAAGTATAATACTCTGGCACGCTCGGCAACCTTCTCTAGAAGTATGAGTCTCTTCTTTAAGGTCTATATCAACCAGTTTGCCAAAGAGAAAAAACTATCAATCATTTATGCCGGTGGAGATGATGTATTTGCTATCGGTTCTTGGCAGGATATTATTGAGTTTACTATTTGTCTCCGACAAAACTTTATCAAGTGGACAAATGGTAAATTAACCCTATCAGCAGGGATCGGCCTCTTTCCAGATAAAACTCCGGTTAGCCTGATGGCTGAAGAAACTGGTAAGCTAGAAGGAGCAGCAAAGGATAACGACAAGGATAGTATTTCCCTTTTTGAAAAAAATTATACCTTGAAGTTCGACCAGTTTATTGACAATGTCTATAATGGGAAACTGAAGAGCATTCGTTACTACTTTAATATTCAAGATGAGCGAGGAAAGAGTTTTGTATACAGACTGATTGAGCTCCTTCGTAACTACGATCGTATGAATATTGCTCGATTAGCCTATTATTTGACGCGCTTAGAGGATCAAACTTCTAAGGATAAAAAAGAAGAGTTTAAAGAGTTTAAAGATTTATTCTTTTCTTGGTATACAGGTAGCGATAATGAACGTAAGGAAGCAGAGATAGCTTTACTTCTATATATTTATGAGATTAGAAAGGATTCATAGATGGCAATTTTAACAGATGATAATTACGTAGATAAGGCAGAAAAAACCATTAAAAATTTAGTAACTGATAAGCGTAATTTTAAAAATAGAAATTCAGATGTTCTATCCATGAGTAAACTACGAAACTTATTGAGTTTAACGAGTACCCTCTTTGATGAAAGTAAGGTCCGCGATTACGAAGAATTGAAGGATAAGATTGCCTATTTGAGAGTCCAATTCGTCTATCAATCAGGACGTGAAGAGGCAGTCCTGGACTTAGTTCAAAAAGGTGAGATTCTACCAATTTTAAAAGAAATTAATAGTAGGGAAAGTCTCCAACGTTTTTGTCGCTATATGGAAGCGCTAGTAGCTTATTTTAAATTTTATGGAGGAAAAGATTAATGACACTTGCAAAAATTCAAGTAACAGCACAAATCCGTCTAGAGACAGGACTTCATATTGGGACAAGCAATGCTTTTGCGGCAATTGGGGCTACTGATTCGCCTGTAATCAAGGATCCTATTACTAACTTACCCATTATTCCTGGTTCAAGTATCAAAGGAAAAATGCGTACACTGCTGGCAAAAGTATATAATACTAAATTAGCAGAAAAACCAGGAGACGATGGGGAAATTATTAGTCGTCTCTTTGGGAATAGTTCAGACAAAAACTATAAAGTAGGAAGACTCATCTTTAGAGATGCCTTTCTAACTAACAAAAAAGATTTAGATTCACGAGCTGTCAAAGGTTATACTGAAGTTAAGTTTGAAAATACTATTGATCGTATCACTGCTGAAGCAAATCCAAGACAAATTGAACGTGCTATTCGAGACAGTATCTTTGGATTTGAGTTGATCTATGAGGTTACAGACAAGAGTCAAGCTCAAGTAGAAGAAGACTTCAAAGTAATTCTTGATGGATTAAAGCTGTTGGAACTTGATTATTTAGGTGGTTCAGGTTCTCGTGGTTATGGTAAAGTTGTTTTTGAGAATCTTAAAGCAAATACAGTTTTCGGAAACTATGATGTTAGTAAATTGAATGAACTTTTAACTACGGAGGTCTAATATGACCTATAAAATGTATATTATGAACTTCCATACTGCTCACTTCGGAGCAGGAACTCTGGATAGTTCTAAAATGACTTTTACAGCGGACAGATTGTTTTCAGCCTTAGCTATTGAAGCAAAAAAAATGGGTAAAATGGAGGAATTTGTATCATTAGCAGTTCAAGATGAATTTGTTTTGACTGACGCCTTTCCTTATCAGTCAGGTCCATTTTTACCTAAGCCGATAGGATTTCCAAAGTTTGATAAGCCTGACTTAACAACGGATGTCAAAGAAGTAAGACGTCAAGCTAAGATGGCAAAGAAACTTCAGTTTATACCCTTGGATAAATTTGATTCTTATGTAAAAGGAACGCTTTTTGAAGACGCAGAGCATGCACAAACAAACATCGTCACTAAAAACCAACCTCACGTTGATGGGGCTCTTTATCAAGTTTCTACTGTTAGATTTAGAGATGATTCTTCACTTTACGTGATCGGAAACGAATCTGAGCTCTTAAATGAACTCATGACAAGCTTGCAGTATACAGGAATTGGTGGGAAACGCTCCAGTGGCTATGGGCAATTTGATTTGACCATTACAGACCTACCTGATGGTTTAAAAAATCGCCTTACCAAGGTCCATCAAGGAACAGTAATGACCTTAACAACTTCTTTACCAATTGAAAAGGAACTTGAACATGCTATGGAAACTGGTTCTTATTTATTAAGTAAATCAAGTGGTTTTGCTTTTAGTACAGAAACTAATGAAAATTACCGAAAGCAGGATTTATATAAGTTTGCTTCTGGATCTACTTTCTCTGAAACATTTACAGGACAGATTGTGGATGTAAGGCCTCTAGATTTCCCACATGAAGTATTAAACTATGCTAAACCACTATTTTTCAAGATGGAGGGAGAAAGATGAGAACAGAATATAGAACCTTTCAATTTAGCCTCCTAGCCATGGCTCCTATCCATATTGGGAATGGTGAGAAATATACTTCTCGAGAATTTATCTATGAAAATGGCTACTTTTATTTCCCAGATATGGGTAAGTTTTATAATCGAATGGTGGAGAAAGGTTATGACCAGAAGTTTGAACGGTTTTTACAAGAGACAAAGCCAAGCGCCAGAAATAATCGCTTGATTTCCTTTTTACTGGATAACCGTATTTCTGACCGTAACTTTGGTGGCTATAGAATTTTTGAAACTGAGTTAGAAACAGATAATAAACAATTAAGAGGAGGCGCATTAAATCAAGTATCAAAGTTTATGAGAGATGCTTTTGGAAATCCGTATATTCCTGGAAGTTCATTAAAGGGAGCTATTCGGACTATCTTGATGAATACCAATCCTGACTGGAACAATGAAAATGTTGTGAAAGATAAAAAGGAAAACAAATCTTTGATTCCTTGGGGAGCAAAAAAAGGTCAGAACTATGATGACTTGTTTAACGCTATTCGTGTTAGTGATAGCAAACCATTTAGTAATGAGAGTCTTATTTTAGTTCAAAAATGGGATTGTTCAGCCAAGACCTCCCTTGCCAAGCCTCTTCCTTTATACAGGGAAGCTTTAACTCCTGGCAAAATAATTAATTTTAAAATTACCACAACTACAAAGGAGGCGGGGGAATTAATTGAGAAACTTGGTGAGAAAGCATTTGAATTTTATAATGACTATAAGATTTTTTTCCTCAAAGATTTTCCTGAAAATAAAATTCAGCCAAATATTCAATATCCTATCTATTTGGGAGCGGGAAGTGGAGCTTGGACAAAAACCTTGTTTCAACAAGCGGATGGAATCTTACAAAAACGGTATAGTCGAATGAAGACCAAGATGGTTGGTAAGGGAGTGTTGAAACTAACAAAAGCACCAAGGAAAAGTGTTAAAACAACACAAGCAACTCGTAAACTGATAATAAATGATGAATCCTTCTATGAGATGGGCAAGGCAAACTTTATGATTAAGGAGTTTACTAAATGACAATTTTAATTTCAGCAGTAGGTAACACAGATCCTATCAGTAAGAACAGAGATTCAGCCTTAATGCACATAACTCGAAAATATAAACCAGAAAGAATCATCTTACTCTATAGTGAGGAAATGTTAGTTAAAAAAACTCTTATTGAGAGAGCCCTTTTTTCATTTAAAGACTATAAACCTGATGTGAAAATTCATGAGCAAATCTTAAGGAATGATGAGGTTTATTTGTATGATAAAATGTATGAAGTCATAGGAAAAATTATAAAAGAGTATTCTAAATTAGGGGAGGAATTAATTCTAAATCTATCTTCTGGTACTCCTCAGATAAAATCAGCTCTATTCGCTATAAACCGAATTGATGACTATAATACGAAGGCAATTCAAGTTACCACTCCTAGTAATTCATCTAACAATCCCCAAAAAATACTCTCCAAGGAAGAGGAAGATAATCTGTTTAAAAATAATGAAGATAATCAGGATAATTATGAAAACAGATGTATCATGGATATAGCGGAGAAGTTCAATCATTCTTTAGTTAAACGTCATTTAAGAAGTTTGATAGAGTCATATGATTATTTAGCTGTTGAAAAGATTGTTATCCGGAGAGATTCGAAGGGGCTGCTTTCAAATAAGCAGTTAGCTCGTTTAAGAATCATTCTAACCGACTTAGTAAATGTTTTTAAAAAACAAGAAGTTCTTTCAGAAATTCAGAAATATCCACTTTCAGAGGTTGAGAAAAAAGCCCTTAATTATTTTTTGATGATTGAGATTTTAAACAAACGAGGTCAAGTAGCAGATGTTTTGATTAAGTCAAAATCATTAGTCGAATTTATATTAGAAGATAGAATAAAAAGGAACCATCCGAATCTAATAACATATAAAAATAAGTTACCTAAACTAAACAAAGAACATCAAGATTTTGAAAAAGTTATCGGTTATTTAGATAGTGATTATAAAAAAGCACAGAATGAAAATGAAGGCAAAAAAGAAGACTTTTCTCCTACAACAACTCTAAATCTAATTATATACACTAAAATTTTAGAGTATTACAAATATAGTCCTGAATTAATTAAGTCACTTAGAGTTATCATTTTTTTAAACAATGAGAGAAATAAGGTGGCACATGGTTTGTCAGAGATTGATAGTAAACTAGTCAATTCTAAGAAATTGCAACAGACAATAGATACCTTGCGCTTTATTTTACAAGATACATTCGAGATTGATGATAGCTATTTCTTTTGTTATCAAGCACTTAATAATGAAATGCTTGACTTACTTCGTCAATAATGCATACCTTTATTGATAAGTCTACCTTTCTGGTGAAACATTTCATGAGATTATGAGTCCTTGTTTTTCCAGTTGACGCAAACTTAAAAAAACGATATAATAAGAGAGTTGAGAATTGATTTTCAATCATCTTAGTCCAGAGAAATGGCGGTGCTGCGAGCCATCTAAGGTAGGAAGTCATGCTACTCAATCAGACAATTGCATAAGAATAAGAGAATGACAAGTTCATTGAATGAAGGTGGTACCGCGGTTTTTCGCCCTTCGTGATGTGAGCTTGTCTTTTGATTTTTGGAGGTGTTTATGAAGACATTTCTCGTGAAACAAAAGTTTCGTCTTGGGGGCGAACGCTTTGATATCAAGGATGATAGAGGAGTAGTGAACTATCAGGTGGAGGGTTCTTTCTTCCAAATCCCTAAGACCTTTACCATCTATGATGCCGATGGTGAACAAGTTAGTGAGATTAGTAAAGAATTTTTCACCTTACTTCCTCGCTTTACTATTCAGCTACGAAACGGTTCAAATTTCGTCATTCGTAAGAAGTTGACCTTCTGGCGGGATAAGTATGAGTTTGATAATCTGGGACTTCGTATTGAGGGCAATATCTGGGATTTAAATTTCAAATTGCTGGATGATTGTGATCAGCTTGTCGCCGAGATTCGGAAAGAGATTTTCCATTTGACCTCAACCTACACCGTAACCGTCTATGAAGACTCTTATGCAGATCTGGTCATTTCCCTTTGTGTCGCGATTGACTATGTGGAAATGCTGGAAAGCCAATCAAATTAAACAAGTAAATAAGGAGACAATATGAAACAACTATCTAGTGCTCAAGTTCGCCAAATGTGGCTAGATTTCTGGGCAAGCAAAGGCCACTCTGTAGAACCATCAGTTAGCTTGGTTCCTGTAAACGACCCAACTCTTTTGTGGATCAACTCTGGGGTAGCCACTCTTAAGAAGTACTTTGACGGAACTATCAAACCTGAAAATCCGCGTATCACCAATGCGCAGAAAGCTATCCGTACTAACGATATTGAAAACGTAGGGAAGACTGCGCGTCACCATACTATGTTTGAAATGTTGGGGAACTTCTCTATCGGGGATTACTTCCGTGATGAAGCTATCACTTGGGCTTATGAGCTTTTGACAAGCCCAGAATGGTTTGACTTCCCAGCTGAAAAACTCTACATGACTTACTATCCAGACGATAAAGATTCTTACAACCGCTGGATTGAAGTAGGAGTGGATCCAAGCCACTTGATCCCAATCGAAGACAATTTCTGGGAAATCGGTGCGGGACCTTCTGGACCAGATACTGAGATCTTCTTTGACCGTGGAGAAGCCTTTGATCCAGAAAATATCGGTGTTCGTTTGCTTGCAGAAGATATCGAAAACGATCGTTACATCGAAATCTGGAACATCGTTTTGTCACAATTTAACGCAGACCCTGCTGTTCCTCGTAGTGAGTACAAGGAATTGCCACACAAGAACATTGATACGGGCGCAGGTTTGGAGCGTTTGGTGGCCGTTATCCAAGGGGCTAAGACAAACTTTGAAACAGACCTCTTCATGCCAATCATTCGTGAAGTTGAGAAATTGTCTGGTAAGGTTTATGACCAAGATGGCGACAACATGAGCTTTAAGGTCATCGCTGACCACATCCGTTCCCTTTCATTTGCCATCGGTGATGGAGCTCTTCCAGGAAATGAAGGCCGTGGTTATGTTCTTCGCCGTCTTCTCCGTCGTGCTTCTATGCACGGTCAAAAATTGGGCATCAACGAGCCTTTCCTTTACAAGCTCGTTCCAACTGTTGGAAAGATTATGGAAAGCTACTACCCAGAAGTGCTTGAAAAACGTGACTTTATCGAGAAAATCGTGAAGAGCGAGGAAGAATCCTTTGCTCGTACCCTTCACTCAGGTCAACACTTTGCCCAAGGTATCGTAGCAGACTTGAAGGAAAAAGGTCAATCTGTCATTGCTGGTCAAGATGTCTTCAAACTCTATGATACATACGGATTCCCAGTGGAATTGACAGAAGAAATCGCTGAAGAAGCTGGTATGACAGTGGACCGTGAAGGTTTTGAAGCAGCCATGAAGGAGCAGCAAGAACGTGCGCGTGCGTCAGCCGTCAAGGGTGGCTCAATGGGGATGCAAAATGAAACCCTCCAAAACATTACAGTGGAAAGTGTCTTCAACTACAATGCCAGCCAATTGCCTTCTAAGTTGGTGGCTATCGTAGCTGAAAACGCTGAAGTAGAAGCTGTTTCAGAAGGAACTGCCTCTCTAATCTTTGCAGAGACTCCATTCTACGCTGAAATGGGTGGACAGGTTGCAGACCATGGACAAATCTTGGACGCTGCTGGAAATGTCGTAGCTACTGTGACAGATGTTCAAAAAGCACCAAATGGCCAGCCACTTCATACTGTTGAAGTTCTTGCACCGCTTGCTTTGAATGCAGAATATACTTTGGAAATCGATACCGACCGTCGTCTTCGTGTCATGAAAAACCACACTGCGACTCACTTGCTCCATGCGGCCCTTCACAATATCCTTGGCAGACATGCAACTCAGGCAGGTTCCCTTAACGAAGTAGAATTCCTTCGCTTTGACTTCACTCACTTCCAAGCAGTAACTGTTGAAGAACTTCGTGCGATTGAACAGCAAGTCAACGAGAAAATCTGGGAAGCTCTTGAAGTTAAGACTGTTGAAACGGATATTGACACTGCTAAAGAAATGGGAGCTATGGCCCTCTTTGGTGAGAAATACGGTAAAGAAGTCCGAGTTGTAACCATCGGTGACTACTCTATCGAGCTTTGTGGTGGTACCCACGTTGGTAATACTTCTGAGATTGGCCTCTTCAAGATCGTCAAAGAAGAAGGGATTGGCTCAGGAACTCGCCGTATCTTGGCCGTGACTGGCAAGGAAGCCTTTGAAGCCTACCGTGAGCAAGAAGATGCTCTCAAAGCCATTGCAGCTACTTTGAAAGCACCACAACTCAAGGAAGTTCCTCATAAGGTAGAAGGTCTTCAAGAGCAGCTCCGTCAACTCCAAAAAGAAAATGCAGAGTTGAAAGAAAAAGCTGCAGCCGCAGCTGCAGGTGATGTCTTCAAGGACGTTAAGGAAGTCAACGGCTACCGTTACATTGCAAGCCAAGTTTCTGTATCAGATGCAGGTGCCCTTCGTACCTTTGCGGACAACTGGAAACAAAAAGACTACTCTGACTTGCTTGTCCTAGTTGCAGCTATCGGCGACAAAGTTAATGTCCTCGTAGCTAGCAAGACTAAAGACCTTCATGCAGGAAACCTTGTCAAAGAATTGGCACCAATCGTCAATGGACGTGGTGGTGGTAAACCAGACATGGCCATGGCAGGAGGAAGCAATCAAGCGAAAATCCAAGAACTCTTGGAGGCAGTAGCAGGTAAATTATAAGACATTAAAGATCTATCCATTAGGATAGGTCTTTTTGTGATTGCAAAAAAGCCAAATCCGCTTGGATTTGACTTATAACTGATAGGTTTATTTTGCTGCCCAGACACTGACTGAACCTGCTGCTACTGGAAATTCTCCATAACCTTCAGCATTGATCGTAACTTGTGCTGGATGATTTTCAAGGAGGTCAACAAAGGTTTGGTCAGCCCATTCTTGACCAACAAACATAGACTTGCTGTTTTCTTGATCATTTGAAATCAAGACTGCGATTGGAGATTGATTTTCAGCACCTGAACGTACCCATCCAATACAGTTGGCATCATCAAAGTAGTCTGTTTGCTCTCCATAGGCCAAGTTTTTCCGGATGGCTAGGAGACGGTCAAGAACTTCTCTGAAATCTTCTTGAGCATACTGCCCCGAAATGCCGTAATAGTCTCCGTAAAAGACACATGGAAGCCCATCTTGGCGTAATAGAATAAGGGCATAGGCGGCTGGTTTGAACCATTCTTCAACAGTAGACTCAAGGGCTTGACCACGTTGGGTATCGTGGTTGTCGACAAAGGTTACAGCCTTGTCAGGCTTGAGTTCAACCAAGCTATCGGTAAAAATACTACGAAGGTCGTAACTTGCTCCAGCCCGACTAGCTTCAAAGAGGTTTTGGTGGAGGCGAACATCGACAAGGTCAAAACGTTCCTCTGTTTTCTCGAGATAGTCTAGATTGGCTTCCTTATCTGGATTCCAAAATTCCCCAAAAACGTAGAAATCTTCGCCGTATTTTTCCTTCATATCACGGATGAAATTGCCCATAAAGAAGGAGTCGATGTGTTTAACGGCATCCAAGCGGAATCCCGCCACACCAGTCGTTTCCATGAACCAGTCAGCCCAGTCATAGATGTTTTGGATGACTTCAGGGTGCTTAAAGTCTAGGTCGGCATACATAAGATAGTCGTAGTTTCCGTTTTCATTATCGACCAATTCTTCGTTTGCCCAACCTTTATTGTCCCCTTGAATCAGGTAAATGCCAGATTTACGGCGTTTGGCATCGTAGTCTGTCCCTGTAAAATGGTACCAGTGCCAGTGGAAGTCATTGTAGGTATCTTGGCGACCATCGAAAGTAAAGTGAGTCCAGCCATTGATAGTAAAGGGCTCGCTTAGTTGAACGGTACGATCCTCAGGGTCCACTTCAATAACCTGAAAGGCTTCCATATGATCAGCAGCGGCCTTGTGATTGAGCACCACATCAGCCATAGGCTGGATTCCATGCTCCTTGAGAGTCTGAATCGTTTGAAGATAGTCTTCTTTAAACCCATACTTGGTGCGGACAGTCCCTTTTTGGTTAAATTCACCTAGGTCAAAAAGATCATAAACGCCATAGCCAACATCTTTTTCATTGGTTGCCTTGAAGGCAGGTGGCATCCAGACATGACTGATACCAAGATTTGCTAGGTGTTCTGCGTCATCTGCCAATCGCGTCCAGTGTTGGCCGTCGTGGGGCAGATACCACTCAAAGTATTGCATAAGTGTCTGATTTTGCATTGTTTTTCCTCTTGCTTATCAATGTTGTGTTTTATTCTACCATAAAGTTTAGAACTAGGCAAACGTTTGCGCAAGATTCTATACTCATTTCTGAAATTGTCTATTTTTAGCGAATAGAATCTCTCTTTCCATCACAAGGGAAAGGATATTTTGGTGAAAAAGTAAATGGAATAAACATATTTGAACAAAAATGACACTTAGTAAACTAAAGTACATATGGACAAACGGTTTCTTTTTTGAGAATTGTCATAAAATTTGCTATAATAGTAGCTATGAATAGAATTAGGGTCAGCAAACGTGTTGAAAAAAAGCTAGCTAAGGGTCTAGTTCTTTTGGAAGCAAGTGATTTAACAGATATTGATCTGACGGATCAGGCAGTAGAAGTTCTTAGTCAAGACGGGAAGTTTTTAGGGAGTGCCTATCTTTCTCAGCAGAACAAAGGCATCGGCTGGATGGTCAGTAAGGAAAAGGTTAGCTTTAACCAAATCTTTTTTGAAGCTCTGTTTCGTAAGGCCAAGGAAGTTAGAAAGCCTTATTATCAGGATGACTTGACTACTGCCTTTCGCCTTTTTAACCAAGAGGGGGATGGCTTTGGCGGTCTGACTGTTGATCTCTATGAAGATTATGCTGTCTTTTCTTGGTACAACTCCTTTGTTTACCAGATTCGTGAGCTGATAGTTAAGGCTTTTAAGGAAGTTTTTCCTGAGGTCTTGGGGGCTTATGAGAAGATTCGTTTTAAAGGTCTAGACTACGAGTCTGCCTATGTTTATGGTGAGGAAGCGCCAGACTACTTTACTGTTCTTGAGAATGGCCTGCTCTATCAAGTCTTTATGAATGATGGCTTGATGACAGGGATTTTCCTAGACCAGCATGAGGTTCGTGGGAGTCTGGTTGACGGTCTTGCAATGGGCAAATCCTTGCTCAATATGTTTTCCTATACGGCTGCCTTTTCTGTTGCTGCAGCTATGGGAGGCGCGAGTGAGACAACTTCTGTCGACTTGGCCAAACGGTCCAGAGAGTTGTCAGAAGCTCATTTTCAGGCAAATGGACTCAGCACGGACAATCATCGTTTTATCGTCATGGATGTCTTTGAGTACTTCAAGTATGCCAAGCGAAAAGGCTTGACCTATGATGTGATTGTCCTAGATCCGCCAAGCTTTGCCCGCAATAAAAAACAAACATTTTCTGTGGCGAAGGACTATCACAAGTTGATTTCCCAGAGTCTAGAAATTTTAAATCCTGGAGGTATTATCATTGCCAGTACTAATGCTGCCAATGTTTCCCGCCAGAAATTTACAGAACAAATTGATAAAGGTTTTGCAGGAAGAAAATATCAGATCTTAAACCAATATGGCCTTCCAGCAGACTTTGTCTATAATAAAAAAGATGAAAGCAGTAATTACCTCAAGGTGATTAGTATGAAGGTTAGTAGATGAAATTAGTCGTTTCAGTAATGCCAAGAAGTTTAGAAGAAGCGCAAGAACTGGATGCCACTAGGTATGAAGATGCCGATATCATCGAGTGGCGTGCGGACTTTCTTGCAAAAGACGCTATTTTACAGGTAGCACCCGCTATCTTTGAGAAATTTGCAGGACGCGAACTTGTCTTTACCCTTCGGACTCGCGCTGAGGGAGGAGAAATCGAACTTTCCTCAGAAGAGTATGTTCAAATCATCAAGGAAGTGACCCAACTCTACCAACCAGACTATGTGGATTTTGAGTATTTCAGCCACAAGGATGTTTTTGAGGAAATGTTGGATTTTCCAAATCTGGTCTTGAGTTATCACAATTTCCAGGAAACACCTGAAAACATGATGGAAATCTTGTCTGAATTGACCAGCTTGACTCCAAAAGTAGTGAAGGTATCAGTAATGGCAAATACAGCTCAGGATGTTTTGGATCTGATGAATTATACGCGAGGTTTCAAGACACTCAATCCTGAGCAAGAGTACGTGACTATTTCCATGGGGAAAATTGGTAAGGTTTCGCGTATCACTTCAGATGTGACAGGTTCTAGCTGGTCTTTTGCTAGCATGGATGCGGCCAGTGCACCGGGTCAGATTTCTCTATCAAGTATGAAAAAAATCAGGGAGATTTTGGATGAAGCTTGATGGCTATACACGTTTAGCTGCAGTTGTTGCCAATCCCATCAAACACTCTATTTCACCCTTCATCCACAATAGGGCCTTTGAGGCGACAGCTACCAATGGTGTCTATATGGCTTGGGAGATTGAAGCGGGTGACTTGGCAGAAACAGTAGCCAATATTCGCCGTTACCAGATGTTTGGCATCAACCTCTCCATGCCTTACAAGGAGCAAGTGATTCCTTATCTGGATGAGTTGAGTGATGAGGCTCGTTTGATTGGGGCGGTCAACACAGTTGTCAATCAAGACGGAACGTTAATTGGATATAATACAGATGGCAAGGGATTTTTTAAGAGCTTGCCTTCTTTTGCAATCTCGGATAAGAAAATGACCATTCTGGGCGCAGGTGGAGCGGCCAAATCAATCTTGGCACAAGCCATTTTGGACGGGGTCAGTCAGATTTCAGTCTTTGTGCGTTCAGTTTCTATGGAAAAAACAAGACCTTACCTAGCCAAGTTGCAGGAGCAAACAGGATTTAAAGTGGACTTGTATGCTTTAGAAGATGTTTCTGAACTGCAATCAAGGATTGCCGAGTCGGACTTATTAGTCAATGCTACCAGTGTGGGCATGGATGGTCAGTCGTCGCCAGTTCCTGAAATTATCAATTTGCCAGAGGCTCTCCTGGTCGCAGATATCATTTACCAACCTTTTGAGACGCCATTTTTGAAATGGGCTAGAAGTCAGGGCAATCCAGCCGTTAATGGTCTTGGAATGTTACTCTATCAAGCTGCAGAAGCTTTTCAACTGTGGACAGGTAAAGAAATGCCGACAGACGAGATTTGGCAGTCCTTAACAGAAAAATATAAATAGTGAAAAGGAGACCCTACTATGAAAATCAGAATCGATATTCCGCATCATCCTTATGATATTCAGATTGAAAAAGGTTGTCTGGCCCAGGCTGGTCAATGGTTGCGAGAACTCTGGCAACCTCAAAAAGTGGTCATTGTAACCGACAACCATGTAGCTTCTCTCTATGCAGAGAAGGTTAAACTCAGCCTAGAAGATGCTGGTTTTCAGGTAGCTGTTTTTGACTTTTTAGAAGGCGAAGAACGAAAAAATTTAACCACTGTTCAGAAGGTCTATGAATTTCTAGTTAAGCAAGGTTTGACTCGTAGCGATGGGATCGTGGCTCTTGGTGGTGGTGTCGTTGGAGACCTGGCTGGTTTTGTGGCCTCTACCTATATGCGGGGCATTCACTTTGTTCAGATTCCGACTAGTTTGACTGCTCAGGTTGATTCTTCTATCGGTGGAAAGACGGGGGTCAATACTCCATTTGCTAAAAATATGGTGGGAACTTTTGCCCAACCAGATGGGGTTCTGATTGACCCGCTTGTCCTTGAAACACTCGGGAAAAGAGAGTTGATTGAAGGGATGGGTGAGGTTATCAAGTACGGCTTGATTGAGGATCCAGAACTGTGGGCTCTCTTAACAGAACTGGATGGCTCTGTTGAGAGCGTTCTGGAACATGCAGAGACCTTGATTGAACATTCTTGTCAGGTGAAGCGCAAGATGGTGGTCGAAGATGAGTTGGACAATGGTGTTCGGCTTTACCTCAACTTTGGACACACTATTGGCCACGCCATTGAAGCAACAGCTGGTTACGGCAAGGTCATGCATGGTGAGGCTGTGGCTATGGGAATGGTACAGATTGCCAAGGTTGCTGAGGAAAAAGGCCTTATGCCAGCTGGCATAACTCAGTCCATTACAGAGATGTGTCAGAAATTTGGCTTACCTGTTGACTATGAAAAATGGGATGTTGACAAGCTTTATCAGGCTTTGACTCATGACAAGAAAGCGCGTGGCAACACCTTGAAATTGGTCTTGGTGCCAGAGCTTGGTTCAGCGACCATTCACCCAGTTTCTCTGGAAGAGATGAAAGACTACTTGGTAAAATAAGGAGAACGTATGAGATATTTAACTGCAGGAGAATCACACGGCCCCCGTCTAACGGCTATCATTGAGGGAATTCCAGCTGGACTTCCTTTGACAGCTGAGGATATTAATGGAGACCTTAAACGCCGTCAGGGTGGCTACGGTCGTGGTGGTCGTATGAAGATTGAGAGTGACCAGGTTGTCTTTACCTCAGGCGTTCGTCACGGGAAGACGACAGGGGCTCCTATTACCATGGATGTCATCAATAAAGACCACCAAAAATGGTTGGATATCATGTCTGCTGAGGATATCGAAGACCGCCTTAAAAGCAAGCGGAAAATCACCCATCCTCGTCCAGGTCACGCCGACTTGGTAGGGGGCATCAAGTACCGTTTTGATGATTTGAGAAATTCCTTGGAACGTTCATCAGCTCGTGAAACAACCATGCGAGTAGCAGTTGGAGCAGTAGCCAAACGCCTATTGGCTGAGCTTAATATGGAGATTGCCAACCACGTTGTGGTTTTTGGTGGCAAGGAAATCGATGTACCTGAAAATCTAACCGTCGCTGAAATCAAGCAACGAGCTGCCCAGTCTGAAGTTTCTATTGTCAACCAAGAACGGGAACAGGAAATCAAGGACTACATTGACCAAATCAAACGTGACGGTGATACCATCGGTGGGGTTGTGGAGACAGTCGTCGGAGGCGTTCCAGTTGGTCTTGGTTCCTATGTCCAATGGGACAGAAAATTGGATGCGCGATTGGCCCAAGCAGTTGTTTCTATCAATGCTTTTAAAGGGGTGGAATTTGGTCTTGGATTTGAAGCTGGTTACCGTAAAGGTAGCCAAGTTATGGATGAAATTCTCTGGTCTAAAGAAGACGGCTATACTCGTCGTACCAATAATCTAGGTGGTTTCGAAGGTGGTATGACTAATGGTCAGCCCATCGTTATCCGTGGTGTCATGAAACCCATTCCCACACTCTACAAACCTCTCATGAGTGTGGATATCGAAACCCACGAACCGTACAAGGCAACCGTGGAGAGAAGTGATCCGACCGCTCTTCCAGCAGCAGGTGTAGTCATGGAAGCCGTTG
The DNA here is from genome assembly GCF_002096615.1 of Streptococcus oralis subsp. dentisani. GTDB lineage: Bacteria > Bacillota > Bacilli > Lactobacillales > Streptococcaceae > Streptococcus > Streptococcus oralis_U. The sequence continues at coordinate 205,407 of NZ_NCUX01000033.1, forward strand.
TAGCAACGGTTCTAGCACAAGAAATCCTTGAAAAATTCTCATCAGATAATCTTGAGGAATTAAAAGAAGCGGTAGCTAACCACCGAGAATATACAAAGAACTATTAAGGAGTTCCTATGGCAAAAACAATCTATATCGCAGGTCTCGGTTTGATTGGTGCTTCAATGGCGCTCGGTATCAAGCGCGATCATCCAGATTATGAAATTTTAGGTTACAATCGTAGCCAGGCTTCGAGAGACATTGCTTTGAAAAAAGGCATGATAGACCGTGCGACGGATGATTTTGCCAGTTTCGCTCCTCTGGCAGATGTCATCATTCTGACCTTGCCAATCAAGCAGACCATTGCTTTTATTAAGGAGCTGGCAGATTTAGACTTGAAGGAAGGCGTCATTATCTCGGATGCGGGCTCAACCAAGTCAGCCATTGTAGATGCGGCGGAGCAGTATTTGGCTGGCAAGCCTGTTCGCTTTGTCGGGGCCCATCCAATGGCAGGTAGCCACAAGACAGGGGCTGCCTCTGCGGATGTTAATCTCTTTGAAAATGCCTACTATATCTTTACACCTTTGAGACTGACAAGTCCTGACACACTTGAGGAAATGAAAGATCTACTTTCAGGTCTTCATGCTCGCTTTATCGAGATCGATGCCAAGGAGCATGATCGAGTGACTTCTCAGATTAGCCATTTTCCTCATATTCTGGCTTCCAGCCTTATGGAGCAGACGGCAGTTTATGCTCAAGAACATGAGATGGCAAGGCGCTTTGCGGCGGGTGGTTTTCGAGATATGACTCGGATTGCGGAGAGTGAGCCAGGTATGTGGACTTCTATTCTCTTGTCCAATCGAGAAACTATTCTGGATCGAATTGAGGATTTCAAGGAGCGCTTAGATGAGATTGGACAAGCCATGACTAAGGGAGATGAGGAGCAAATCTGGAACTTTTTCAATCAGGCGCGTGAGCAACGGCAGGCTATGGAAATCCATAAGCGTGGAGGTGTGGATAGCTCTTACGACCTCTATGTCGACGTTCCCGATGAAGAAGATGTCATCTTGCGGATTTTGGAATTGCTACGTGGGACTTCCTTGGTCAACATTCACATCAACGAAGAAAACCGGGAGGATGTTCACGGGATTCTACAAATTTCCTTTAAAAATGCTCAAGATTTGGAACGAGCTGAACGCTTAATTACAGAAAATACGGACTACACAGTCGTCATCAAATAAGGAGAAAATCATGTCAAATATTTACGATAGTGCAAATGAACTCAGTCGCGGGTTACGCGAATTACCAGAATACAAGGCGGTCAAAGCAGCCAAAGATGCCATCCAAGCAGATAATCAAGCCAGCAAGATTTTTGTAGACTACCTTGCTTTCCAACAAGAAATCCAAGTCATGGCGCAAACAGGACAAATGCCAGACGCCTCTTTCCAAGAAAAGATGCAGTCTTTCAGCAAGCAAATCCAAGAGAACGCTCTTTTGTCAGATTTCTTTGCCAAACAGCAACAATTGTCCATTTACCTTTCAGACATTGAAAAAATTGTCTTTGAACCTGTTTCAGAATTATTGAAATAGTATTTTATCTGTATAAAAGCCAGAAATTTCAGGAATTTCTGGCTTTTTTGTGATAAAATAAGAAAAAGTATTGCAAGTATGAGGTCAACTATGAAACTAAAAACAAACATTCGCCACTTACATGGCAATATCCGGGTTCCAGGTGATAAGTCTATCAGCCACCGTTCGATTATTTTTGGAAGTTTGGCTGAGGGCGAGACCAAGGTTTATGATATTCTGCGTGGAGAGGATGTGCTCTCAACCATGCAGGTTTTTCGTGACCTTGGTGTTGAAATTGAGGACAAAGATGGGGTTATTACTATTCAAGGTGTTGGAATGGATGGCTTAAAAGCTCCGCAAAATGCCTTGGATATGGGAAATTCTGGAACCTCGATTCGCCTGATCTCAGGTGTCCTTGCTGGTGCAGACTTCGAAGTAGAGATGTTTGGAGATGATAGTCTTTCTAAACGTCCTATGGATCGCGTGACGATTCCACTGAAAAAAATGGGCGTTAGCATTGCAGGGCAAACCGAGCGAGACCTGCCTCCTCTTCGCCTAAAAGGGACGAAAAACCTTACACCTATTCACTATGAGTTGCCAATCGCCTCTGCCCAAGTCAAGTCTGCCTTGATATTTGCAGCCTTGCAGGCTCAGGGGGAGTCCGTTATTATCGAGAAAGAATGTACTCGTAACCATACCGAAGATATGCTTCAGCAATTTGGTGGTCATTTAAGTGTGGACGGCAAGAAAATCACAGTCCAAGGGCCGCAAAAATTGACAGGACAAAAAGTGGTTGTTCCAGGAGATATTTCCAGTGCAGCCTTTTGGCTAGTCGCAGGTTTGATTGTTCCAAATTCTCGTGTAGTGCTTAAGAATGTAGGTATTAACGAAACGCGTACAGGGATTATCGATGTCATTCGTGCCATGGGTGGAAAACTAGAAATAACTGAAATTGACCCAGTCGCTAAATCTGCTACTTTGACTGTTGAGTCTTCTGACTTAAAAGGAACAGAGATTGGTGGATCCTTGATTCCACGCTTGATTGATGAATTGCCTATTATTGCCCTTCTAGCAACACAGGCGCAAGGTGTAACAGTCATTAAGGATGCTGAGGAACTCAAGGTCAAGGAAACAGACCGCATTCAGGTGGTGGCTGACGCCTTAAATAGCATGGGCGCGGAAATCACACCTACGGCAGATGGAATGATTATCAAGGGGAAATCATCCCTTCATGGTGCTAGAGTCAATACTTTCGGTGACCACCGTATCGGCATGATGTCAGCCATTGCTGCTCTTCTAGTAAGGGACGGAGAAGTCGAGCTGGAACGTGCTGAAGCCATCAATACCAGTTATCCTAGCTTCTTTGATGATTTGGAGACTTTGATTCATGGCTAAGGTATTACTCGGGTTTATGGGGGCTGGGAAATCCACAATCGCAAGAGGTTTAGACCCAGACTACCTCGATATGGATGCCTTAATTGAGGAACGCTTAGGTATGTCTATTGTGAATTTTTTCGAAGAAAAAGGAGAAGTGGCCTTTCGTCAGGTGGAGTCAGAAGTTTTAGCGGATTTACTAAAAACGGACCGAGTTGTGTCAACTGGTGGAGGCGTTGTTATTTCTCAGAGAAATCGTGACTTGCTCAAGCAAAATCCTGATAATATCTATCTGAAAGCAGACTTTGAAACTCTTTACCAACGTATCGCAGCTGATAAGGACAATCAACGGCCACTTTTTCTCAACAACAGCAAGGAAGAGTTGCGAGGGATTTTTCAAGAAAGACAGGCTTGGTACGAGGAAGTAGCCAGTCGTGTTCTAGATGTGACCAAGTTTAGCCCAGAGGAAATTATAGAGGAACTGAGATGAAAATTGCCTATCTAGGTCCTAAGGGATCTTTTTCGCATCATGTTGTGCAGACAGCCTTTCCCAAAGAGGAATTGCATGCCTTTGCCAATATCACAGATGTTATCAAGGCCTATGAGCAAGGCTTGGTGGATTATTCTGTGGTGCCAGTTGAAAACTCCATTGAGGGGAGTGTGCATGAAAGCTTGGATTACCTTTTTCATCAGGCTCGCATCCAAGCAGTAGCAGAAATCGTTCAACCCATTCACCAGCAGCTGATGGCAGTTCCAGGTCAGTCAAAAATTGAGAAAATCTTTTCTCATCCTCAGGCTCTGGCTCAGGGAAAGAAATTCATAGAGGCGCATTATCCAGAAGCCCAGCTTGAAGTGACGGCAAGCACAGCCTATGCAGCCCGCTTTATTGCTGAACATCCAGACCAACCTTTTGCGGCTATTGCCCCTAGAAACTCCGCTGCAGAGTATGGTTTGGAATTGATAGCAGAAGATATCCAAGAAATGGAAGCCAATTTCACTCGTTTTTGGGTTTTAGGATCCGAGATTCCCACTATTCCTTTGCAATCGCAAACTGAAAAAATGAGTTTGGCCATAACCTTACCAGACAATCTTCCCGGTGCCCTCTACAAGGCTCTTTCAACCTTTGCTTGGAGAGGGATTGACTTAACAAAGATTGAGAGTCGCCCCCTTAAAACAGCCTTGGGAGAATATTTTTTCATTATCGATGTAGACTATAGTGACAAAGAGCTGGTTCATTTTGCCAGACAAGAACTAGAAGCAATTGGAATCCAGTACAAGATACTGGGAACCTACCCTATTTTCACCATAAGGGACCTAGGAAAGGAGAGCCTATGAGCAAAGAAAGCCCTTTAAGTCATCATGAGCAGTTACGCTATGATTACCTTTTTAAGAATATTCATTACCTAAATGACAGAGAAAAGAGAGAATTTGACTATCTGAAAAGAAAAATGGACGGTGGCTTTCCCTCTAATGAAGGTGAAAGGGAAAAAAATCTAGGGAAGGACATTGGGATTCCACAGTATTCCAATCAAAGTCGCTCGAATAGACATCAGAAATTTCCCTCTCTTCCAAAAGTGAAAAAGAAGAAACCAAGAAGGTTTTTTAAACGAGTTCTAATTTGGCTTTTACTGTTGATAACCTGTGTGGCTGCGGGCATGATTATTATGTTTCTTCGAGGTTTCCAGTCGGCAACTACTAGCAATAAGCCAGCTGATGCAAAAGCAGCACAAGTACAGGTGTTTAATGGTCAAGATACTAAAGACGGGGTGAATATCCTAATCATGGGTACAGATGGCCGTATCGGTCAAAATAGTGCGGAGACTCGTACCGACACGATCATGGTTCTGAATGTCAGTGGATCGGATAAGAAGATCAAGCTAGTCAGCTTCATGCGTGACAACCTAGTCTATATTGATGGCTACAGCCAGATTGTGAATGGCAAGAAACAAACGGATAATAAACTCAATGTTGCTTATGAACTCGGGGAACAAGAAGGGCAAAAAGGGGCTGAAATGGTTCGCAAGGTTCTAAAAGACAACTTTGATTTGGATATTAAGTACTATGCCCTAGTGGATTTCCAAGCCTTTGCAACTGCCATTGATACGTTATTTCCTGATGGGGTGACTATAGACGCTAAGTTTTCAACGTTAAATGGTCAGCCTCTGACAGAAGCCACAGTTGGAGACGACCTTCATGCAACAGAAACGGAATCACCAACTCAAACTATTAAAGTTGGGAAACAGCAGATGAATGGCTCGACCTTGCTCAACTATGCTCGCTTCCGTGATGATGATGAGGGAGACTATGGTCGTACCAAACGTCAGCAGCAAGTCATGTCAGCTGTTCTTGAGCAAATCAAGGATCCAACCAAGCTCTTTACCGGTTCAGAAGCACTTGGAAAAGTATTTGGAATGACTTCTACCAACCTACCATATACATTCTTACTGACCAATGGCTTATCAGTTATCGAAGGTGCACAGAATGGTATCGAAAGACTCACAGTGCCAGAACTGGGCGATTGGGTAGATGCTTATGATGTCTACGGAGGACAAGGTCTACTTGTCGACCAGAACAAATACCGGACTAAACTCGCCCAAATGGGAATGAGATAAGAGATAGATAAATAAAAATCAAAGCTTCATTCACCAGTAAAAATGGTGGATTGGGCTTTGATTTTTTACGGTATCTGATGGATTTTTAAGGCTTTTTTATGGTATAATAAAACGATATAACTCGTTATTGGACAGAAGAGGAGAGACATGAGTGATTTGAAAGCGATTCAGGCTCGTAGTCTGGAAATGGCTGAATATTTCGTCGCATTTTGTAAAGAACATAATTTGTTGTGCTATCTCTGTGGTGGAGGAGCGATTGGTGCCCTTCGCAACAAGGGCTTCATTCCTTGGGATGATGACCTAGATTTTTTCATGCCTCGCAAGGACTATGAAAAGTTAGCCGAACTATGGCCTCGTTATGCAGATAAGCGTTATTTCTTGTCAAAGAGTCACAAGGATTTTGTAGACCGTAACCTTTTTATTACCATTCGTGATAAGGAAACGACCTGTATCAAGCCTTATCAGCAGGATTTGGATTTGCCACACGGTTTGGCCTTGGACGTTTTGCCTTTGGATTATTATCCTAAAAATCCAGCTGAGCGCAAGAAACAGGTTCGCTGGGCCTTGATTTATTCCCTTTTCTGTGCGCAAACTGTTCCAGAAAAGCATGGTGCAGTCATGAAATGGGGAAGTCGTATCTTACTCGGTTTGACGCCAAAATCTCTACGTTATCGCATTTGGAAAAAAGCTGAAAAAGAAATGACCAAGTATGGTCTGGCTGAGAGCGATGGAATCACGGAATTATGCTCAGGTCCCGGCTACATGCGAAACAAGTACCCAATCGCATCTTTTGAAGACAATCTTTTCTTGCCATTTGAAGGAACTGAGATGCCCATTCCAGTTGGTTATGATGCCTATCTCAGCACTGCTTTTGGAGATTATATGACACCGCCACCAGCAGACAAGCAAGTACCGCATCATGATGCTGTCATAGCTGATATGGATAAGTCTTATACAGAATACAAGGGAGAATATGGGGCATGATGGAAGAAAAAATTAGCGTCATTGTTCCAGTCTATAATGTAGAAGCCTATCTGGAACGATGTGTGGAGTCAATTCTTCAACAGACTTATACCCATTTTGAGTTAATCCTAATCAATGATGGCTCTACCGATTCCAGCGGAAAGATCTGTGAGAATTTAGCCTCTCGGCATGAGAATATCAAGGTCTATCATCTAGAAAATGCTGGAGTCTCAAATGCGAGAAATACGGGAATCAAGCTGGCGACGGGTGCTTGGATCACCTTTATTGATAGCGATGATTTCGTTACCCAAGATTACCTAGCTACTTTAGCAAGTGCAGTTGAGGGGGTGAATGTAGGTTTTGTAATTGCTCCTCTGCACCATATCAAAAACGGCATTGTAACAGACTTACCTCCACATTCTGGAAAAACAGAACTCTGGTCAACAGAAGAAACCATGAAGGAACTACTGATGACTACCAGAACGTCATTTTTTCCAGTTGCAAAACTGTTTAAGAGAGACCTGCTAGCGGATGAAAAGTTTAATACAAATTATCACTTAGCTGAAGATGCCTTATTTTTAACTGAATTGCTACTAAAGACAAGATGCAGTTGCGTATTTATTGACAAACCTGTTTATTATTATGATCATCGTGAGGGAAGTGCAACAACATCTGTTAATCGATATGCATTTGACACGATAGAAGTTTATAAGCAAATAATTGCTCAAGTTTCACAAGTCTTTCCTAATTTAAAATACGAATTAAAAAATAGAGAATGTTGGTCGTACATCACAGTTTACGATAAAATTATCTTTACTTCATCTGAAGAGTATCAAAAGGAGAAAACCGAGCTAAGGACTTGGATTGTTCAGCATCGACACGAAATTTGGAAGGATGCTTATTTTACTAGATTTCGCAAGATAGCAGTCCTATCACTTGTCATTTCTCCATGGCTATATAAGAAAATTGTTGGATTAAAAAACTAATATCATGAGAAGGAGTTGAAAATGAATTTTTCAAAATTGGATGAATACTTTGAAAAATCAAAATTATGGATTTCATATCTATTTGTTTTTATTTCGATTTTAAGTATGAGTTCACTGGTTTATAAGGTAGCAAATCCAATCTATAAGGGATTGTCAGCGATTGTTGTACTTTATATTTGCTACACATTGTTGTTTAAGTGGAAACAGATTACAGTAGATCGAAAGTTTTTGGCCTTATTTGGCTTGTTATCTGGGAGTCATCTGCTATCGGCAGTATTCAATCGCTCCGGACATTTGATTGGAAATGTGATTGAAATCCTCTTCATGGTAACCTATGTTTTATTATTTACCATGTTACAATCAGGGCAACTTAAAAAATTATTTGACTGGATTGCTTATACGGTTCAAATTGTATCTTTTTCTTCAGCAATTTTTGCGTTTGGTTTATTGGTAAGTAGAGTCCTTATCCTATTTAAGATTGGCGAACAATCTTATTACTATGGTGTCATGAATGGACGTCTGTGGGGGATTGTTAATCCTAATGCTAGTGCGATATTTTCATACATTAGCATTATTTTGGCTATGTATTTGATCCATAAAGGAAGTAAATATTCTGTTTATCTAAAACTGAACAATGTGATTCAGTTAGTTTACTTCGCTACGATGCAAAGTCGAGGAGCCTTACTTTCTTTACTTCTCATGATTGGACTCTATAGTTTCTTTGCTACTAGAGGGAGTATCGTTAAACGATTCCTCACTTTTATAGTTGCTGGTTTGCTGATTACTGCAACCAACATTGGATTGAGTTATGCAACTTCAATTTATATCTCATCTGAAACCGCGACTGTTTTTGACCTAAACAAAGGACAATCCTATGCTGAAACAGATTCGTCCGTCACTAAGAAGAACGGTGAGCTCCATCTGATCGAAACAACACCAAGTGGTAGAACCTATATCTGGAAAAATGCCATCAAGATGGGAAGTGCCAAACCAATTTTTGGTTATGGTGTACGGAATGTTCCAGATTACTATACAGAATATTTCAGTAAATTTGAGATTCAAAACTCCCTTATCGGTGGGAATTTCCATAACATTTTTGTAACCATATTTGTCAGTTCGGGAGTTCTAGGATTGGTATCCTTCCTTCTTATATTGGGTTATGTCATCAAGCGCTTTTTAACGTATTTGATTGTTTCCAAGAAAAATACTGATAAATTGATTATGATCCTTTTCTTTGGTATCTTGTTTGGTCAATTATTTGAGAGTCAGATTATGTATTCAACCAACTTTATTAATATCATCTTCTGGTTAGCAATTGGCTATGGACTCGTAGTCTGCAAACGGGATGAAGGAGTTCGGTACCAAGAAGTAACAGATATCAGTGAAATTCAACAGATGGAACTTGGAATCATGGAGTATATTCATGAAGTTTGTCAGAAAATTGGTGTCAAGTATTTCTTAGCATATGGAAGTCTAATTGGTGCGGTTCGCCATAAAAGTTTTATCCCTTGGGACGATGATATGGATATTTGCATGCTAAGAGAAGACTATGAGAAACTACAAGATTACCTCATCGCTCATCCTGATGAACGTTATGAAGTCATGTCTTATAAAAATAATCTTAACTATGTCTATCCCTTCATGAAAGTGCAGGATAACCATACCTACTTGCTCGAAGAAGATGTACGAATTGATTCCAATATGGGAATTTATGTGGATATTTTCCCTGTAGATGGTTATGAAGATGATGCAGATTTTAAAAACAAAATGACGAAACTCATAAAGAAACGTCAATTGAGTTGTTACACTTTTAAAGGAATTACTAATACAAAAAGTCTACTAAATTCTTTAATTCGTTATATTTCTGTTGTCATTTTCTATTTCACAAATACGAATAAGTATGTTGAGCAAATTGATGAGCTTGCTAAATCTAGAGCAGTTGCTGACTACGAGCAAGTTGATTATTTGATTTACAAGGATATGAATAAGCCAGTTTGGAAACGTGAGTGGTTAGAACAAGTGATTGTGGGAACATTTGAAGGTAAGGAATTTATGATTCCAAAACACTACCATGAAATTTTGACCTCTGACTACGGAGATTACATGCAATTGCCCCCTCTTGAACAAAGAGTATCTCACCATGATTTTAAACTGTGGAAAATCACTAAAAGTTCTAAGTAAGCAAATCGCAGTTAAAAATCGTTTAAAGAATTAGTCGAAATTAGGAGAATAGAACGTATGTCTGAGAGAGTTTTAAGTCTTGAAGAAATAAAACAAGTGGAGTTGGATATTTTAAAGTATCTACATGAACTATGTGAAAAGCATCAGATTAAATATTTTATTGATTTTGGAACCTTACTAGGAGCTGTCCGCCATAAAGGATTTATCCCTTGGGATGATGATACAGATATTTCCTTGGCGCGAGATGAATTTGAAAAGCTTTATAAGGTTTTAAAAAATGAGAATCATCCCTACTACAAATTGATTTCATTTAGAGAAACAAAAGGCTATCCTTACAGTTATATGCGTGTCCACGATATTAGAACACGTAGAGACGCCAATCTTCTGGACCCGACAGTTGTATTAGGAACTTGTGTTGACATTTTTCCATACGATGGTGTCGTGACGGAGGAAAGTGATTGTAAGAAAATGAAGCTCTACAAACATTTTGTCCGCCTTTCTTCTTTGAATTTCAAAGGAATTAAATCAGAAAATGGGGGGATAAAAAATCTGCCTCGTTATATTGGATCAGCTATTTTTCGCCTAAGTTCTCCACAAACTTGGAATCAAAAATTAGAGAATCTTGCTTTGAAATATAGTGTAAATCAAGCTACAGATCTTACCTGTACGATATTTGATCCAAGTTTTCCAGAGGGAATCAAAAAAGAATGGCTCTATGATCTGATTGATATGCCATACGAAAACATCGTAGTGAAGGCTCCGAGAAAATACCATGAAATTCTTGTCTACGAATTTGGATCAGATTATATGACTCCACCACCTGTTGAACAGCAGGTTCCAGGAACTGATAAGAATTATTGGATTGATTAGTAAAAGATTGTTTTCATCGAGAAAGGAGTGTTCAAGATGAAGAATAAAAGATTAGTTAAATCAGTCAGTTATAGTTTACTTGCTTTCCTTTTTGTGTTGATTGGTTTATCACAACAAGTTAATGCAGACACCATTACTGCTGGTTCAGGCAATCGTATCCATTTCATAAATACTAAAGCAAAATCTGGGAGTGATGCTATCCTTCTGGAAAGCAATGGTCATTATGCCTTGATTGATATGGGGGAAGATTATGACTTTCCTGATGGGAGTGATCCACGCTATCCAAGCCGCTGGGGGATTTCCATGAGAAATTATCAAGTCTTGGAAGACCGTTTGATTCGCCATCTTGATCAGATTGGTGTTAAAAAACTGGATTTTATTATTGGAACCCATGTACATAGTGACCATATCGGCGGAGCAGATGAGATACTTAACCGTTATCAAGTTGGTAAGTTTTATTTAAAAAAATATTCAGATGAACGGATTACCTCACACTGGGGACTCTGGGATAATCTTTTTAATTACGATAATGCTTTGAGAGCCGCACAAAAACGAGGGGTTACTCTTATTCAGAATATTACAGACGAGGATAGTCACTTTAAATTAGGTGATATGGATATCCAACTCTATAATTATAAAAATGAATATGATGCTGAGGGGAATCTGAAAAAAGTTCGAGATGATAACTCAAACTCAATCGTTTCAGTGGTGACTGTGGCAGGAAAGAGAATCTACCTTGGTGGAGATTTGGATAATGCCGAAGGAGCGGAAGATAAGTTAGGTCCAGTTATCGGCAAGGTTGATATGATGAAATGGAATCATCATTATGATGCGACAATTTCAAATACGATTAATTTTCTTGAAAACCTATCACCAAAGATGATTATTCAGACAACTGGCGGTGATATTAATGTTGCTTCAACCAGAGAATATCTCCAAAAGAAAAATATTCAAGTTCTCAGAGCTTCTAGTCAAACTCAAGACGCTACCGTTTTTGATATTAGTGATAGCGGATTTGCCAATGTTTCTAATCTCTTCCCTGACATCCCTGTAGTTGACGAAAAATGGTATCAAGAAGGTGGCTACTGGAAATATCGTTTAGCAGATGGGGAAATGGCTATCGGTTGGAAAGAGATTGGCGGAGCCACTTACTTCTTTAATGGAAAAGGACAAATGCAAGCAGGCCGCTGGCTTCACCTTAATGATGATTGGGGAGAAAATGCTAAGGGGAATGATTACTATCTCAACTCAAATGGTAAAATGCAAACAGGCGGTTGGTTTAAGCTGGATGGCTCTTGGTATTATATCCAATCAAATGGCGCTAGACGATTTAGTGAACTTTCTGAAATTGGAGGGAAGAAATATCTCTTTGCAGCAGATGGAAAGATGCTAACAGGAAATCAAGTCTTTAATGGCAAGAAGATGTTCTTTACAGACAGTGGTACACTCCAAACAGCAGGTAAGCCTTCAACTTGGCAAAAGATTGACTCAGATTGGTATTTCTATGATGAGGATGGGCTACGGACTATCGGTAAAAAGAATATCAATGGAAGCACATATTACTTTAATCAAGAAGGTGTGATGCAAACAGGCTGGGCCTTTGTTGATAGTCACTGGAACTATTTTGCAAGTTCTGGAGCTATGAAAACTGGCTGGGTTAAGGATCAGGACACTTGGTATTATCTGGACAAAGATGGTATCATGCTCACTGGAAAACAAGATATAAATGGTGTTCGTTACTATTTGAATGCTAGTGGTGCTATGCAGACAGGCTGGAAATGGCTAGAGAATAATTGGTATTACTATGCGAACTCAGGCGCTATGAAAACAGGCTGGATTAAGGATAATGAGAAATGGTATTACCTAAATCAAGATGGTATTATGTTAACTGGAATCCAGACGATTGGCGGTACGCGTTACTATTTGAGTCCTAGTGGTGCCATGCAAACAGGCTGGCAGTGGCTTGATAAACACTGGCATTACTACGCTGACTCAGGGGCTATGAAAACCGGTTGGTTGAAAGAACAAGGAACATGGTATTATCTTGAAGATCAGGAAGGTATCATGTTGGTCGGCTTCCAACAAGTAGATGGTAAGCAGTATTACTTTAGTGCATCAGGAGCTATGCAAACAGGCTGGAAATGGTTTGATAATCATTATCGTTACTTTGAAGCAAGTGGAGCAATGAAAACAGGTTGGATAAAGGATAAAGGAATCTGGTATTATCTCAATCCTGAAGATGGCATCATGCTAGTTGGTCTCCACAAAATCAATGGTGACCATTATTATCTTGATTCAACTGGAGCAATGCAGACTGGTTGGAAACGAATTGACGGTAATTGGTACTATTTCCAAACAGATGGTTCCTTGTTGAAAAATGCAACTACGCCTGATGGTTATAAGGTAAACGAGGAAGGCATTTGGAGACAGACTGTTGCTGCTGTCAATGGCGAAGCAGATCAGTCAGAGAAGAAGCAAGAAGCTAGTTCCTCTATTGCTGAACAGCCAAAACAAGATTCAAATCTAGAAGCCAATACTTCTGACAAGAAAGAAAAAGAATAAATAAGAAACACCCTACTGATAAACGCTCGTTTATCAGTAGGGTGTTCTTTTAGTTTCTTTTGATCTTAGCTAGTACTAGGTTCAGTGCATAGTGAAGTGTTTTATCCTTAGTGAGAAAGAGTGTTAAGAGATAGTAGATTCCACAAGTAGCTATGGTAGAGAGAACCATGAGGATCATGTTGAGGTTCACCGTATAGGAACTGATTTGGAAAATCATCTTGAAAATATAGAAGATCGGGATAAATCCAAGGGATATGAGACCATAACGTGTTAAGGTTACAAAAATTTCTTTTAAATTGATTAGTTGGTGTTTCCTAATAAAATGAATTTCTAAGAGAACAACGATGGCTTCCGCAATAATGGTAGTAGCAATATAATACTCAGGGGCAAAAATATTATTGATATACAAGATACAGTTGAAGAGGAGATTTGCTCCACCACCAGCAAAGTAGAAAGCAGTCAAGCGGTTCTCGTGGTCATTGATAAAGATAATTTGCTTACCAAGAATCAATTCAATAGCCCAGATAATGGTTCGAAAGGCGAAGACGCTGGTCACGATACCTGCCTCAAGATACTTTTCAGAAGAGTAGATAACCGTTGCGTACTTTCCCAAAATCATAATCCCAAAACTAGTTGGAACCATGAGAAAATAGAATAATGATGCCGCTTGATTTACAAGATAATTATAAGAATTGTAGTCCTTTTTTCCGAGATAGTAGCCGAGACGTGGAATGCTGACACTGATAGCTCCACTTAAGACACCAGCAATCAGCATGACGATACTATAGGCAATTGTATAATAAGAAATATAGTTTTCATCTGGTCCCTTGGTGATAAACATTCTATCTAGCAAGGTATAAAGCATATTGGCATTTGCCAAGAGAAGCATAGTAAAGAGTGGTTTAGAAGCCTTAGCTAACTCGATGAAACCAATTTTGACAAAGGAAACTTCTCTCTTGATCCAAAGAAAACTAAGGAGATAGTTGAGGATAGTTGTCGCAGTCATGACGATAGCGTAGGGAACAATGTCATCAGCAGTTTTAACAAAGGCAAATATGGCGACCAGCATGGTAATCCGAATAATCAATGTCTTGTAAAGGATAAAAGCATAGTTTTCATAAGCCTCGTTCATCCATTCGATATTGAGGAATTGGAAGAGTGCTTGGGCCCCTAGGATGTAGTAGAGGACTTTCAGGTTCTCAATGCTGGTGTCAAAGAAGATAAAGAGGAAGTAGATACCAGTCGTCAGGAGAGAAGTGAAAACCGAAATATAAAACAACTTAGAAAAGACATAGTTGATTTTATTCTTGTCGTCCTTAACCTTACTGATAGCACGAATCCCGTAGTTGTATATTCCAAAGGCTGCCAGTGGAATGACAAAGCTAGCCCAGGTATTGGCAGTATTGAAGTAACCGTAGTTGGATTTACTGAGAATCCGCGTCAGATAAGGGTTGGTTATCAGAGGAAAAACGATATTGAGAATATTGACCAGCAAACTGGCCAATGCATTAACTTTTATATTTTTCATTGAACTTTCTTTCTTAAATCTAAAATCATCTCTAGTATTATATCACATTCTCGCTTCATTCTTTTGATAAAATCGTAAAAATCTAGTATAATAGATAGACTGAAAGTATGAGGTTACTAGATATGAAGATGAAACAAATTAGTGATACAACACTGAAAATCACGATGACTTTAGATGATTTGATGGATCGGGGAATGGAGATTGCAGACTTTCTCGTTCCTCAGGAAAAAACAGAAGAGTTTTTCTATGCTATTTTAGATGAATTAGAGATGCCAGACAATTTTCTGGATAGTGGTATGCTGAGTTTCCGTGTGACGCCAAAACCAGATAAGGTCGATGTCTTTGTGACCAAGTCCAAGATTGACCAGAATCTGGATTTTGAAGATTTGGCGGACCTACCTGACATGGAAGAGTTGGCCCAAATGTCACCAGACGAATTTCTCAAAACCTTGGAAAAGAGTATCGCAGAAAAGACCAAGGACGATATTGAAGCTATTCAGTCTCTAGAACAGGTAGAAGCTAAAGAAGAAGAGCAAGAGCAAACAGAAAAGGAAACGGAGAACAAGAAAGAACCTTATATCTACTATATTCTGCGTTTTACAAGCCTTGCTGACTTAGTTGCTTTTGCAAAGACGGTTAACTACCAGATGGAAACATCTGAACTCTATAAGATGAATGGGCACTATTATTTGACAATTTTAGTCGATATTGAAAATCATCCAAGTCCATACCCAGCCTGGCTCTTGGCTCGTATGCGTGAGTTTGCAGACGACAGTGATATCAGTCGTTCGGTTTTACAAGAGTATGGTCGCATCTTGATCAATCACGATGCAGTTCTCGGTCTTCAAAAAATTAATTCATAGTTTTTAGAAATCAATTTTTACTTATCAGAAAAGACGAATCCCATGATTCGTTTTTTCTTTACTAGGCTGAAATAGTGATTTACTATAATAGGAATTTTCACAAAATTCTGTTATAATGGCTATATCAGAAAATTTCTAGGAGACAAACATGACAGTTAAAATTGCTTTACTTGGATTTGGTACCGTTGCAAGTGGTGTGCCATTCCTCCTAAAGGAAAATGGAGAAAAAATCGTTCAGTCGGCTCATTCAGAGATTGAAGTGGCCAAGGTATTGGTCAAGGATGAAGATGAAAAGAACCGCTTGCTTGCAGCAGGAAATGACTTTAACTTTGTAACCAATGTAGATGATATTTTAGCAGACAAGGACATTACAATCGTAGTGGAATTGATGGGGCGTATTGAGCCTGCTAAGACCTTTATCACGCGTGCCTTGGAAGCTGGGAAACACGTTGTTACTGCCAACAAGGATCTTTTGGCTGTCCATGGAGCAGAATTGTTAGAAATTGCTAAAGAGCATAATGTAGCACTTTACTACGAAGCAGCAGTAGCTGGTGGTATTCCGATTCTTCGCACTTTGGCAAATTCATTGGCTTCTGATAAAATCACGCGCGTGCTTGGTGTCGTTAACGGAACTTCTAACTTTATGATGACCAAAATGGTCGAAGAAGGCTGGTCTTATGATGACGCTCTTGCGGAAGCACAAAGACTAGGATTTGCAGAAAGTGACCCGACAAATGACGTAGATGGGATTGACGCAGCTTACAAGATGGTGATTTTGAGCCAATTTGCTTTTGGTATGAAGGTTGCCTTTGACGATGTAGCCCACAAGGGAATTCGCAACATCACACCAGAAGACGTAGCTGTAGCCCAAGATCTGGGCTATGTAGTGAAATTGGTAGGTTCTATCGAGGAAACTCCTTCGGGGATTGCTGCAGAAGTGACTCCAACCTTCCTTCCTAAAGCACATCCACTTGCCAGTGTGAATGGGGTAATGAACGCCGTTTTTGTAGAATCTATCGGTATCGGTGAGTCTATGTACTACGGACCAGGTGCGGGCCAAAAACCAACTGCAACAAGTGTTGTAGCAGATATTGTCCGTATCGTTCGTCGCTTGAATGATGGTACCATCGGTAAAGACTTCAACGAATATAGCCGTGACTTGGTCTTGGCAAATCCAGAAGATGTCAAAGCAAACTACTATTTCTCAATCTTGGCACCAGACTCAAAAGGTCAGGTCTTGAAATTGGCTGAAATCTTTAATGCTCAAGATATTTCCTTCAAGCAAATCCTCCAAGATGGAAAAGAGGATGACAAGGCGCGTGTAGTGATTATCACTCATAAGATTAATAAAGCACAGCTTGAGAATGTTTCAGCTGAGTTGGCCAAAGCTTCAGAATTTGACCTCTTAAATACCTTTAAGGTGCTAGGAGAATAAGATGAAGATTATTGTACCTGCAACCAGTGCCAATATCGGGCCAGGTTTTGACTCGGTCGGTGTAGCTGTTACCAAGTATCTTCAAATTGAGGTCTGTGAAGAGCGGGATGAGTGGTTGATTGAACACCAGATTGGTAAATGGATTCCACATGACGAGCGTAATCTCTTGCTCAAGATTGCCTTGCAAATTGCGCCTGACTTGCAACCAAGGCGTTTAAAAATGACCAGTGATGTTCCCTTGGCGCGTGGTTTGGGTTCTTCCAGTTCTGTTATTGTAGCTGGGATTGAACTAGCCAACCAACTAGGAAAGCTCAACTTATCTAACCACGATAAATTGCAGCTGGCGACCAAGATAGAAGGACATCCTGACAATGTGGCTCCGGCAATTTACGGTAATCTCGTTATTGCAAGTTCTGTTGAAGGAAATGTTTCAGCGATTGTGGCTGACTTCCCAGAGTGTGATTTTCTAGCTTATATTCCCAACTATGAATTACGTACTCGAGACAGTCGTGGTGTCCTTCCTAAGAAATTGTCCTACAAGGAAGCTGTTGCGGCTAGTTCTATCGCCAATGTGGCAGTTGCAGCCTTGTTGGCAGGAGACATGGTGACAGCTGGACAAGCGATTGAGGGAGACCTCTTCCACGAGCGCTATCGTCAAAGTCTGGTCCGTGAATTTGCGACGATTAAGCAAGTAGCCAAAGAGAATGGTGCCTATGCAACCTATCTCTCTGGTGCCGGGCCAACAGTTATGGTATTGGCTTCTCATGACAAGATGCCGAAGATTAAGGCAGAATTGCAAAAGCAGTCTTTCAAAGGCAAACTTCATGGTTTGAAAGTTGATACCCAAGGTGTCCGTGTCGAAACAAAGTAAAGAAATAGAAGATAGGATGGGGAAACTCTTGATTAGAGGGCTTCCTGTCCTTTTTTTGAAAAGAAGTTTATACTCAATGAAAATCAAAGAGCAAACTAGGAAGCTAGCCGCAGGCTGCTCAAAACAGTGTTTTGAGGTTGCAGATGTAAGCTGACGTGGTTTGAAGAGATTTTCGAAGAGTATTAGTTAAGAACTTGATAAAGGAGAAATAAGGATGGCAGAAATTTATCTAGCAGGTGGTTGTTTTTGGGGGCTAGAAGAGTATTTTTCACGTATTTCTGGAGTGCTAGCAACCAGTGTTGGCTACGCTAATGGGCAAGTCGAAACGACCAATTATCAGCTGCTCAAGGAAACAGACCATGCAGAAACGGTTCAAGTGATTTATGACGAGAAAACAGTGTCACTCAGAGAAATATTGCTTTATTATTTCCGAGTCATCGATCCCTTATCAATCAATCAACAAGGAAATGACCGTGGTCGCCAATATCGAACCGGAATCTATTACCAAGATGAAGCAGATCTGCCAGCTATCTACACAGTGGTGCAGGAGCAGGAGCGTATGCTGGGTCGAAAGATTGCAGTGGAAGTGGAGAAACTTCGCCACTACATTCTAGCAGAAGATTACCACCAAGACTATCTTAAGAAAAATCCTTCAGGTTACTGTCATATCGATGTGACCGATGCGGAGAAGCCATTAGTTGATGCGGCAAACTATGAAAAGCCTAGTCAAGAAGTGTTAAGGGAAAGTTTGTCAGCAGAGTCATACCGTGTTACCCAAGAAGCTGCTACAGAGGCGCCATTTACCAATGCCTATGACCAAACCTTTGAAGAAGGGATTTATGTAGACATCACGACGGGTGAACCACTCTTTTTTGCAAAGGATAAGTTTGCTTCAGGTTGTGGTTGGCCAAGTTTTAGTCGTCCGATTTCCAAGGAGTTGATTCACTATTACAAGGACTTGAGTCATGGAATGGAGCGAATCGAGGTTCGTTCTCGGTCAGGAAATGCTCACTTGGGCCATGTTTTCACAGATGGACCTCAGGAATTAGGTGGCCTGCGTTACTGTATTAATTCTGCATCCTTGCGCTTTGTAGCAAAGGATGAGATGGAAAAAGCAGGATATGGCTATCTATTACCTTACTTAAACAAATAAAACGGAGAGGGTGGGGCTTCCCACTTTCTTCATTTCCAGAATAAGAATAGAAGGGATCTATGAAACACTTACTATCTTACTTCAAACCCTATATCAAAGAATCCATTTTAGCCCCCTTGTTCAAGCTGCTAGAAGCTGTTTTTGAACTCTTGGTTCCCATGGTGATTGCTGGGATTGTTGACCAATCTTTACCTCAGGCAGATCAAGGGCACCTCTGGATCCAGATTGGCCTGCTCCTTGTCTTTGCAGTGATTGGTGTTTTAGTGGCCTTGGTAGCTCAGTTTTACTCAGCCAAGGCAGCGGTTGGTTTTGCCAAAGAACTGACAGATGACCTTTATCGTCATATTCTTTCCTTGCCCAAGAACAGCAGAGATCGTCTGACAACTTCGAGCTTGGTGACACGCTTGACTTCGGATACCTACCAGATACAGACTGGTATCAATCAATTCCTACGCCTCTTTTTGCGAGCGCCTATTATCGTCTTTGGGGCTATCTTTATGGCCTATCGCATCTCGGCTGAGCTGACTTTCTGGTTTTTAGTTATGGTTGTCATTTTGACGATTGTCATTGTCGGGTTATCTAGACTTGTCAATCCTCTCTACAGCAGTCTCAGAAAGAAAACGGACCAATTGGTTCAGGAAACGCGCCAGCAATTGCAAGGGATGCGAGTTATTCGTGCTTTTGGTCAGGAAAAACGAGAGTTACAGATTTTTCAAACCCTTAACCAAGTTTATGCTAGATTGCAAGAAAAGACAGGTTTCTGGTCCAGTTTATTAACACCTCTGACCTTCCTGATTGTCAATGGAACCCTTCTCGTCATCATCTGGCAGGGCTATATTTCAATTCAAGGAGGTTTACTCAGTCAAGGTGCTCTCATTGCACTTATCAACTATCTCTTGCAGATTTTGGTGGAATTGGTCAAACTAGCTATGCTGATCAATTCTCTCAACCAGTCTTATATCTCAGCTAAACGAATCGAGGAAGTCTTTGCTGAGACTCCAGAAGATATCCATTCGGAGTTAGAACAAAAGCAAGCTATTAGTGATCAGGTTTTACAAGCCCAAGAATTGATCTTTACCTATCCTGATGCGGCCCAACCTTCTCTGAGAGATATTTCCTTTAATATGAAGCAAGGGCAGATCCTTGGTATCATCGGGGGAACTGGTTCAGGTAAATCAAGCTTGGTGCAAGTCTTACTTGGACTTTATCCAGCAGACCAGGGGAGCATTGACCTTTATCGAAATGGACGTAGTCCTCGTAATCTTGAGCAGTGGCGGTCTTGGATTGCCTATGTGCCTCAAAAAGTCGAACTCTTTAAGGGAACTATTCGTTCTAACTTGACTTTAGGTTTCAATCAAGAAGTATCTGATCAAGAACTCTGGCAGGCCTTGGAGATTGCGCAAGCTAAGGATTTTGTCAGTGAAAAGGAAGGACTTTTGTATGCCCTAGTTGAGGCAGGAGGGCGAAATTTCTCAGGCGGACAAAAACAAAGGCTGTCTATCGCACGAGCAGTCTTACGCCAAGCTCCATTTCTCATCCTAGATGATGCGACCTCGGCCCTCGACACCATTACCGAGTCCAAGCTCTTGAAAGCTATTAGAGAAAATCTGCTAAATACGAGCTTAATCTTGATTTCTCAAAGAACGTCGACACTTCAGATGGCTGACCAGATTCTCCTCTTGGAAAAAGGTGAGCTCCTAGCTGTTGGCAAGCACGATGACTTGATGAAGACTAGCCAAGTCTATCGCGAAATCAATGCATCCCAACATGGAAAGGAGGACTAACATGAGACGACAAACCGCAAACCAGACGCTCAAACGTTTAGCCGTAGATTTAGCAAGCCATCCCTTCCTCCTTTTCCTAGCCTTTCTAGGAACTATTGCCCAAGTTGGCTTATCAATTTATCTTCCTATCTTGATTGGGCAGGTCATAGACCAGGTTCTAGTGGCTGGTTCATCACCAGTTTTTTGGCAAATTTTTCTCCAGATGATCTTGGTGGTCATAGGAAATACACTGGTACAATGGGGCAATCCTCTCCTTTATAATCGCCTAATCTTCTCTTATACCAAGGACTTGCGAGAGAGAATCATCCAAAAGCTCCATCGTTTACCGATTGCTTTTGTGGATCGGCAGGGCAGTGGAGAGATGGTTAGTCGTGTGACCACAGACATAGAACAGCTGGCAGCCGGCTTGACCATGATTTTTAACCAATTTTTCATTGGCGTCTTGATGATTTTGGTTAGCATTCTAGCAATGCTTCAAATTCACCTCCTCATGACCCTCTTGGTCTTGCTGTTGACGCCACTGTCTATGGTGATTTCACGCTTTATTGCCAAGAGATCTTATCATCTCTTTCAGAAGCAAACAGAGACCAGGGGGATTCAGACTCAGTTGATTGAAGAATCGCTTAGCCAGCAGACCATTATCCAGTCTTTTAATGCTCAGACAGAGTTTATCCGAAGGCTGCACGAGGCGAATGACAACTACGCAGGCTATTCTCAGTCAGCCATCTTTTATTCATCAACGGTTAATCCTTCAACTCGCTTTGTCAATGCGCTCATTTATGCTCTTCTTGCTGGAGTGGGAGCCTATCGTATCATGATGGGGTCCACCTTGACCATTGGACGTTTAGTGACTTTTTTGAACTATGTCCAACAGTATACCAAGCCCTTTAACGATATTTCTTCAGTGCTAGCCGAGTTGCAAAGTGCTCTCGCTTGCGCAGAGCGTGTCTATGCTGTCTTAGAAAGTCCTGAGGTGGCTGAAACAGGTAAGGAAGTCTTGACCAGTGACCAAGTCAAGGGAGCTATTTCCTTTAAGCATGTTTCTTTTGGATACCATCCTGAAAGGATCTTGATTAAAGACTTGTCTATTGAAATCCCAGCTGGTAGCAAGGTAGCCATCGTTGGTCCGACAGGTGCCGGAAAATCAACTCTTATCAATCTCCTCATGCGTTTTTATCCTATTAATTCGGGAGATATCTTGCTAGACGGTCGTTCCATTTACGACTATACCCGAGCGTCATTGAGACAGCAGTTTGGCATGGTACTCCAAGAAACCTGGCTCAAGCAAGGAACTATTCATGACAATATTGCCTTTGGAAATCCTGATGCCAGTCGGGAGCAGGTGATTGCTGCTGCAAAGGCAGCCAATGCAGACTTTTTCATCCAACAGTTGCCACAGGGATACGATACTAAGTTGGAAAATGCAGGAGAATCTCTCTCTGTTGGTCAGGCTCAGCTCTTGACCATCGCCCGAGTCTTTCTAGCTATCCCAAAGATTCTTATCTTAGACGAGGCAACTTCCTCCATCGATACGCGGACAGAAGTGCTAGTACAGGATGCCTTTGCTAAACTCATGGAGGGGCGCACTAGCTTTATCATTGCCCACCGCTTGTCAACCATTCAGGATGCGGATTTGATTCTAGTCTTGGTGGATGGTAACATCGTGGAATACGGCAATCATCAGGAACTCATGGCTAGAAAGGGCAAGTATTACCAAATGCAAAAAGCAGCAGCTTTTAGCTCTGAATAATCCTTTCTATTTTGAAATCTTATGGACAAAAAAAGTTGCCTTCGGGTGACTTTTTTGTTACAATAGCTAGAAAAAATCAGGGTCTTAGAAGGAGAAAAAATGAAAGTCTACCAGCATGTAAATATCGTGACTTGTGACCAAGATTTCCATATCTATTTGGATGGTCTCTTAGCTGTTGAAGCATCTAAAATCGTCTATGTTGGTCAAGAGAAGCAAGAAATTTTAGAGCAAGCTGGGCAGATTATAGACTATCAGGGAGCCTGGATCATGCCTGGTTTGGTTAATTGCCATACCCATTCTGCTATGACAGGCTTGCGAGGGATCCGAGATGATAGCAATCTTCATGAATGGCTCAATGACTATATCTGGCCAGCAGAAGCAGGTTTTACTCCCGACATGACTACCAAGGCAGTCAAAGAAGCTCTGACAGAGATGCTCCAGTCAGGAACAACCACCTTCAACGATATGTATAATCCCAATGGTGTGGATATTGAGAGAATTTATCAGGCAGTCAAGGCTTCTAAGATGCGTTGTTATTTCTCACCGACCCTCTTTTCTTCAGAGACAGAAACAACTGCTGAGACCATAAGCAGAACACGAGCTATCATCGAGGAAATCTTAGGATATGAAGATCCAAATTTCAAGGTTATGGTAGCGCCACATTCTCCATACAGCTGTAGCAAAGACTTGCTTCAAGCGAGCTTAGATATGGCCAAAGAGCTGAATATTCCTCTCCATATCCATGTGGCGGAGACTAAGGAGGAATCAGGAATTATCCTGAAACGCTATGGCAAACGTCCCCTCGCCTTTCTAGAAGAACTGGGTTACTTAGATCATCCGTCTGTCTTTGCTCATGGGGTCGAACTAAACGAGCGAGAAATTGAACGCTTGGCAACCTCTCAAGTGGCTATCGCCCATAATCCCATTAGTAATCTCAAATTGGCCTCAGGAATCGCTCCAATCATCCAACTCCAAAAAGCAGGAGTAACAGTGGGAATTGCGACAGACTCGGTTGCTTCTAATAACAATCTAGATATGTTTGAGGAAGGACGGATAGCCGCCCTCCTTCAGAAAATGAAGAGCGGAGATGCTAGCCAATTTCCTATCGAAACAGCCCTCAAGGCTTTGACGATTGAAGGAGCCAAGGTCCTCGGTATGCAAGAACTAATTGGAAGTCTTGAAGTTGGCAAGCAAGCGGATTTTCTGGTCATTCAACCACAAGGGAAAATCCATCTCCAACCTCAGGAAAATATGTTATCTCACCTCGTTTATGCAGTCAAATCCAGTGATGTTGATGATGTCTATATTGCAGGAGAACAAGTTGTCAAGGAAGGTCAAGTTTTGACGGTAGAGATTTAAAAAAATTTCAAAAAAAGTTTGCAAAAATCTTGCATTCTTTTTTTGTCTATGCTATACTTATATACGGTTTGAAAAAACTGCCTAAGACAGTAGGGGAGCTCGACTCGTAAATATCCTACCGAGGACAAAACGTATCATGTAAAAAGAAGCGTATTGTACTTTCGTGTCTAGGTTTGGGCGCGTTTTTCTTTTGGAAAAATTCCCCAAGCAAAATAATTACGGAGGTGAACACACTAATGAGTGAAGCAATTATTGCTAAAAAAGCGGAACTAGTTGACGTAGTAGCTGAGAAAATGAAAGCTGCTGCATCTATCGTCGTTGTAGACGCTCGTGGTTTGACAGTTGAGCAAGATACAGTTCTTCGTCGTGAGCTTCGTGGAAGCGAAGTTGAGTATAAAGTTATTAAAAACTCAATCTTGCGTCGTGCAGCTGAAAAAGCTGGTCTTGAAGATCTTGCATCAGTATTTGTTGGACCATCTGCTGTAGCATTTTCTAACGAAGATGTTATTGCACCAGCGAAAATCTTGAACGATTTTGCTAAAAACGCTGAAGCACTTGAAATCAAAGGTGGTGCAATCGAAGGCGCTGTCGCATCTAAAGAAGAGATCGTTGCTCTTGCAACTCTTCCAAACCGCGAAGGACTTCTTTCTATGCTCCTTTCTGTACTTCAAGCGCCAGTGCGCAACGTTGCTCTTGCAGTCAAAGCGGTTGCAGACAACAAAGAAGACGCAGCTTAATCTTAAGCTACGCAGCGTAGCCTAGCTACGAAAAAAAACTATTATAAAATTTAAAACTTATTTGGAGGAAATAACAATGGCATTGAACATTGAAAACATTATTGCTGAAATTAAAGAAGCTTCAATCCTTGAATTGAACGACCTTGTAAAAGCTATCGAAGAAGAATTTGGTGTAACTGCGGCTGCTCCTGTAGCTGTAGCTGCTGCTGGTGGCGCTGAAGAAGCTGCTAAAGATTCATTTGACGTTGAATTGACAGCTGCAGGCGACAAGAAAGTCGGCGTTATCAAAGTTGTACGTGAAATCACTGGTCTTGGACTTAAAGAAGCTAAAGAACTTGTTGATGGTGCACCAGGTGTCATCAAAGAAGGCGTTCCAACTGCAGAAGCAGAAGAAATCAAAGCTAAATTGGAAGAAGCTGGAGCTTCAGTTACTCTTAAATAATAGAGAAACTACATTAGTAGCTTAAAAACATGATTAAACCGCTATTCTTAGGAGTAGCGGTTTTTCTTTATAATTGAAAAGAGAAAATTTATAAAGTGTCTCCAGTTGTTCCATAAGATTTTCATCATAAAGTTCTGGAGTTTGATTAGAGAACCATGTCAATCAAACTCCAACGCTCGATAAAGCGATGATGTATCTGTGGAAGGAGATTATGTTTGCTAAGGTATTTTTTGCAGAAATAGTGGTACAATATCCTTAGAATAGTTCAAAATTTATCTTTGCTAGGGGAAAGGGAGATTGAACTCCCTGATGCATCCGTCTTAGTATGGGATTAATGTTCTATAAAAAGGAAATGTTATAAAGGTGATATTGATGGAAAGATATGAATTTACAGCGACAACAGCAAAATCAGATATAATAATTGGTATCCTTTTTCCCATGTTCCTCATGCTTCCTGTATTGGGAATACAGTTGGCTATATTCTATTTAAAACTGAATGATTTTTTTAAATCACAACCTCTTTTTCTTTATACGATAGTATTAGTGTTTTTTGGTATTAGTTTTCTTTTAATTAAAAAAATACAAGGTAGTCTAGTGAAGAATTTTGTCGTAGAATTATCTGGAAGAAATATTAGAATTTGGTGTAATGGAAAGGAGATTGTATCAGGAGAAGTTATTTTCTGTAGGATAAAAAATAAGGAGCCTAAACTGGGGGCGAGAGCCTTAAATGTAGACATAGACACCAAGGGGAATAACATTAAATTTCGAGTTCGGTCTAAGGAATATGAAAATTTATCATCTTCTACTTGGAATCCTCTCGGGACAAGCAAACCCTCTGATGTAGAAACGTTATTATCTTTGGGCAAAAAAATAAAAAATGCTATGGAAGAAGAAGTTTTGATAGAAGATGAAGCTTCAAAAAACCCTCGATCATTTTGATTGAGGGTTTTAGCATATTTCTTAAACAATACCTTGTGCAATCATAGCGTTGGCTACGTTTTCGAAGGCAGCGATATTTGCTCCTGCAAGGTAGTCAGTACCAAGACCGTATGTTTCAGCAGTTGTTTTAGCTGTGTTGAAGATGTTTGTCATGATGTCTTTTAGACGTCCATCAACTTCTTCACGGGTCCATGAGAGGCGAAGGCTATTTTGGCTCATTTCAAGAGCAGATACAGCTACACCACCAGCATTGGCTGCTTTTGCTGGTCCGTAAAGGAGACCATTTTCTTTGTAGACTTTGATAGCATCTAGGTCACTTGGCATGTTGGCACCTTCTGATACGAAATACCAAACTCAACATATTCCTCTGAAAGCCAAGTATCCCGAAGGATTTGATGCTTTGTTCCTACTTGGTTTTATGAATCAGCTACCCGGAACTCTGTCAGAGAAGGATAGACCAGCTATCGACGCTCTGAGCTCTGATCAACTCTGGCAAGATTGTCAGGATACTATCAAGAGGAGTATCGGTCTTTTTAAGCAAGCTGGCTATGACTTAGAGGTTGAGGATTACCATTTTACTATTTTACTGGGCAATCCAGAAAAACCTATGCTACAGCTTAATAAGGGATACAGTGGAGATGGAGGAATTCCAGGATACCTCATGCTTAGTCTGTTGCCGAATGACTATACTTTACCACGTGTGCAAGCCGCGTTGGCTCACGAGTGCAACCACAATGTTCGCTTCCAATTTATCAAATGGAACCAGCAGACAACACTAGCAGACTGGGTAGTCAGTGAAGGATTAGCAGAGTCTTTTGCTGCTGAGCTCTATGGTAAAGAGCTCATCGGATCCTGGGTCACTTCAACTAGTTCCGAGCAGTTAGAAGAGATTAAACCCATCATCTCAAGTCAGCTTCAGCTAACAGGGATGGCGGAAATGGCTCCTTATCTTTACGGTGATGAAATAGCTGAGATTCAAGGTCAAATACCGGCTGGGATGCCCTATGCTGCAGGCTATGCTTATGGCTATCATCTGATACAAGCCTATCTGAAAAAGACTGGCAAGAGCATTATTGAGGCCACAGTAACACCGACAGAAGAAATTTTAGAGGCTACTAAAGATTTTTGGAAATGATACTTTTGCTTGCAAATCTGCCAGAGTCTGATATAATGAAAGTAATTTTTGGAGGTGACTATATGCACTATAAAAGAGTTGAATTAAAAGTCACAAATCAAGGTATCCATGAGCGCAAGATTTTTCAAGGTGTTAAGATTTTCAGTCGTAGCAAGTTATCCAAAGATCGGAAAAGCATTCTAACACAGAAGATTTACCTGACACCGAAGCAAAATATTGTTTACTATCAACGAACAGATATCAATTATGAGCAGAATTGGCAACATCATAAGGACTATTACGAACTAGCTTATGACCAGTTGGACAGAGAGACTGTTTTTAAGGTTTGTCAAGACTTTGACGAACTAAGTCTTTTTCTGGAGAATGAGCTACTGGAGAAGCTAAAAGAAAAGCAGTCAACAGGAAAATTTTTTGAAAAATTAGATATATAAAAATCCGGCTGCTTTTATAAGCAGTCGGATTTCTTTGAGTTATAGTTTGATAATCTTTCATAAGGAAAAATAGATCTATTTTTATCATGAACAGCTAACTTAGTTAGAACTTTTGGAAACAGTATAGTTGACATCTATGGGGAATAAGCATATAATTAAGAAAAATGATTGAGTGCTCACTCATTTTTTTAGATGTGTAAGGAGTTCATACAATGGTTGTTCAAGCAATACAATATAGTCATTTCGGTGATGAAGAAGTGTTAGATTTAGTGAACATTAAATCTGATTCTTTGAAAGTGAATCAAGTTAGGGTAGAAGTTTATGCAGTTGGTTTAAATCCTATTGATTATAAAACTTTTGAGGGTGCAAAGCCACTTCGTTTTCTATCTTTTATGACGAAACTAAGGAAGCCAAGTCATTGGTTTGAATCAAAATCATCTCTTTTTCCAAGAGGTATTGGTCGGGATTTTGCTGGAGTTATCACAGAAGTTGGTGAAGGAGTAAGTCGGTTTGCAGTAGGTGATAAGGTTTTTGGAACAATCATCAGTGACCCTGGATTAGGCACCAAGAGGGGAGCTTTGGCAACAGAAATTTGTGTCAATGAATCAGAAATTGTGTTGAAGCCAGAGATGATTGATATGAACCATGCAGCTACTATGGGTGTAGCCTCTCTAACTGTGGGAGGTGCTTTTAGAAAGATTGAGCTAAACTCTAAAGATGTTGTAGTTATTTCAGCAGCAGCAGGAGGTATTGGAAGTATCGCAGTACAGTATGCGGTTGCTAAAGGTGCGACAGTTATTGGAATTGCGAGTAAGAAAAATTCAGATTATCTGAAGTCTTTAGGTGCTATACCGGTAGCCTACGAAGAGAACATCCAGAATGCTCTTCTATCAGCAAGTGCAAAGCCAATTACAAAATTCTTGGATTGCTATGGAAGTGATTATGTTAAATTGGCTTTCAGTTTGGGATTGAAGGGCACGGCTATTGGAACGCTAGTACCTTCACCATATGTTATGATAAAAGGTGCCCAGTTCACGGGTCCGAGACATTCCACATATGATGATTTGAACACTCTAGCAGAAATGGTCTCAGAAGGGGAGGTTCGGCTGAATATTGATCAGGTTTATGATTTTTCTCTAAAGTCAGTTAGAGAAGCCTATCGTAGTCTAAAATTGGGACACACTCGAGGTAAGAAAGTCGTAAAAGTAAGAAAGTAGCAGAGAGGTGCCAGCAATGGAAAGTTTAGAAGAAAAGTATGCTCAGACATTAGAAAATAGCAACCTGAGTTTAAAACAACGTCAAGTATTATTATCAAGTCTAAAGTTATTTTCAGAAATTGGCTTTGAAAATACAACAGCCAGCTTTATTGCTAAGGAGGCTGGAGTTTCAGAAGGGACAGTCTTTAGTTACTTTAAAACTAAGGAAGGCATCTTAGAAGCAATTTTATCGGCTTTTCTTAAGCAAGTTATTCCAGATGTGATTGCTGATTTTTCTGAGAAGAAATTTACAGCAAACCAAGAGTCTTTTCCGCTATTTTTAAGAAGCATAGTTCGAGATAGACTAGTTTTTATTCAGGAGAATCAAATGCAAGTTAAAATTCTCTTGAACCGTTCTTTTATTGATGAAACTATTTCTGACCAGTTAGGGAATACCATTGTTCACTCTATCATTAAGCCAATTAGTCCGGTTCTGAATCAGTTTAAAGAAAATGGTGTTATCCGAGATTGGTCAAATGAAAGAATTGTTCGCTATATTCTAGCTTTGAGTCTTTCTTATGTTATTCCAATGATGTTGAATGATAATGAGGACCTAGACATAGATGAAGCAGTAAATGAAATTGTTGAATGCCTGTCTTTTTCCTTAGTAGAAGTAAAATAAATCTTGATTTTAAGCTTACTATTTTAAATAGTGAGCTTTTTTGAAGTCGACATAAAAATCCCCAATCAGAGCGATTGAGGATTAAGCAAATGAATCTTAAACAATACCTTGGGCAATCATAGCATTTGCTACACTTTCAAAGGCAGCGATATTTGCTCCTGCAAGGTAGTCTTTATCAAGACCGTAAGTTTCAGCGGTTGTTTTAGCTGTGTTGAAGATGTTTGTCATGATGTCTTTGAGGCGGCCGTCAACTTCTTCACGAGTCCAAGAGAGGCGAAGGCTGTTTTGGCTCATTTCAAGTGCAGATACAGCTACACCACCAGCGTTGGCAGCTTTGGCAGGTCCGTAAAGGATTCCGTTTTCTTTGTAGGCTTTAATCGCATCAAGGTCACTAGGCATGTTGGCACCTT
This sequence comes from Streptococcus oralis subsp. dentisani, assembly GCF_002096615.1. GTDB lineage: Bacteria > Bacillota > Bacilli > Lactobacillales > Streptococcaceae > Streptococcus > Streptococcus oralis_U. The sequence goes on from NZ_NCUX01000033.1 coordinate 235,218, forward strand.
CTGATACGCAGATAACACCTTGAGCAACCAAACGTTTAGCAGCTTCACCGTTGATTTCGTTTTGAGTCGCACATGGAAGAGCAATATCGTAGTTACCAGCGTAAGTCCATACAGAACCTTCATGGTAAGTAGCAGTTGCTTTTTCAGCGGCGTACTCAGTCAAACGTGCACGACGGTTGTTCTTCACATCTGCTAGAAGGTCGAAGTCGATACCATTTTCATCGATGACATAGCCGTTTGAGTCGGATACTGAGATCACAGTTGCGCCGAGTTCAGTAGCTTTTTGAAGAGCGTATTGGGCTACGTTACCAGAACCTGAAATCACCACTTTTTTACCAGCAAAGCTGTTACCGTTGGCTTTAAGCATTTCTTCAGTGTAGTAAACCAAACCGTAACCAGTTGCTTCTGGACGAATCAAGCTACCACCGAATCCAAGAGGTTTACCAGTCAAGACACCCGCATCAAATTGGTTAAGACGTTTGTATTGTCCGTAAAGGTAACCAATCTCACGTCCACCAACACCGATATCGCCGGCTGGGACGTCAAGTGATGGTCCGATGTATTTTTGCAATTCAGTCATGAAGCTTTGGCAGAAGCGCATGACTTCGGCATCAGTCTTCCCTTTAGGATCGAAGTCTGATCCCCCTTTACCTCCACCGATTGGAAGACCAGTCAAAACATTCTTAAAGATTTGTTCAAATCCGAGGAATTTCAAAATCCCTTGGTTAACAGTTGGGTGGAAACGAAGTCCGCCTTTATATGGTCCAACAGCTGAGTTGAATTGAACACGGTATCCACGGTTGACTTGGACTTTTCCATCACGGTCAACCCAAGGAACTCGGAAAGAAATCACGCGCTCAGGCTCAGTGATACGTGCCAAGATATTTTCTTCGATATACTCAGGGTGTTTTTCAAATACAGGTTCCAAAGTGCTGAAGAATTCTTCAACCGCCTGGAGAAATTCAGCCTCATGCCCGTTACGAGCTTTCACAGTTGCAAACACGCTTTGGATATAGTCTTTAGCAGATGTCATATCGTTCTCCTTTTGTTGTTATATTTTATTACATGAGCCATTATAGCAGAATTTTTTTTGAGTGTAAAGAAAAAAACAGAAATTTTCTAAAAATTCTTTCAATTCACAAAACCGAACATTTTATATAGAAATTAGTTTCTCAAAGATAAAATCTTAAAGTATGGTATAATATTAGAAATAAAAGGAATCTGGAGGATTAGAATCATGGTATCAACAAAAACGCAAATAGCTGGCTTTGAGTTTGACAATTGCTTGATGAACGCAGCGGGTGTGGCTTGTATGACGATAGAGGAACTAGAAGGGGTCAAAAACTCAGCAGCAGGAACCTTTGTCACGAAGACAGCGACCTTGGACTTCCGTCAGGGGAATCCTGAGCCACGTTACCAGGATGTTCCACTTGGTTCCATCAACTCTATGGGTTTGCCAAATAATGGTTTAGATTATTATCTGGACTATCTTTTGGACTTGCAGGAAAAAGAGCCAAACCGTACTTTCTTTCTATCTTTAGTTGGCATGTCTCCAGAGGAAACACATACCATCTTAAAAAAAGTTCAAGAGAGTGAATTCAAAGGACTGACAGAGCTTAATCTCTCTTGTCCAAATGTTCCAGGAAAACCTCAGATTGCCTATGATTTTGAGACAACAGACCGTATCTTGGCAGAAGTATTTGCCTACTTTACCAAACCTCTTGGAATCAAGTTGCCACCTTATTTTGATATTGTTCACTTTGACCAAGCTGCAGCTATTTTCAATAAATATCCGCTCAAGTTTGTTAACTGTGTTAACTCTATCGGAAACGGCCTTTATATAGAAGGCGAGTCGGTCGTGATTCGTCCTAAAAATGGTTTTGGTGGGATTGGTGGAGAGTATATCAAACCAACCGCTCTCGCGAATGTACATGCCTTCTACCAACGTCTCAATCCTCAAATCCAAATCATTGGAACGGGTGGCGTTCTGAACGGTCGTGATGCCTTTGAACACATCCTCTGTGGTGCCAGCATGGTGCAGGTGGGAACCACCCTTCACAAGGAAGGCGTCGGTGCTTTTGAACGCATTACAAATGAACTAAAAGCAATCATGGCAGAAAAAGGTTATGAGAACCTAGAAGATTTCCGTGGGAAATTGCGCTATATTGATTAAGTTTAATAAAAAATCAGAAGAAAGGAGAGAAGATGCTAGCCATTGAAGACAGTCAGAAGTTGACTTTATCAAATCTATCTAGCTTGAACCTATTTACAGGGACAGACCAGGGTCAGTTTGAAGTTATGAAGAGTCAAGTGTTGAAACGGATTGGCTATGATCCATCCGACCTCAATTTTGCCTACTTTGACATGAAAGAAGTAGCCTATAAGGATGTGGAACTGGAGCTGGTCAGTCTTCCTTTCTTTGCAGATGAGAAAATCGTGATATTAGACCATTTTGTCGATATTACAACAGCTAAAAAGCGTTTTTTGACAGATGATGAACTCAAGTCATTTGAGGAATACCTTGACAATCCTTCACCGACAACCAAACTCTTGATATTTGCAGAAGGAAAACTGGATAGCAAAAGACGGCTGGTCAAATTACTTAAGCGTGATGCCAAGGTCTTTGATGCAGTAGAAGCCAAAGAACAAGAACTGCGCCAGTATTTCCAAAAGTGGAGCCAGACACAAGGTCTGCAATTTATGGAAAAATCTTTTGAAAATCTTCTCATCAAGTCTGGTTTTCAATTTAGCGAAATCCAGAAAAATCTCCTCTTTTTACAGTCTTATAAGTCAGATGGAGTGATTGAGGAGAAGGACATTGTAGAGGCTATTCCAAAGACTTTGCAAGACAATATTTTCGACTTAACTCAGTTTATCTTGGCTAAAAAGATTGATATGGCCCGTGATTTGGTTAGAGACTTAACCTTGCAAGGGGAAGACGAAATCAAGCTCATAGCTGTCATGTTGGGACAGTTCCGAACCTTTACCCAGGTGAAGATTTTATCAGAGTCCGGTCAGACGGAATCGCAGATTGTAAGTAGTCTGGGGACTTATTTGGGACGCAATCCTAATCCTTATCAAATCAAGTTTGCATTAAGAGATTCGAGAGGGATTTCCTTGGGATTTCTCAAGCGAGCGATTTCTTATTTGATTGAAACGGACTACCAGATTAAGACAGGTGTCTATGAAAAAAGTTACTTGTTTGAAAAGGCACTCTTGCAGATTGCGACAGAGGCAAATTGAGCAAAAAACTTGAAAAAAGAGGATGATTGCGTTATCATTTTCATATAGAAAGAAAAAAGAGGTATTACAGATGGCTATTATCTTACCAGACCTTCCATACGCATACGACGCTTTGGAACCATATATCGATGCTGAAACAATGCACTTGCACCATGACAAGCACCATCAAACCTACGTCAACAATGCGAATGCTGCTCTTGAAAAACACCCTGAAATCGGTGAAGACCTTGAAGCTTTGCTTGCTGATGTAGAATCTATCCCAGCTGATATCCGTCAAGCACTTATCAACAACGGTGGGGGACACTTAAACCACGCTCTTTTCTGGGAATTGATGACTCCTGAAAAAACAGCTCCATCAGCAGAACTTGCAGCAGCAATCGACGCAACATTTGGTTCATTTGAAGAATTCCAAGCAGCCTTTACAGCAGCAGCTACAACTCGCTTCGGTTCTGGATGGGCATGGTTGGTTGTCAACAAAGAAGGGAAGCTTGAAGTAACTTCAACAGCAAACCAAGACACACCAATCTCAGAAGGTAAAAAACCAATCTTGGGCTTGGACGTTTGGGAACATGCTTACTACGTGAAATACCGCAACGTTCGTCCTGACTACATCAAAGCTTTCTTCTCAGTCATTAACTGGAACAAAGTAGATGAGCTTTACGCAGTAGCTAAATAAAAAATATGGAGGGAAGAGTCAATCTTCTCTTTTTGCTTTATAAGGCAGAAGTCTGACAAAATCGTCAGACTTTTTTCATTTTTATGAGAAACGTGCTAACTGCTAGAAATTATGGTAAAATAGAGTGTTAAGTAATCGTGGAAAAGGAAGACTATGCGTAAAGAAATTGCACCTGAATTATACAACTATAACAAGTTTCCTGGCCCAGAATTTCAAGTAAATGGGGATAAGGTTGAGACTGAAGGGATTGCTTTTACCTTGGTTGAAAATATCAAGGATGCCTTCGATGTGACAGTCTTTAATCAACGTTTCTCAGAAGTGTTGACCAAGTTTGATTATGTCGTGGGTGACTGGAGCAATGAGCAGCTCCGCCTACGTGGCTTTTACAAAGACGACCGAACAGAGGAAAAAAATGAAAAGATTAGCCGCTTACAGGACTATCTTTTGGAGTACTGTAGTTATGGTTGTGCCTATTTTGTCCTAGAAAATCAAGCACCGAAGCGGGCTTCATTTGACAAGAAAATGCGTAAAAAGGAAGAGGAGAACCTTCCTAGAAGAGGCAAGAAACCTTCGCAAAACAAGAGAAAACCAAATGCGGATAAGCGAAATAGACGTCGTCATAAGGACCAAAAGTCTCAGAAAGAGGACAAGGGACAGCGCCATTTTGTCATTCGTCAGAAATAGATAGAAAATAAGGAGAAGAGATGAAACCGTCTATTTATAGTTTAACACGTCAAACCATGCAAGAATGGGTATTAGAACAAGGAGAAAAGAAATTCCGAGCAGATCAAATCTGGGAATGGCTCTACCGTAAACGTGTCCAGTCATTTGAAGAAATGACCAACCTTTCCAAGGATTTGATTGCCAAGCTCAATGACCAGTTTGTGGTCAATCCATTGAAACAGCGGATCGTACAAGAGTCAGCTGACGGTACCGTTAAGTATCTTTTCGAGTTGCCAGATGGCATGTTGATTGAGACTGTGTTGATGCGTCAACACTACGGTTTGTCAGTCTGTGTGACCACTCAGGTTGGCTGTAATATTGGTTGTACCTTCTGTGCGTCAGGCTTGATCAAGAAGCAACGTGACCTCAATAACGGGGAAATCGTAGCGCAGATTATGCTAGTTCAGAAATACTTTGATGAGCGTGGTCAGGACGAGCGTGTTAGCCATATCGTAGTCATGGGAATTGGTGAACCATTTGATAACTACAACAATGTTTTGAATTTTGTTCGTACTATCAATGATGACAAGGGGATGGCTATCGGTGCGCGTCACATCACTGTTTCTACCTCAGGTTTGGCACACAAAATTCGTGACTTTGCTAATGAAGGAGTTCAGGTCAATCTGGCTGTGTCTCTTCACGCACCCAATAATGAATTGCGTTCAAGCATCATGAAAATCAACCGTGCCTTTCCGATTGAAAAACTCTTTGCTGCTATTGAGTACTATATCGAAACAACCAATCGCCGTGTGACCTTTGAATATATCATGCTCAATGAAGTCAACGATGGTGTTGAACAAGCCTTGGAGTTGGCGGAGTTGCTCAAGAACATCAAGAAATTGTCATACGTAAACTTGATTCCTTATAACCCCGTTAGTGAACATGACCAATATAGCCGTAGTCCTAAAGAGCGCGTGATGGCCTTCTACGATACCCTCAAGAAAAAAGGGGTCAACTGTGTTGTCCGTCAAGAGCATGGTACAGATATTGATGCAGCTTGTGGACAATTGCGCTCCAATACAATGAAACGTGACCGCCAGAAGGCAGTCGCAGCGGTAAATCCATAAAATGACTAAAAAAAGAGAATTAATCTTAAGATTGGGAGTGGCTGTTTACAGCCTTTGCATTATTTGTTTTTGCTTTACTCCCCAACCTCAACTTCCTACAGGAGTGGAAACTCCAGGTATTCAAACTTTTGGACGCCTGGTTTTTCTTTTAACTCCCTTAAACTCCCTTTGGAATATGGGTGAAGTGACCAGTTTGGGACAAGTCCTTTGGATCTTTTTGCAGAACATTTTAAATGTCTTCTTGCTTTTCCCCCTAGTCTTTCAACTGATCTATCTCTGTCCAAATTTGCGGCAAACGAAAAAAATCATCCTTCTCAGCTTTCTTCTGAGTCTAGGAATCGAGTGCACGCAGCTGGTCTTAGACTTTTTCTTTGATTTTAATCGCGTCTTTGAAATTGATGATTTGTGGACCAATACCCTGGGAGGCTATCTGGCTTGGCTCCTCTATAAAGGACTGCATAAAAACAAGATAAGGAATTAGAATGAGTATTTTAGAAGTTAAAAATTTAAGTCACGGTTTTGGTGACCGTGCAATTTTTGAAGATGTGTCTTTCCGTCTCCTTAAGGGAGAACATATCGGTCTAGTCGGTGCCAATGGTGAAGGAAAATCAACCTTTATGAGTATTGTGACAGGTAAGATGTTGCCAGATGAAGGGAAAGTGGAGTGGTCTAAGTATGTGACTGCTGGCTATCTGGACCAGCACGCTGTGCTAAAAGAAGGTCAAACCGTGCGTGATGTTCTCCGTACGGCCTTTGATGAGCTATTTAAAGCAGAAGCTCGTATCAATGACCTCTATATGGAGATGGCGGAAGACGGAGCGGATATTGATGCGCTTATGGAAGAAGTAGGAGAGCTCCAAGATCGTTTGGAGAGTCGTGATTTTTATACCTTGGATGCCAAGATAGATGAAGTAGCGCGTGCTCTCGGTGTCATGGACTATGGCATGGATACGGATGTAACAGCCTTATCAGGTGGCCAAAGAACCAAGGTGCTTTTGGCCAAACTTCTTCTTGAAAAACCCGATATCTTGTTACTGGACGAGCCAACCAACTACTTGGATGCTGAACACATTGACTGGCTCAAGCGTTATCTTCAAAACTATGAGAATGCCTTTGTCCTGATCTCGCATGATATTCCTTTCTTGAACGACGTGATCAATATCGTCTATCATGTTGAAAATCAACAGTTGACGCGTTACTCTGGTGACTACTACCAGTTCCAAGAAGTCTATGCCATGAAGAAATCTCAGCTAGAGGCGGCCTATGAACGTCAGCAGAAAGAGATAGCAGACCTCAAGGACTTTGTCGCTCGAAACAAAGCGCGTGTCGCAACGCGTAATATGGCCATGTCCCGCCAGAAGAAATTGGATAAGATGGATATTATCGAGCTTCAAAGCGAGAAACCAAAGCCGTCCTTTGATTTTAAACCGGCTCGTACACCTGGACGCTTTATCTTCCAAGCTAAGGATTTGCAGATTGGTTACGACCGTCCTCTTACCAAACCATTAAACCTCACCTTTGAACGCAATCAAAAGGTTGCCATTATCGGAGCAAATGGTATTGGGAAAACAACTCTCTTGAAGAGTCTCTTAGGTATTATTCCACCAATTGCTGGTGAAGTTGAGCGTGGTGACTATCTAGAACTTGGTTACTTTGAGCAGGAAGTGGAAGGGGGCAATCGCCAAACACCACTAGAAGCCGTCTGGAATGCCTTTCCCGCCCTTAATCAGGCGGAAGTCCGTGCGGCTCTTGCCCGCTGTGGCTTGACAACTAAACACATCGAAAGTCAGATTCAGGTCTTGTCAGGTGGGGAACAGGCCAAGGTGCGTTTCTGTCTCTTGATGAACCGTGAAAACAACGTCTTAGTGCTGGACGAGCCGACCAACCACTTGGATGTGGATGCTAAGGAAGAACTCAAACGGGCGCTTAAAGAATACAAAGGAAGCATTCTTATGGTTTGCCACGAACCAGACTTCTATGAAGGCTGGATGGACCAAATCTGGGACTTTAACAAGCTAACTTAAAAGCGCTAAAAAAGCCAAGTCGAAATGACTTGGCTTTTTTGACTAGTAATTTAAATAGTTTTCAACTTCAGATTTCTCAATTTCTTTACCGTAGTGGCAAATCGGACAAGAAACGAAGTAACTTTTACCATAAGGGAAAAGTGGAATCCAGTAGAGGGTGAACTTGCGCCCAGTTTCTACGATCTCCCAAGTGTCGACATTGTTACAGTGACCGCATTCGATCGCAGTTTGTGTATGTCCCAAATCTTTCTGATAACCTTTAGAACCCCAAAATAAAATCATGTCATCGTCTCCTTATCTGTTGATGGCTTATTTTTTGCTGAAGTCATAGTCTTTCACCACTTCGATACTATCAATGGTGATAGCAGACGTTGGTTTGTCTTTCTCATCTTTTTCAGCTTTGGCAATCTTGTCAACAACATCCATGCTATCGATGACTTGACCAAAGACAGGGTGTTTGCCGTCTAGGCTAGGATTTCCACCTTCTTTATAAGCTTCGATGATTTTCTTTGGATATTTGCTTGTAGGGAGTTTAGCTGAAATATCTGTTGAATTTTGGTTGATGAAGAACTGGCTACCGTTGGTATTTGGTTGACCAGTATTAGCCATAGCAAGGGCTCCTCGGATATTGTATAGGTAAGGAGAGATTTCATTTTTGAAGCCAGTTCCCTTGTCTTTTGTCTTATCCTTGTCATGCCAGATAGACTGACCACCTGTACCATCTCCTTTAGGATCTCCAGTTTGGACCATAAAGCCATCGATGACACGGTGGAAGGTGATGCCGTTATAATAGCCTTCCTTAGCGTGAGTAAGGAAGTTTTCAACTGCTAGTGGCGATAGTTTTGGAAAGAGTTTGATGCGTACATCGCCTTGATTTGTATGTAAAATGACCTCGGCTTCATCTTCGGCAACTTCTTTAGAAAGTTGAGGGAAGTTGGCATTTTCATTGGTCAAAGCGTCATTCAAATCTTTGGCAGCCTGAGCAGCTGCTTTAGAACTTTCTTCAGCTGAGATACTAGAGTCAACATAGTCATCGCCACGGAGACCACGCTGGATACTAGTACATCCAGCAAGAGCTATAGTTGATAGTAAAAGAAGGGTTGCTAATTTTTTCATTGTTTTCCTCTCAAAAATTCATTTCTATCATTGTACCTTAAAAGGGAGTTGATTTCAAATGTAAAAGATAAGGCAAGCTTTCAGAAAATAAATTTACAGACTACTTGATTAGAGATTTTTCTTTGGATGACGGTCGATAATTTCCTGATATTGTTCCAGTATCTGCTCTCCCTTTGGAGTCAATTTGTAGCCTCGAATCGAAAAGTGACTAGCTAATTCCTCTTCTGATAAATTTTCATGAAGAGCTTTATCAAGATCAGCAGCTTTCATCTTAGAAAGTCCTGTAACTCCCTTACTTTTGAGGATATTCTTTTTCATTGTAGCATTCAGATGGTCGAGTGAGTCGAAGGCAGTTTCGATAATAGTATAGCCTTTTTCTACCAGACTGCTTAGATGTTTTGGTGCATCAATGCCATAAGTGTACTCGAAATATTTAGGAAACCAGCTTTCAGTGGTAAAAGTACCAAACTGAATTCTCCACAGCAAAATGATATCTCCTGCTAGTAAATCATCTGTTAATAATTCCATGTTTCGTTTGGGAACAGGCTTGGGATTTAAGAGCCAAGCATCCAAATCACGTTCAGGAGAGATGAAGGGTTTGACTTGATGGTCCTTATATAATTTTTCTAAAATAGTATTCATAAACGATTTCTTTCTAATTTTTTCTTTAAGATTATAACAAATTTTTAGTAGTTAAAAAAATTCAAACTCTGTCAAGTTTTTTTCTTGACACCTGTCAGAAATCTGCTATAATAGAACATGTGCTAAATAGCTTAGCTATTTCACCGAAATAAAAAAATAAGAAAAGAGACATTAAAAAATGGCAGTTAAAATCCGTTTGACTCGTATGGGTTCTAAGAAAAAACCTTTCTACCGTATCAACGTAGCAGACTCACGTTCACCACGTGACGGACGTTTCATCGAAACAGTTGGTACTTACAACCCACTTGTTGCTGAAAACCAAGTAACTTTGAAAGAAGACCGCGTTCTTGCATGGTTGGCTGATGGAGCTCAACCTTCAGATACAGTTCGCAACATCCTTTCAAAAGAAGGCGTATTGAAAAAATTCCACGATTCTAAATTCTCAAAATAAGTTTAAAGTAGGTTGACAGATGGATACGATTGAAAATCTCATTATTGCGATTGTGAAACCTTTGATTTCACAACCAGATGCCTTAACTATCAAGATTGAAGACACACCAGAGTTTTTGGAGTATCACTTGGATCTTGACCAAAGCGATGTCGGTCGTGTTATCGGTCGTAAGGGTCGCACTATCTCAGCGATAAGAACGATTGTCTACTCTGTCCCAACTGAAGACAAAAAAGTAAGAATCGTTATCGATGAAAAATAAAAAAAGCGGGACAGATGTCTCGCTTTTTTGTAAGGAGTAGAAGATGAAGGATTTAACATTTAGACAATTACAAGCTTACTTACTAGATCATTACCAGCAATCTCGAACTGAGGAAGGCCTCTTTATCAAGTTAGTGGAGGAAGTCGGAGAAGTAGCCGAGGTCTTGAATGGGCGCTCTGGTCGAAAAGAGGGTGTCCAGGACTCAAATGAGGAACTAGCCAAAGAACTGGCTGATATCATTCATTACACCGTCGCAATTGCGACCATCAACGATATTGACCTAACCAAAACTATCTTTGACAAAGATAAGAAGGCTGCCATTAAGTACCAACATGAACGAGATTTGGAAGGATTTTTGGATAACTTCCAAGAGAAGTAGACAAGCTAGAACTTGTGAGACAAGAACGAGAAAAGCAGATGCTGAGTCTTTTTTAGACAAGGAAAAAGAGTTTATCGACTTGAGAGAGTGATAGGAGGCATAAAATACCAATCCTAGAAATAGCATCTAGGATTTTACTATGCTAAAATGGATAGACAGTCTCAAAGAATTCTAGTCAATCAATCTTGAGGATAGCTACTTTTAAAGGGAGTAACAATCTATGAACGAGAAAACAAAAGCATACCTAGCAGCATTATCCTTTTCAGCCATCATTGGTTTTTCTTTTTTATTTACTAAGATTGCTTTGGGCTATGCCAGTCCTCTCACAAACTTGGCACATCGCTATACAATCGCTGCTTTGGTATTGGTCATCCTTCATCAAACAAAACTTATCAATGTGAGTTTAAGTAGAAAAGATATTCTTTCTATTCTGCCTATGAGTCTTTTCTATCCACTCCTCTTTTTTATTTTCCAATCCTTTGCTTTACAGTATATATCGTCTTCTGAAGCGGGAATTTTACAAGCGCTTGTCCCGATTTTTACGCTCCTTTTGGCATCGGTCTTTCTCAAGGAAAAGACAAGCTCGCTTCAAAAGTTCTTTTTACTTTTATCTGTAGCAGGAGTAGTTTTCATCTTCCTTAGTAAAGGAGCGAATTTTAGCACTGAAACTGCTAGCTTTGGCTTTGTCTTGATGTTGGGATCTGTTCTTGCCAATGCAATAAACAATATCCTCAGCAAGTCCAAAGGATGTCGCTATCGGGCTATGGATATGACGGCTGTTGTGATATTTGTTGGCTTCGTCACCTTTAATATACTGAGTCTGACCTCGCATTATCTAGAGGGGAACATATTAGCTTACTTTGCGCCACTTGGACAGGTGTCCTATCTGCTTTCCATCCTCTATTTGGGAATACTAGCCTCTATCGTGACTGGTAGTCTCTCTATCTATGCTATCGTTCGCCTCGGGGCATCAACTGTCAGTGTCTTTGGCAATCTTGGAACAGTTTTGACCATTCTATCTGGAGCTCTTATCCTCCAAGAACCAATTTATAATTACCATGTGATAGGAGCTGCTCTGATTATTGCTGGAATTTTAGGTATGAATCTGATGAGAAAAAAGTAAAGATTGCTTAGCAGTCTTTTTCTTTATCTAAATGATGCAGAAAATTCAAAATTTTTAATGAAACTAAGTTTAGAAAACCATGATTTTAATATAGCATGATAAAATAGATAAAAAGAATAATACTAGGATAAAGAAGAGAGAGTTTAGAAATGAAACAAAATGATATAGCTGAAGCTATTGCTTTTTATAACAGAGAATCTGAAGTGTTGGAGCGTCACCTTATAGCAGTCGTAGATTGTGATTTGGTTGTTTATCATCGCCCTGGAAACTCAAGTAAAGGGCACATTATTTTTTATCATGGAGCTTGTGGCCGTAGCCAGATGTGGGCCCACCAGTATGATGCTTTTGATGGATTTGACCTTTACTTTGTAAATGTTAGAGGGCAGGGTGAATCACCTATGAAAGTTGGGCTACCCGACTTAGAAGGCGCTGTTCAAGATGTAGATGCTATTTTATCTTATTTTCAGCTAGATAAGGTGATATTAGTTGGTCATTCTTGGGGAGGAAATCCACTTCAAGAGTATACCTATCGCCATCCAGAAAGAGTCCTAGCCTTGGTCATGGTAGATAGTTGGGGACAGCATCGATACCTATCAGAGAAAGAAAGAGGTCGAATCAAATATAGTTCTCTTATGTACAAAACGATTCCTTGGAAGGTGATTGCTGATAAGAACTCAAAAATGTGTACTGATAACCCTATCACAAGAGAATTAGTCAAGACGGCCATTATAGAAACTGGGCGAGATGTTTTCTTGAACCTTGGAATCACCGGCTTCTTGGCAGTCCATGAGATAGAAGGATATAAAGGAAATCCTCCTATGCTTTTAGTAAGAGGAGAAAACGATTTTCCCAAATACCTAAAAATAATCTATGATGGTATCATTGCCTTAAATCCCAATGCGTGTCAAGTAACGATTTCAGACAGCAAACACCAACCGATGAATGACCACCCTAAAGAGTTTAATCAGATAGTAGGTGAATTTTTTGAAGAAGTAGTAGCCTTGTAAGATAGGACCTATCCAACTTGTGAAAATCCCTGGAACGTGATAAAATAAAGGATAGAAATAGATACAGGAGACAAGATGAACTACTTTAATGTTGGAAAAATCGTCAATACGCAGGGTTTACAGGGTGAGATGCGAGTCTTGTCTGTGACGGATTTTGCTGAGGAACGGTTTAAAAAAGGGGCAGAGCTGGCTTTATTTGATGAAAAAGATCAGTTTGTCCAAACAGTGACCATTGCTAGTCACCGTAAGCATAAGAATTTTGACATTATCAAATTCAAAGATATGTACCATATCAATGCGATTGAGAAGTACAAGGGTTATAGTCTCAAGGTCGCTGAGGAAGATTTGAACGACCTAGACGATGGGGAATTCTATTATCACGAGATTATCGGTTTGGATGTTTACGAGGGAGACACCTTGATTGGAACCATCAAGGAAATCCTACAACCAGGTGCCAATGATGTCTGGGTGGTTAAGCGAAAAGGTAAGCGTGATTTGCTTTTACCTTACATACCACCAGTAGTTCTCAATGTTGATATTCCAAACAAACGGGTTGATGTGGATATCTTAGAAGGGCTAGATGATGAAGATTGATATTTTAACCCTCTTTCCTGAGATGTTTTCTCCACTAGAGCACTCGATTGTTGGAAAAGCTCGAGAAAAAGGGCTCTTGGATATCCAGTATCATAATTTTCGAGAATATGCTGAAAAGGCCCGTCATGTCGACGATGAGCCCTACGGAGGCGGTCAGGGAATGTTGCTCCGCGCTCAACCCATTTTTGATGCCTTTGATGCCATTGAGAAGAAAAAACCCCGTGTCATCCTTCTTGATCCTGCTGGGAAACAGTTCGATCAGGCTTACGCTGAAGATTTGGCTCAGGAAGAGGAACTAATCTTTATCTGCGGTCACTACGAAGGATATGACGAGCGCATCAAGACCTTGGTAACCGATGAGATTTCTCTAGGAGACTATGTCTTGACTGGTGGTGAATTGGCGGCTATGACTATGATTGATGCGACTGTTCGCTTGATTCCGGAAGTAATTAGCAAGGAGTCTAGTCACAAGGACGATAGTTTTTCTTCGGGATTGCTCGAATATCCCCAATACACACGTCCTTATGACTATCGAGGCATGGTGGTTCCAGATGTGCTTATGAGTGGGCACCATGAGAAGATTCGTCAGTGGCGACTTTATGAGAGCTTAAAGAAAACCTACGACCGCAGACCAGATTTGCTAGAAAACTATCAACTAACAGCAGAAGAAGAAAAAATGTTGGCTGAAATCAAAGAAAACAAAGAATAAAGGAGAACCTTATGCAAGTAATCAAACGTAACGGAGAAGTTGCAGACTTTGATCCAGATAAAATTTACCAAGCTGTCCTAAAAGCAGCTCAGACAGTTTATGTTTTGACAGATGATCTACGTCAAAACCTAGCTCAAGTCACTAAAAAAGTAGTCTTGGACTTGGAAGAAGCAAAAGTGGAACGTGCAACTATTAGCATGATCCAATCAATGGTTGAAAATCGTTTGTTGGGGGCAGGATATATCACCATCGCAGAACACTACATTTCTTATCGCTTGCAACGTGATTTGGAGAGAAGTGGTTACGGTGACCACATCGCAGTTCACCTACATTTTGAACAAATTCGTTAAGAAAAAGAGTGGGATGAAAACATCTCACTCTTTCTTAAATCTATTTTTCTGAGCTCTCTGGACAGTAGATGGGACAAAGCGTAGCCTTTTAATGTCAGTGATTCGGATGATACGTGTTACATTTTTTGTAAAATTTTTGACAATAATCTGCTGACGGCTGCTATCATATTTGACAATATCACCTGTAAAACTTGTCTTAGCGAGTATCACATGAACAGCAGTTTTTTTCTGGATGGCTTGTTCAATTGTAGCAATGAGGGAGTCGTTTTCAGAATAATCTCGTTCATCATGTCCACTGAGAAAGTCTTGTATCTTATCTAAGACATGCTTGAATGTATATCTCATAGGCTTCTCCCCTCTTATATAACCATATTATATAAAATTTTCCTAAAATCTACAAGATTTTACGAATAGACTAGAGAAAGCATATCACAAAAAGGAGTTAAAATGGCAGAATTTACATTTGAAATCGAAGAACACTTACTGACCTTGTCTGAAAATGAAAAAGGATGGACAAAAGAACTAAACCGAGTCAGCTTTAATGGCGCTCCAGCAAAGTTTGATATTCGAACTTGGAGCCCTGATCATACCAAAATGGGAAAAGGAATCACTCTTACAAATGAAGAATTTCAGGTAATGGTAGATGCCTTTAAAGGAAAACAATAAAAGGATATTGAGTTTTTGACTCAGTATCCTTTTTGGGTTAAATTGAGAAGTATGCTTGTCCCCTAAGTCGTTGTAATAGTAGGCGACCAATGAAACTAATCGCAATGATCTTACCAAGATCAGGGAGGATAAAGGGAAGGACACCGACAGCAAGTGCTTTGTCAAGTGCCATACCAGCAAGGAAGTGGAGGCTGAGAATACCTCCGACAAAGACTAGAGAGTCACCCAAGAGGTTGGCTAGGAAAATACGGATATGGCCACTATTTTGATGGATGAGATAAGATGTAAGTCCTGCATAGACAAGGTCAAACCAAAGATAGCCTGCACTTGGACCGACTAAAACGTGAAATCCCGCACCACCCCCTGCAAAGACTGGTAAACCAATGGCACCCAGCAGGAGATAGAGAGCTACAGATAGAACGGCTTCCCTAGGTCTAAAAACAGTTGCAATCAGACCGATCGCAAAGTTTTGCAGAGTGAAAGGTACAGGACCGATAGGGAGACTGATTTGTGCTAATACGGCGATGAGAGCAGCACCGATAGCAGGGATAGCATAGATATGAGCTTTTTTCAAAACTGTTAACCTCTTTTTTTAAATTATAGTAACTATTATACTAATTCAGGAAGAAAAGTCAACCTATTTTTCATACAAAGGTAACAATTTTGCGACAGCTGATTTTGCAAGTAAAAAGAGATCCTCAGGATCCCTTTCAACAATTAGCGCATGGTCACAAATTCTTCTGAAGCGGTTGGGTGGATAGCTACTGTAGCATCAAAGTCTGCTTTGGTTGCTCCCATCTTGATAGCAACAGCGAATCCTTGAATCATCTCATCAACTCCGTAACCAAGTCCGTGAAGGCCAACGACTTTTTCGTCAGCACCGGCGGTGATGAGTTTGAAGCGAGATTCTTGACGATGGTTTGTAACGGCAGAGTACATGGATGCAAAGCTTGACTTATAGACTTTGATGTGATCTTGACCGTATTCTTTGATAGCTTGATCCTCGGTCAAACCGACTGTTCCGATTGCTGGGTGGGAGAAGACAACAGTAGGGATAGTCGTGTAGTCCATCTTGACATTTGTTTTTCCATTAAAGAGACGTTCAGATAGGGTACGTCCAGCCTTGATGGCTACTGGAGTTAGTTCCTTCTCCCCAGTAACGTCTCCAAGGGCATAGATACCATCAACAACTGTATTTTGATACTCATCCACTTGGATAAATCCACGTTGGTTGAGTGTAACTCCGGCCTTTTCTAACTCCAACCCGTCTACATTTGGACGGCGGCCGGTAGCCCAGATAACTTGGCTTGCAGTGTGACTAGAACCGTCTTCGAAATAAATGGTAATACCTTGCTCTGATTCTTCTAGTTTGACCGGTACCTTATGGGTGTGCAAAGGTAGGCCTGTTTTTTCCATCTCATTGACGAGACCTTCCACGATGTAGCTGTCAAAACTACGCAAAGGACGGTCGCGACGAACGAACAAATCAGTTTTTACACCGAGTGCATGAAGAACACCTGCTAGCTCAACCGCGATATAGCCAGCGCCTAGGATAGCAACGGATTCAGGAAGTTGTTCCCAAGCAAAGACATCGTCTGAGCTACCACCGAGTTCAGCTCCAGGAATAGTTGGGATGCTTGGACGAGCGCCAGTCGCAATCACGATATGCTTGGCACGAATCAATTCACCATTAACGCTGACTGTGTGAGCATCAACGAAATGAGCACGACCCTCAATCAAATCAACGCCGTTGCGCTTGAAACTTCCATCATAAGACGAGCGGGCACGGTCGATATAGGCTTCACGGTTTTGACGAAGTTTGGCGAAATCAAATTGAACATCTGAACTCGTAAACCCGTAGTCAGGGCCGTAGTGGTGGAAGCTTTCAGCGATTTGCGCTCCATACCACATGATTTTCTTAGGAACACAGCCGACATTGACGCAGGTTCCACCTAATTTTTTCTCCTCGATAACAGCTGCTTTAGCACCGTGTTCGCCAGCGCGGTTCATAGTGGCAATGCCACCGCTCCCTCCGCCGATAGCGATGATATCATATTCTCTCATAGAAAACTCCTTATAGATTTGATAGTCATATTCTATCGTTTTTATTTTTTGAATGCAAAAATCTGCTACGCCCTAAAGAAATAGCAGAAATCACTTGCTAAATATAGAAATAAGGTGTATGATGTTACTAGTACAATTTCGCATAAATCAAGTGGAAACAAGGCATGTTTCCTGAATTGTTCTCTTTTCTCTCTGAACAATCATTGTTTAGAGTAGGTAAATTTGCTATAATAGTCTTTGTATTGAAAATAAAATAGGAGTTTTGTGATGAAGGGGAATAAGAAAACTAAAAAATGGCAACTATACACAGCTATTGGTGCTGCAAGTATTATTATAATCGGTGCAGCGGGTATTTTGCTATTTAGACAGCCCTCTCAGGCTGCCGGTAAGGATGACACATCGCATCTCGTAGTCGCAAAGGAAGGAACAGTTGCCTCCTCTGTTCTTTTATCTGGTACTGTCACCGCAAAAAATGAACAATATGTTTATTTGGATGTAAGTAAGGGTGAGGTAGATGAGATTTTGGTTTCTGTTGGAGATAAGGTTGACAAAGGACAAGCGCTCGTAAAATACAACAGCACAGAAGCGCAATCTGCTTATGATGCAGCTAACCGTGCCATAGCCAAGGCGGATCGTCGTATCAATGACTTGAAGGAATCACGAAACAACACTCTAGCTGATTCGGAAGGATATGATGATGGAGCACAGAGTTCTTCTGTCTCTTCCATTGATTCTCAAATTAGTGATGCTCGTGATAGTCGTGCTGATGCAGAGGCGCAACTTAAAAAGGCGCAAGCCCAATTGGACGCAACAAAGGTTCTGAGTACGCTAGAAGGTACAGTTGTAGAAGTTAATCGCAATGTATCAAAGTCCACAACTGCTGCAAATCAAGTGATGGTTCATGTAGTAAGTAACGACAATCTACAAGTCAAGGGAGAACTTTCCGAGTACAATCTTGCCAACCTTTCGGTTGGCCAAGAAGTGACCTTCTCTTCTAAAGTTTACCAAGATAAAACTTGGACAGGGAAGATCAGCTTTATTTCAGCTTACCCTAAAAATAGTGGAGAAGGAACGAATGCTATAACTGGGGGGAATACTGGTTCTAAATATCCCTATACGATTGAAGTGACGAGTGAGATTGGTGATTTGAGACCAGGTTTTACCGTTAGTGTTGAGGTTAAAAGTGACAAGAAATCAATCCTCGTACCCTTAACCAGTGTCATTACTGAAGACGGGAAAAACTACGTTTGGGTTGTTGACGAAGAGAATAAGGCTAAGAAGGTTGAAGTTAGCTTAGGAAATGCTGACGCAGAAAACCAAGAGATCACATCTGGTTTGACAGACGGAACCAAAGTCATCAGTAATCCAACGACTTCCTTGGAAGAAGGAAAAGAGGTAAAGGCTGATGAAACAACTAATTAGTCTAAAAAACATCTGCCGGAGCTATCGAAATGGTGAACAGGAACTGCAGGTCTTGAAAAATATTAATTTGGAGATTGGCGAAGGGGAATTTGTTGCCATTATGGGACCATCTGGTTCGGGTAAATCTACTCTGATGAATACCATCGGAATGCTGGACACCCCAACTAGCGGCGAATACTATCTAGAAGGTCAAGAAGTGGCCCGTCTAGGTGAAAAGCAGTTGGCACAGGTACGTAACCAACAAATTGGCTTTGTCTTTCAACAGTTCTTTCTTTTGTCAAAGATGGATGCTGTTCAAAATGTCGAGTTACCCTTGATTTATGCCGGAGCTCCAGCTGCCCAACGTCGCAAGTTGGCAGAGGAATATCTAAGTAAAGTAGAGTTGACTGATCGTATTCATCACCTTCCTTCGGAGTTGTCTGGCGGTCAAAAACAACGGGTGGCCATTGCGCGTGCTCTTGTTAACGATCCCTCAATCATCCTAGCTGATGAACCGACAGGTGCCTTGGATACGAAAACAGGAAGTCAAATCATGGAACTCTTGGTTGAGTTAAATGAAGAAGGCAAGACTATTATTATGGTAACGCACGAGCCCGAAATTGCAGCCTATGCAAAACGTCAAATTGTAATCCGTGATGGAGTTATTTCGTCTGATAGCGCTCGTTTGGAAGGAAAGGAGAACTAAGATGCAAAATCTGAAATTTGCCTTTTCATCTATTATGGCACACAAGATGCGCTCCTTTTTGACCATGATTGGCATTATCATCGGAGTCTCTTCAGTAGTTGTCATCATGGCTTTAGGGGACTCTATGTCTCGTCAGGTCAATAAAAATATGACAAAATCTCAGAAAAATATTCAGGTGTTTTTCTCACCAATTAAAAGTAAGGACGGTTCCTTTACACAAAAGCAATCTGCACTGACACTATCTGGTAAAGAAGATGTTCACGTAGAACCACCTAAAACACAGGAATCGTGGGTTAAGGAAGCTGCCAAACTAAAAGGTGTAGATGGCTATTATGTGACTAATAGTACAAATGTTACTTTGACCTATAAGGATAAAAAGGTAGAGAGAGCAAGTCTGACAGGTGGAAATATGACTTATATGTCTGCTGTAGAAAATAAAATTATTGCAGGTAGGGATCTGAGAGAACAAGATTACCGAGATTTTGCAAGTGTGATTTTGCTAGATGAAGAACTCGCTAAAAGTCTTTTTGACTCGCCTCAGGCAGCACTCAATCAAATCATTTCAGCCAATGGATATAGCTATCGCGTGGTTGGTGTTTACTCTAGTCCTGCTGTTAAAAGTGCTAAGATGTTTGGTGTAGGTGGCTTACCGATTACAACCAATGCTTCTGTAGCAGCTAATTTTAATGTGGAGGAAATTTCTAATATTGTCTTTCGTGTGAATGATACGAGTCTAACTCCGACTTTGGGGCCAGAACTCGCACGCAAGATGACAGAAATTGCAGGAGTACAGCAGGGAGAATATCAGGTTGTAGACGAAACCGCCGCTTTTGCAGAGGTTCAGCAAATCTTTGGTTTTATGACCGCTATTATTAGTGCTATCGCAGGAATCTCTCTCTTTGTGGGAGGGACTGGAGTTATGAATATTATGCTGGTTTCTGTAACGGAGCGTACTCGTGAGATTGGTCTTCGTAAAGCATTGGGAGCTACACGGGCTAATATCTTGGTACAGTTTTTGATTGAGTCCATGATTTTGACCTTATTAGGTGGTCTTATCGGACTTGTTAGTGCAGCAGGCTTGACCGCACTAGCAGGGGCCTTGCTAAAAAATATGATGGAAGGAATAGAAATTGGTGTCTCGCTACCGATTGCTCTCTTTAGCTTGGCTGTTTCGGCCAGCGTTGGTATGATCTTTGGGGTCTTACCAGCCAATAAAGCGTCTAAGCTTGATCCAATTGAAGCCCTTCGCTATGAATAAGATAAACAAGATGGACACTTGTCTATCTTGTTTTTGTATGGATTTTCCTATCGAAAATCACTAAAAATATGATATAATGAAGTGTTAGAAAAACAGGTTTCATTTGCCTGGAAAGGAAAAAATATGTCTGAAAAGAATTTTTATATTACAACACCGATTTACTATCCATCTGGTAAACTTCATATCGGTTCTGCCTACACAACCATCGCTTGTGATGTCCTAGCTCGCTACAAACGCCTTATGGGCTACGATGTCTTTTATCTGACAGGTCTTGATGAGCATGGTCAGAAAATCCAGCAAAAAGCGGAAGAAGCTGGCATCACACCACAAGCCTATGTTGATGGGATGGCGGTTGGAGTCAAAGAACTCTGGAAATTACTCGATATCTCATATGATAAATTCATCCGTACAACTGATGATTACCATGAAAAAGTAGTGGCTCAGGTCTTTGAACGCTTACTTGCTCAAGATGATATTTACTTGGGCGAATACTCTGGTTGGTATTCAGTTTCAGATGAGGAATTCTTTACAGAAAGCCAGCTTGCAGAAGTTTTCCGTGACGAAGCTGGAAATGTAACAGGCGGTATCGCTCCATCAGGACATGAAGTGGAGTGGGTTTCAGAAGAATCTTATTTCCTTCGCCTCAGCAAATACCAAGATCGTTTGGTAGAATTTTTCAAATCGCATCCAGACTTTATCACTCCTGATGGTCGCCTCAATGAAATGTTGCGTAACTTTATCGAGCCAGGTTTGGAAGACTTAGCGGTTTCTCGTACAACCTTTACATGGGGAGTTCCGGTCCCATCCAATCCAAAACACGTTGTCTATGTTTGGATTGATGCCCTTCTTAACTATGCGACTGCTCTTGGTTACGGTCAAGACGATCATGCTAACTATGATAAATTCTGGAATGGAACAGTCTTCCACATGGTCGGAAAAGACATTCTTCGTTTCCACTCAATCTACTGGCCAATTCTTCTCATGATGTTGGATATGAAGTTGCCTGAACGTTTGATTGCCCATGGTTGGTTCGTCATGAAAGACGGCAAGATGTCTAAATCTAAGGGGAATGTTGTTTATCCTGAAATGTTAGTAGAGCGCTATGGACTGGATCCACTTCGTTACTACCTCATGCGTAGCCTTCCAGTTGGTTCAGACGGAACCTTCACTCCTGAGGACTATGTAGGCCGTATCAATTATGAATTGGCCAATGACCTTGGAAATCTCCTAAACCGTACGGTTTCTATGATTAACAAGTACTTTGATGGGCAAATCCCTGCCTATGTAGAAGGTGTGATAGAATATGACCATGCTCTTGCTGACGTTGCAGAACAATCAATCGCTGATTACCATACACACATGGATGCAGTTGACTACCCACGTGCTTTAGAAGCAGTCTGGATGCTTATCTCTCGTACTAACAAATACATTGATGAGACAGCCCCATGGGTCTTGGCTAAGGATGAAGCCCTTCGCGACCAATTGGCAAGTGTTATGAGCCACTTGGCAGCTAGCCTCCGTGTCGTAGCACACTTGATTGAGCCATTTATGATGGAAACCAGTCGCGCAGTCTTGACTCAGCTTGGTCTCGCAGAAGTTACTAGTCTTGAGAACTTGAGCTTGGGGGATTTTCCTGAGGGTGTAACAGTAGTAGCCAAAGGAACACCAATCTTCCCACGTTTGGATATGGAAGAAGAAATCGCCTATATCAAGGAACAAATGGAAGGAAACAAACCAGCAGTCGAAAAAGAATGGAATCCAGACGAAGTTGAAATCCAGCTCAACAAGGATGAAATCAAGTTTGAAGATTTTGATAAGGTTGAAATCCGTGTCGCAGAAGTTAAAGAAGTTTCTAAAGTGGAAGGATCTGATAAGTTGCTTCAATTCCGCCTAGATGCAGGTGATGGTGAAGATCGTCAAATCCTATCAGGAATTGCAAAATACTATCCAAACGAACAAGAATTGGTCGGCAAGAAAGTCCAAATCGTTGCCAACCTCAAACCACGTAAAATGATGAAAAAATATATCAGCCAAGGGATGATCCTCTCAGCTGAACATGATGGCAAATTAACCCTTCTCACAGTTGATCCAGCTGTACCAAACGGAAGTGTGATTGGATAAAAGCAAAAAACCAACGTTAGGTACGTTGGTTTTTCTTGTTATGCGCGAGATTTTCTAAGAAGTAGTCCATCTCCTTTTGCGACCTGAGAACAATTACTTTCTCTGGATAGCTTTCTTGAATCTGCTGATAACGTTCCTTAGCGGATTTGCTCCGCCCATCCCAGAGAATCCATCGGATAAAGTCCCAGTCGAAGCGTTCAGGACAACCTGCAGCCATACTTTCTCGGACCTTGCCTCGGTAAGTGAGATACCGTTTGAAGGCTCGAAAGAGACAAGTCCATGGGGAAAAATTGAGAAAGATGATTTGGTCCGCTTCCTGCATTCTTTCCTCGTAATAGCACCCAGAATAATTGCCATCGATAATCCAGTCTGAGTGATTGGTGAGGAAGTTTTTCATCTCAGTTTCCATCCAATCACGGTCACTGTCTTGCCAACCAGGTTGAAATTGAAGTGTATCCATATGCAGTTTAGGAGTAGAGTAGTAGTTTGATAATTTCTCAGCTAGGGTTGACTTGCCGGATCCAGAATATCCGATGATTGCGATTTTCATTTTCTACCTTTTCTGATTAGAGGTCAAAAAAACAGCCTCTATGGACTGTTTCTTATTTAGCAAGTTTAGCTGAAAGACGAGCTTTATCGCGGCTTGCTTTGTTTTTATGAATCAAACCTTTAGTTTCTGCTTTGTCGATAGCTGAGCTAGCAGCACGGAAAAGTTCTTCAGAAGGGTTTGCTTCGAAAGCTTTGATAGCAGTACGCATAGCTGATTTTTGAGCT
Source organism: Streptococcus oralis subsp. dentisani (assembly GCF_002096615.1). Taxonomy (GTDB): domain Bacteria; phylum Bacillota; class Bacilli; order Lactobacillales; family Streptococcaceae; genus Streptococcus; species Streptococcus oralis_U. The sequence goes on from NZ_NCUX01000033.1 coordinate 258,571, forward strand.
GAGTTTTTTTCGTTTTGTTTAACGTTCAATTCAGCGCGTTTGATAGCTGATTTAATGTTTGCCAATGTTCTTACCTCCATATTTACTAACTATACTATTATATCTGAAAACTTAGGTTTTGACAAGGGGAAATTATTTTTTTAGGTAAATTTCATCGATTTCATGGTTTTTAGCCTTGTGGAGAATGATCTCGGCACGATTCCTTGTCGGTTCGATATAGTTTTGTAGATTTATTAGATTAATGCTGGTCCAGATCTGATGAGCGAAGGCTTCGACCTCTCCAATCGGCATTTGTGTAAAGCGGTGGTAGTAGCTTTCAGGATCATTCTGGGCAAAGCTGAGGAGTTTTAAGAAACGATCCAGATACCAACTTTCAATGTCCTCGACAGCAGCATCCACGTAGATGGAGAAATCAAAGAAATCAGTGATGTAAAGGCGCTCATTTTGAGGATTTTGAAAGACATTGATTCCTTCAACGATGACAAAGTCAGCGGCTTTGACCCGTTGTTTTTCCCCAGGAACGATGTCATACACTTCATGAGAATAGACTGGAATATCGACATCCTGTCCATTTTTTAGGCGGTCAAGAAAATTCAGCAAGGCTTCCATATCATAACTTTCAGGAAAACCTTTGCGATTTAAGATACCTTGGTCAATTAAAGTTTGGTTGGGATAGAGAAAGCCATCCGTTGTCACTAGTTCTACAGTAGCATCGGCAAGTGTACGGGAGAGAAGGATTTGTAGGAGGCGGCTAGTGGTCGATTTCCCCACAGCAACACTACCCGAAACCCCAATAATAAAAGGTTGGGGCTTGCTATCTCTTTGAAGAAAGATTTCTTTTGAGAAAGACAAATCTTCTTTGGCTTTTTTATAGATATGGATAAGATGAACCAGTGGCAGATAGATGTCTGTCACATCTTGTAGGCTGATTTGGTCGTTAAAACTCTTGATGGAGTCCAGTTCTTCTTCCGTCAAGGGAGGGGTTGTCTTGCGATGCAAGGACTGCCAGGTTTGGCGGCTGATTTTCTCAAAATGTAAAAATTCGTTGGTCATAATGTTTCCTCGTTTGATACCTTAGTATATCATATTTCGTAGTCAAAGAGAGAATGAAATTCGATATTTATCATTCTGATTCTTGAAAGTTGCTATAACAGTGCAAAATACAAAGATCATTTAATTATTATTATAACATATTTGGTTTGTTTGTTGAATTTCAGCTTTGTAAACGATTTAACATTTCACTAAAATATGGTAAAATAGTTTCATGAGTAAAATGTATTATGCAGAAAATCCTGACGCTGCTCACGACATTCATGAGTTGAGAGTGGAGCTGTTGGGACAAAAAATGACCTTTTTGACGGATGCGGGTGTTTTTAGCAAGAAAATGGTCGACTTTGGGAGTCAGCTTTTATTGAAGTGTCTAGAGGTTAACAAAGGAGAAACGGTCCTTGATGTAGGCTGTGGATATGGTCCCCTAGGGCTTTCTTTGGTCAAGGCCTATGGTGTCCAAGCGACCATGGTTGATATCAATAATCGTGCCTTGGACCTAGCGCGAAAAAATGCTGAGAGAAATCAAGTTTCAGCAACTATTTTCCAATCCAACATCTATGAGCAAGTTGAAGGGAAATTTGACCATGTTATTTCCAATCCGCCGATTCGAGCGGGCAAACAGGTTGTTCATGAGATTATCGAAAAGAGCAGAGATTTCTTGAAAGACGGAGGAGATTTGACCATCGTCATTCAGAAAAAGCAAGGAGCTCCAAGTGCCAAAAGCAAGATGGGAGACGTTTTTGGAAATTGTGAAATCGTAAAGAAAGATAAGGGATATTATATCCTTAGAAGTGTGAAAGAATGAGAGCAGTTGATTTAATCCAAAAAAAACGAGATGGTCAAGAACTGACTGCAAATGAAATCAAGTGGCTGGTTGAAGGCTTTGTGGCTGGAACTGTTCCAGACTATCAGATGTCTGCCTTTGCTATGGCGGTTTATTTCAAAGGAATGACCACACGTGAGATTTCTGATCTGACGATGAATATGGTTAAGACTGGTCAAGAGTTTGATTTGTCAGCTATAGATGGTATCAAAGTAGATAAACACTCGACTGGTGGTGTTGGTGATAAGGTGACCTTGATTTTAGCTCCTTTAGTAGCCAGCTTTGGTGTGCCCGTTGCTAAAATGAGTGGTCGTGGCCTCGGTCATACTGGTGGGACAATTGATAAATTGGAGTCCATCAAGGGCTACCAAGTGGAGCGCAGTCAAGAGGATTTCATTCGTCAGGTACAGGACATTGGTGTATCTGTCATTGGGCAGTCCGATCAGCTGGTTAAAGCAGACAAGCTTCTCTATGCCCTCCGTGATGTGACTGCAACTGTCGACACGATTCCTTTGATTGCTAGTTCTGTTATGAGCAAGAAAATCGCTGCAGGGGCTGATGCCATTTTGCTAGATGTAACAGTCGGTGAGGGTGCCTTTATGAAGACTGTCGATGAGGCGCGTGAATTGGCTCAAACCATGGTGGATCTTGGTAAGGCAGTTGGTCGAAAGACGGTAGCCGTCATTACCGATATGAGCCAACCTCTGGGAAGAGCCATTGGCAATCGTCTCGAAATCCTTGAGGCAATCGAGATTCTTCAAGGTAAAGGCCGAGAAGATATTAGTTATTTTATCTGCGAGCTAGCTCAGATTATGCTTGGCTTGGCTGATGTTGAGAAAACGGTCGAGGAAATCCGTCAACATCTTGAGAATGGTCAAGCATTAGCTAAGTTTGAAGAAATGGTAGCAGCACAAGGCGGTGATTTAGATGATCTCTATCGCCCCGTTAAGGTTGCCCATGTGGTGGAAATCCCTGCTCAAGAAACGGGTGTTATTTCAGCTCTTCCAGCTATGGAATTTGGCCTCTATGCCATGAGACTAGGAGCCGGTCGTGCAGTCAAGTCTGATGACTTGGACTATGAAACAGGGATTGTTTTTGAAAAGAAAGTTGGAGACTCCGTTCAAAAAGGAGAAATTGTTGCAAAAGTTTATACAAATGGAAAAATTTCTTCTGAACTAGTTACAGAATTTCAAAAATATGTTAAAATAAATGATGGAGTGCAAAGTTTACGAGAAATTATAGAAATTATCTCATAAAATCAGGGAGAATCCGAATATGAAGTTGAATAAATATATCGATCATACGCTTTTGAAGCAAAATGCGAGTCAAGAACAAATTGATCGTTTGCTATCTGAAGCGCGTGAGTATGACTTTGCCAGCGTTTGTGTTAATCCCACATGGGTTAAACATGCGAAAACAGGACTTGAAGGCTCAAATGTAAAGGTTTGTACAGTAGTTGGTTTCCCCTTGGGAGCGACAACTTCAGCTGTAAAAGCTTTTGAAACCAAGGAAGCCATCCAAAATGGTGCAGATGAGATTGATATGGTTATCAATGTCGGTGCCCTCAAATCAGGTAATCTTGATTTGGTTGAATCGGACATCCGTGCTGTTGTAGAAGCAAGTGGCGACAAGTTGGTGAAAGTCATTATCGAAGCTTGCTTGTTGACGGACGATGAGAAGGTTGTGGCTTGCCAATTATCCCAGAAAGCAGGCGCTGACTTTGTCAAAACATCGACTGGATTTTCAACTGGTGGTGCCACTATTGAGGATGTTCAGTTGATGCGTAAAACAGTCGGACCAGATATGGGAGTTAAGGCTGCTGGTGGTGCTCGTTCTTATGCGGATGCTGTTGCTTTTGTGGAAGCGGGCGCTACCCGTATCGGAACATCAGCTGGCGTTGCAATTTTAAAAGGAGAATTAGCAGATGGCGACTACTGAGTTGATTGAACTAGCAATTGAAACCAGCAAACAAGCCTATGTACCCTATTCTCATTTTCCTATTGGAGCTATTTTAGTAGCTAAGGACGGTAGCATTTATACGGGTGTTAATATTGAGAATGCTAGCTATTCTTTGACAAACTGTGGAGAGCGTACAGCGATTTTCAAAGCAGTTTCCGAAGGCCAAAGAGAGTTTTCAGAGTTGATTGTCTACGGACAAACTGAAAAACCCATCTCGCCATGTGGTGCTTGCCGCCAGGTCATGGTTGAATTTTTTGAAAAAGATCTAAAAGTGACCTTAGTCGCTAAAGATAAATCGACGGTCGAGATGACGGTCGGGGAGTTACTTCCATACTCATTTACAGACTTAAATTAGTCTGGGTCACTCTTGCAGTGGCTGTGGTCTGTGTGACCAAATAATCCAAACTTGCAACATCGTTGCACATCTTATTTAGGAGGTTCAGTAATGAACAAGAAACAATGGCTAGGCCTTGGTCTAGTTGCAGTAGCAGCAGTTGGACTTGCTGCATGTGGTAACCGCTCTTCTCGTAACGCAGCTTCATCTTCATCAGAAATGAAGACCAAAGCAGCGATCGTAACAGATACTGGTGGTGTTGATGATAAATCATTTAACCAATCAGCTTGGGAAGGTTTGCAAGACTGGGGTAAAGAACACAATCTTTCTAAAGATAAAGGTTATACTTACTTCCAATCAACAAGCGAAGCAGACTATGCTAACAACTTGCAACAAGCGGCTGGAAGTTACAACCTGATCTTCGGTGTTGGTTTCGCCCTTCACAATGCAGTTGAGGAAGCAGCAAAAGATCACTCTGACTTAAACTATGTCTTGATTGATGATGTGATCAAAGATCAAAAGAATGTTGCGAGCGTAACATTTGCTGATAACGAAGCAGCTTACCTTGCTGGTGTTGCAGCAGCGAAAACAACTAAAACAAAACAAGTTGGTTTTGTAGGTGGTATCGAATCTGAAGTTATTTCACGTTTCGCTGCTGGATTTAAGGCTGGTGTTGCCTCAGTAGACCCTTCTATTAAGGTACAAGTTGACTACGCTGGTTCATTTGGTGATGCTGCTAAAGGTAAAACAATTGCAGCAGCTCAATACGCTGCAGGTGCAGACGTTGTCTACCAAGCAGCTGGTGGTACAGGTGCTGGTGTCTTTGCTGAAGCAAAATCTTTGAACGAAAGCAAAAATGAAAACGAAAAAGTTTGGGTTATTGGTGTAGACCGTGACCAAGCAGCAGAAGGTAAATACACTTCTAAAGATGGTAAAGAATCAAACTTTGTTCTTGTATCTACATTGAAACAAGTTGGTACAACTGTAAAAGATATTGCCAACAAAACAGAAAAAGGTGAATTCCCTGGCGGACAAGTTATTGTCTACTCATTGAAGGATAAAGGGGTTGACTTGGCAGTAACAAACCTTTCAGAAGAAGGTAAAAAAGCTGTTGAAGACGCAAAAGCTAAAATCCTTGACGGAAGCGTAAAAGTTCCTGAAAAATAATGGATAAAAGTCATTTCTTAGGAAGCGACCATCGGTCGCTTCTTTGAGAATTGAGGCAATTTTTTGTCTCAATAGAACTTGTTAACACGATTAGCAGGTTTTATTGAAACAAAATAAACCTCGGAAAGGAAAAGCATATGGCACACGAAAATGTCATTGAGATGCGGGATATTACCAAGGTGTTTGGTGAATTTGTAGCAAACGACAAGATCAATTTGCAACTGCGAAAAGGTGAAATCCATGCACTTTTAGGAGAAAATGGAGCGGGTAAATCCACTCTGATGAATATGCTGGCAGGACTTCTTGAGCCAACTAGTGGTGAAATTGCGGTGAATGGTCAGGTTGTAAAACTAGACTCCCCTTCTAAAGCTGCTAGTCTAGGAATTGGGATGGTTCACCAACATTTTATGTTGGTTGAAGCTTTTACAGTAGCTGAAAATATCATTTTGGGGAGTGAAATCACTAAAAATGGTGTGCTAGATATAGCTGAAGCTACTAAAGAAATCAAGGCTCTTTCTGAACGTTATGGTTTGGCAGTGGATCCTGCTGCCAAGGTGGCAGATATTTCCGTTGGTGCTCAACAACGTGTAGAAATCTTGAAGACACTTTATCGTGGTGCTGATATCCTCATCTTTGACGAACCTACGGCAGTATTGACTCCTTCAGAGATTGATGAGTTGATGGCAATTATGCGTAATCTTGTCAAGGAAGGCAAATCCATCATCCTAATCACCCACAAGTTAGATGAGATTCGTGCGGTATCTAATCGAGTGACAGTTATCCGTCGTGGGAAATCAATCCAGACGGTTGAAATCGCAGGCGCAACAAATGCGGACTTGGCAGAAATGATGGTTGGACGCTCTGTTTCCTTTAAAACGGAAAAACAGGCACCTCAACCAAAAGAAGTGGTCTTGTCTATCAAGGACTTGGTTGTTAATGAAAACCGTGGTGTTCCAGCTGTGAAGAATCTTTCTTTGGATGTTCGTGCTGGTGAAATTGTCGGTATTGCAGGTATTGATGGCAATGGTCAATCTGAACTCATTCAAGCCATTACAGGCCTTCGTAAGGTTGAGTCTGGTAGTATTGAATTAAAAGGCAAATCAATCGTGGGAATGCACCCACGACAAATTACGGAACTCAGTGTAGGGCATGTTCCTGAAGACCGTCACCGTGATGGATTGATTTTGGAGATGATGATTTCAGAAAATATCGCTCTTCAAACCTACTATAAAGAACCACTTAGTAAGAATGGTATTTTGAACTATGCGAATATCACTTCACATGCTAAGAAATTGATGGAAGAATTTGACGTCCGTGCGGCAAGCGAATTTGTTCCAGCAGCAGCTCTTTCAGGAGGAAATCAACAAAAAGCGATTATTGCTCGTGAGATTGATCGTGATCCTGAACTCCTTATCGTCAGCCAGCCAACTCGTGGTTTGGACGTTGGTGCCATTGAGTACATTCACAAACGCTTGATTGAGGAACGTGATAATGGCAAGGCTGTTCTCGTTGTCAGTTTTGAATTGGATGAGATTTTAAATGTCTCAGACCGTATTGCTGTTATCCACGATGGGAAGATTCAAGGTATTGTATCGCCAGAAACGACTAACAAACAAGAACTTGGTGTCTTGATGGCTGGTGGAGACTTGGGAAAGGAGAAGAGTGATGTCTAAAAAATTACAACAAATTTCGGTTCCCTTGATTTCCGTATTCTTAGGAATCTTGCTCGGAGCCATTGTCATGTGGATTTTCGGCTACGATGCTATCTGGGGGTATGAGGAGTTGTTTTATACAGCTTTTGGTAGCCTCCGTGGGATTGGAGAAATTTTCCGTGCCATGGGTCCTCTGGTCTTGATTGGTCTTGGTTTCGCTGTCGCTAGTCGGGCAGGTTTCTTTAACGTTGGTTTGCCAGGTCAAGCTCTAGCAGGATGGATTCTCAGCGGTTGGTTTGCCTTGTCGCATCCAGACATGCCACGTCCAATGTTGATTTTAGCGACTGTAGTGATTGCTCTGATCGCAGGTGGAATTGTTGGTGCGATTCCAGGTATTCTCAGAGCTTATCTCGGTACGTCAGAGGTTATCGTAACCATTATGATGAACTACATTGTATTGTATGTAGGGAACGCCTTTATTCATTCTTTTCCGAAAGACTTTATGCAAAGTACAGACTCAACGATTCGTGTGAGTGCCAATGCTAGTTACCAGACACCATGGTTATCAGAGTTGACTGGCAATTCTCGGATGAATATCGGTATCTTCTTTGCTATCATTGCTGTTGGTGTGATTTGGTTCTTGCTTAAGAAAACGACTCTCGGTTTTGAAATTCGTGCAGTTGGTCTCAATCCCCATGCTTCAGAGTACGCTGGTATTTCAGCAAAACGTACAATCATCCTATCAATGATTATCTCTGGTGCCTTGGCTGGTCTTGGTGGAGCGGTCGAAGGACTTGGAACCTTCCAAAACGTTTACGTTCAGGGATCATCATTAGCTATCGGATTTAACGGGATGGCAGTTAGTTTGCTTGCTGGAAATTCACCAATTGGAATCCTCTTTGCAGCCTTCTTATTTGGTGTTCTGCAAGTTGGTGCGCCAGGTATGAACGCAGCGCAAGTTCCGTCTGAGCTTGTCAGCATTGTAACAGCGTCTATTATCTTCTTTGTCAGTGTTCACTATATTATTGAACGCTTTGTCAAACCGAAAAAACAAGTTAAAGGAGGTAAGTAAGGATGTCTATTACAACATTACTCACCCTCTTGGTCTCTTCTATGCTGATTTACTCAGCACCACTTATTTTTACGAGTATCGGAGGAGTTTTCTCTGAACGTGGTGGTGTCGTTAACGTCGGTCTTGAAGGAATTATGGTTATGGGAGCCTTTTCTGGGGTTGTCTTTAACCTTGAGTTTGCAGAACAACTTGGAGCAGCGACTCCTTGGATTTCCTTGTTAGTTGCTGGTATCGTGGGAGCTATTTTCTCCCTCATCCATGCCGTCGCAACGGTTCATTTCCGTGCGGACCATGTTGTCAGTGGTACAGTATTGAACTTGATGGCTCCTGCCCTAGCAGTTTTCTTGGTTAAAGTTCTTTATAACAAAGGGCAAACGGATAACTTAAGCCAGACTTTTGGACGTTTTGATTTCCCAATTTTGGCTGATATCCCAGTGATTGGAGATATCTTCTTCAAGTCAACAAGTTTGCTAGGTTATATCGCGATTGCCTTCTCTTTCCTTGCTTGGTTTATTCTATTTAAGACACGCTTTGGTCTTCGCCTTCGCTCTGTTGGTGAACACCCTCAAGCAGCAGATACCTTGGGGATAAATGTCTACAAGATGCGGTATCTTGGGGTTATTATTTCAGGTTTCCTAGGGGGAATTGGTGGAGCGATTTATGCTCAATCAATCTCTGTCAACTTCTCAGTAACGACTATTGTCGGTCCTGGATTTATCGCTCTTGCTGCAATGATCTTTGGTAAATGGAATCCAATCGGAGCTATGCTTTCAAGTCTCTTCTTTGGACTCTCTCAAAGTTTGGCCGTTATTGGTTCCCAACTTCCTTTCTTGCAAGGAGTACCTGCGGTATACCTCCAAGTTGCGCCTTATGTTTTGACAGTTATTGTCTTGGCAGCCTTCTTTGGAAAAGCTGTTGCACCAAAGGCAGATGGTATCAACTACATCAAATCAAAATAAGCATACAAAAAAACGTCAGTTCAAACTGGCGTTTTATTTTTTAGGATTTTGATGAGTCAAGTTGAGTCCCCAAGGAACAAGGTTTTCAGTTTTGTTTTTGATGCGTGTGATATTATCCTTGTGACGAATGATAATCAAGCTAGCAAGCGCTAGGATAATCACGATAAAAAGAAGGTCATAGCTGTTTAGGATGAAACCAAATAGTGGAAATAGGAGAATTCCGATAACGGCTGCGATAGAAGCAGTAACGCTAGACAAGGAAATCATACTACCAAGATAGAGGCTTCCAAAGAATACGACTGCTAGATAGAGACAGAAGATAGGCGCAAATCCGAAAACAACTCCAGCGCTAGTTGCGACAGCCTTGCCCCCCTTAAAGCCTGCAAAGATAGGAAAGGTATGTCCAATGACAGCCAAAAGTCCAAAGACAAGAGGTGATACACCTTGTAGGTGGAAAAGAATTGGAAGCAGAGTGGCCAAGGTTCCTTTAAAGAAGTCAATTACAAAGGTTGCCATACCTGCTTTCTTACCCAAAATACGGAAAGTGTTGGTTGTTCCAGTATTTCCAGAACCATGCTCTCGCAGATTTGTTTGAAAGAAGATTTGTCCGATCCAAAGACCAGAAGGGATTGAGCCTAGTAGATAAGCTGAAATTAATAATACAAATGTCATCATAGACCTATTATACCATGAAATAGTGTAGAAATGATGAGAATATCCTTTAAAATTGTGACAGCTGAACGGGAAAAATTTTGCAAAATCCCTAGAAAACCTGTAAAATAGAAAAGATGAACAAATAGGAGGTTCCTTGTGTCAAAAAAGGAAATCAATATTAATAACTACAATGATGACGCCATTCAGGTGCTAGAAGGGTTGGATGCGGTCCGTAAACGTCCGGGGATGTATATTGGATCGACCGACGGTGCTGGTCTCCATCACCTAGTCTGGGAAATTGTGGACAATGCAGTCGATGAAGCCTTGTCTGGATTTGGTGACCGCATTGATGTGACCATCAATAAAGACGGCAGTCTAACCGTTCAAGACCATGGTCGAGGGATGCCGACCGGGATGCACGCCATGGGAATTCCAACTGTTGAAGTTATCTTTACCATTCTCCACGCTGGAGGAAAATTCGGTCAAGGGGGTTATAAGACATCTGGAGGTCTCCACGGGGTTGGTTCTTCTGTCGTTAATGCCCTTTCTAGCTGGTTGGAAGTTGAAATCACTCGTGACGGTGCAGTCTACAAGCAACGTTTTGAAAATGGCGGGAAACCCGTCACAACCTTGAAGAAAATTGGCACAGCACCCAAGTCTAAGACAGGTACCAAAGTTACCTTCATGCCTGACGCGACTATCTTTTCTACTACTGATTTCAAGTACAATACCATTTCAGAACGACTCAATGAGTCAGCCTTTCTCTTAAAAAATGTTACCTTGTCTTTGACAGATAAGCGAACAGATGAAGCAATCGAGTTCCATTATGAGAACGGGGTACAAGACTTTGTTTCTTACCTCAATGAAGACAAGGAAACCTTGACGCCAGTTCTATACTTTGAAGGCGAAGACAATGGTTTCCAAGTGGAAGTTGCCCTCCAGTACAATGATGGATTTTCAGATAATATTTTATCATTTGTCAATAACGTTCGTACCAAGGACGGTGGAACCCATGAGACAGGACTCAAGTCAGCCATTACCAAGGTTATGAATGACTACGCTCGTAAGACGGGACTTCTCAAGGAAAAAGATAAAAATCTTGAAGGCTCAGACTACCGCGAGGGACTAGCAGCCGTTCTTTCTATTCTGGTTCCTGAAGAACACCTCCAGTTTGAAGGTCAGACCAAGGATAAACTGGGGAGTCCACTAGCTCGTCCGGTTGTGGATGGAATTGTAGCTGATAAGTTGACCTTCTTCCTTATGGAAAATGGTGAACTGGCTTCTAACCTCATCCGCAAGGCTATCAAGGCGCGTGATGCGCGTGAAGCAGCACGAAAGGCGCGTGACGAGAGCCGAAATGGTAAGAAAAATAAGAAAGACAAGGGCTTGTTGTCTGGGAAATTGACTCCAGCTCAGTCTAAAAACCCTGCAAAGAATGAACTCTATCTGGTCGAGGGGGATTCTGCCGGCGGTTCTGCTAAACAAGGTCGTGACCGCAAGTTTCAGGCTATCTTGCCTCTTCGAGGTAAGGTTATTAATACAGCCAAGGCCAAGATGGCGGATATCCTCAAAAATGAGGAAATCAATACCATGATTTATACCATCGGTGCGGGTGTGGGTGCAGACTTCTCCATTGAGGATGCCAACTATGACAAGATCATTATCATGACCGATGCGGATACAGATGGTGCCCATATCCAGACCTTGCTTTTGACATTTTTCTACCGTTATATGCGCCCGCTAGTTGAGGCAGGACATGTCTATATCGCCTTACCGCCTCTTTACAAGATGTCTAAAGGTAAAGGCAAGAAAGAAGAAGTGGCCTACGCTTGGACGGACGGAGAGTTAGAAGAACTTCGTAAGCAGTTCGGTAAAGGCGCTACCCTCCAACGTTACAAAGGTCTAGGTGAGATGAATGCGGACCAACTCTGGGAAACAACCATGAACCCAGAAACCCGTACTCTTATCCGTGTCACAATCGAAGATCTAGCTCGTGCCGAACGCCGCGTCAATGTCCTAATGGGAGACAAGGTCGAACCACGCCGTAAGTGGATTGAGGACAATGTCAAGTTTACCTTGGAGGAGAGTACTGTTTTCTGATGGTTAGAAAAAATTATTTTGAAATCTTAGATGGTATGAATTTTAACCCGAGCACGGAATTTGATAATCTCTGTATTTTGTTATCGAATAGATTGTTAGAGGAACTAAATCATAAATTCCTTAATTATCAAAATCGTAGAACTTTTATAGATTTTGATGAGTTCTTAAAGTTTTGCTTATCTCAAGCGGATAATGAATTAGAAGAACTTTTTATTTTTGCTGAGCTTTTAAATGATATGTTGTTGATTATAAACCCGAATCATCCCTTATTAAGGGATGATGTGTATGCTGTTAGAGAAAATATCAACAGAGTTCTAGATTTATCGAATCATGAGTTTCTTACTTTAGAAAGTGGTCGTCAAATCATCGTTGAAAAGAATGTTTATGCCTCAGAAGTTTCTCAGATTGTATCTGAAACGAGTATTCAAGATGCGATAAAGGTTTTAGAATATAATCATTTTGCAAATAAAGGAAATGTTCAGCGTAAGAAAGAAATACTTATTTCTTTAGCGAACTACCTTGAACCGTTTAGGAGAGAACTGAATAATTCTGAAGAATTAAAAGATATTTTGAAAGTTAACAATCAAAAGGTTATCGCGTTTGAAAAGCTTTTTGAAATGTATAATAATTTTGGGCTAAGACATAACAATGCTAAACAATATCACCTTGATTTGACTGACGATGAACTGGAACAATGGTACGATGACATCTATACTTCGACTTTATTTGTTATTTTAAGCATGGATGAATCTAGAATTTTGTCGAAATTAAAAACTTTGAGAGAGGGATAGCTAGATCTTTTATAATTGATTAACTATTTTAACTTGAGAAATAGTATGCTAATATACAGGAATATCAAATGAAAAACAGGTATTAACATGAGAAGTGAAACAGAAATGCTTGATTTAATTTTTCAAACCGCAAAAGTGCTCCAAGTCGAGGCTGTCGCCATGTCTGGTTCACGGACAAATCCAAACGCCCCTAGGGATGAGTTTCAAGACTATGATGTGGTCTACATCGTGGAGGATTTGGATGGTCTGTTAGCTGACCTGACTTGGTTGGAAAGGTTTGGCAAGCGCACGATTGAGCAGCATAACGTACTTGACCATCGCCACCTCTATCTCATGCTCTTTGAAGATGGCAATCGGATAGATTTGACCCTTTGCCCTAAGGAGCACATTCAAGAGTGGGTGGATAGTGAAGCAGGATTCACCGTTTTAGAAGATCCTAAGGGTTTGTTTGAACCTTATTCACCGAGTCCTCAACGTTACTGGGCAAGCTCAGCTAGTGCGATAGAGTTTGACAAAGCCTGCAATGAATTTTGGTGGGTATCAGCCTACGTGGTCAAAGGGATTCATCGCAAGCAAGTCATTTATGCGACGGACCATCTCTACGGGATTTGTCAGCAAGAATTGCTTAAGCTTTTAGCTTGGCAAGTGGCAGCAGATAAGGGAACGGTCGATGTTGGCAAGGACTACAAGTACCTCTTTAACTATTTGCCTGCTGAGAAAGAGAAAGAATTTATAGCCTTGCTTGACTTTTCTGACCAGAAAAGCCTCACCAAGTCTCTCTTGGCTACCATGAACTTTTTCCATAAAGAAGCGCAGGCCTTCTCTCTCAAAACCGGGCTCCACTATGACAAAGTAACTGCTGAGAAGATGATTCAGTATGCTAAGGAAAGACTCGAAACAAATGAAACATTTACAAAATAATAAGATAACAAAATTTTTACTGATTAGTTTTCTCGTTTCTTGGGGATTTGGTTGGGGATTGCTCGCTTTTCTGACGCAAATGAGCCTCTTAAGTCTAACAAGTCCACTAGGAGTTTTTCTCCATTTACTAGGAGGTTTCGGTCCAACCATTGCAGCCATTTCTTGTTTGCCTCAAAAATCCATTAAAAGCATAGTCTCTTTTATCTTAGGGGACTCAAAGAAATATATTTTGTTATTTCTTTTACTAATTTTCGTGCAGACAGGTGTCATTGCTTTCTCATCTAAGGAGCTTAATCCGGCTTTTCCACTAGGAAATTTGTTTGTTGTTTTTTTGAGTGCAGTCTGTGTTTATGGTGGCGAAGAAGAACTGGGATGGCGAGGCATCTTGCAACCAACTTTTGAAACTAGATTCTCCTTTTGGATTTCCGGTTTGATAACAGGTTGTATTTGGGCAATATGGCATGTACCTTTATGGTTTGTGATTGGGAGTTCCCAAAGTAGGATGTCTTTTATATTATTCAGTCTATTTGCAATTTATCTCAGTATTCTTCTAGCAGCTGTTTTCAAAAAGACTAAGTCGATCCTTTATTGCGCCATTTTTCACGGCCTAATTAATACCCTACTTAGCTTATTTGTTATTAAAATTAATCTTTTATTCATTCTAGGATTAGTAGGATTGCTCTTCTTTTCTCACTACCTACAAAGAAACAGTTAAATTTATAAAATATAGATTTACTTTACAATAAAACACTAAAAAGAGAATTATTATGTCTAACATTCAAAACATGTCCCTTGAGGATATCATGGGAGAACGCTTTGGTCGCTACTCCAAGTACATCATTCAAGACCGGGCTTTGCCAGATATTCGTGATGGATTGAAGCCGGTTCAGCGTCGCATTCTTTATTCGATGAATAAGGATGGCAATACTTTTGACAAGAGCTACCGTAAGTCTGCCAAGTCTGTCGGTAACATCATGGGGAATTTCCACCCACACGGTGACAGTTCTATCTATGATGCCATGGTCCGTATGTCACAGGACTGGAAGAACCGTGAGATTCTAGTTGAAATGCACGGTAATAATGGTTCTATGGACGGAGATCCGCCTGCGGCAATGCGTTATACCGAGGCGCGTTTGTCTGAGATTGCTGGTTACCTTCTTCAAGATATCGAGAAAAAGACAGTTCCCTTTGCTTGGAACTTTGACGATACCGAGAAAGAACCAACTGTTCTGCCAGCAGCCTTCCCCAACCTTTTGGTCAATGGTTCGACTGGGATTTCAGCTGGATATGCCACAGATATTCCACCACATAATTTGGCCGAAGTTATCGATGCTACAGTTTACATGATTGACCACCCAACTGCCAAGGTGGATAAACTCATGGAATTCTTGCCTGGACCAGACTTCCCAACAGGGGGGATTATTCAGGGTCGTGATGAAATCAAGAAGGCTTATGAAACTGGGAAAGGGCGCGTAGTCGTTCGTTCTAAGACCGAAATTGAAAAGTTAAAAGGTGGTAAGGAACAAATCGTTATCACTGAGATTCCTTATGAAATCAATAAAGCCAATCTGGTTAAGAAAATCGATGATGTTCGTGTCAATAACAAGGTAGCAGGGATTGCTGAGGTTCGTGATGAGTCTGACCGTGACGGTCTTCGTATCGCTATTGAGCTCAAGGAAGATGCTAATACCGAGCTCGTACTCAACTATCTCTTCAAATACACTGACCTGCAAATCAACTACAACTTCAACATGGTGGCGATTGACAATTTCACGCCTCGTCAGGTTGGGATTGTCCCAATCTTGTCTAGCTATATCGCCCACCGTCGTGAAGTGATTCTGGCACGTTCCCGCTTTGACAAGGAAAAGGCTGAGAAACGTCTCCATATCGTTGAAGGTTTAATTCGCGTGATTTCGATTTTGGACGAAGTCATTGCTCTTATCCGTGCTTCTGAGAACAAGGCTGACGCCAAGGAAAACCTCAAAGTCAGCTATGAGTTTACTGAGGAACAGGCTGAAGCTATCGTTACATTGCAACTTTATCGTTTGACCAATACAGACGTGGTTGTCTTGCAGGAAGAAGAAGCAGAACTTCGTGAAAAGATTGCCATGCTTGCAGCCATCATCGGTGATGAACGGACTATGTACAATCTTATGAAGAAAGAACTTCGTGAGGTCAAGAAGAAATTTGCAACTCCTCGTTTGAGTTCTTTAGAAGATACTGCAAAAGTAATCGAGATTGACACAGCCAGTCTTATCTCCGAGGAAGATACCTATGTCAGCGTGACTAAGGCAGGTTATATCAAGCGTACCAGCCCACGTTCCTTTGCGGCTTCTACGCTGGAAGAAATTGGCAAACGTGATGATGATCGTCTGATCTTTGTGCAAGCTGCCAAGACAACCCAGCACCTCTTGATGTTCACAACTCTTGGAAATGTTATCTATCGTCCAATTCATGAATTAGCAGATATTCGCTGGAAGGACATCGGAGAGCACTTGAGCCAAACGATTACAAACTTTGAAACCAATGAAGAAATCCTCTATGCAGAAGTCGTGGATCATTTTGATGATGCGACAACTTATTTTGCAGCGACTCGCCTTGGTCAAATCAAGCGTGTAGAACGGAAAGAATTCTCTCCATGGCGGACCTACAAGTCTAAGTCTGTTAAGTACGCTAAACTCAAAGACGAGACAGACCAAATTGTAGCAGTGGCTCCGATTAGACTTGATGATGTACTCTTGATTAGTCAAAACGGTTACGCCCTTCGTTTCAATATCGAAGAGGTTCCAGTTGTTGGTGCCAAGGCTGCGGGCGTCAAGGCTATGAACCTGAAAGCAGATGATGCGCTTCAGGCTGCCTTTATCTGTAACACCTCATCCTTCTACCTCCTAACCCAACGTGGAAGCTTGAAACGCGTTTCCATTGAGGAAATTCCAGCGACCAGCCGTGCCAAACGAGGCCTACAAGTTTTGCGTGAGTTGAAAAACAAACCGCACCGTGTCTTCTTGGCTGGAGCAGTTGTAGAGCAAGGCTTCATCGGTGATCTCTTTAGTACAGAAGTGGAAGAAAACGACCAAATTTTGCTTGTCCAATCTAACAAGGGAACAATCTATGAAAGCCGATTGCAAGATTTGAACTTGTCAGAACGTACTAGCAACGGAAGCTTTATCTCAGACACCATTTCAGATGAGGAAGTTTTCGATGCTTACCTCAAAGAAGTCTTTAAAGAAGACAAAACAAATTCGTAAAAAGAATCAGTCCAGAGGGCTGATTTCTTTTGTGTTGAAAAAATTTTCTGAAAATTACAAATAATACTTGAAATTTTACTAGAAAAGTGTAGAATAGAACACATAGTTTGAATAGTATAAAGGAGAAACACATGACAGTTGCAATTGATTGGGAAAATCTTGGTTTTGCTTATATGAAACTACCTTACCGTTATATCGCTCACTACAAAAATGGTCAATGGGATCAAGGAGAATTGACAGAGGATGCAACCTTGCATATTTCAGAGTCTTCTCCAAGTCTCCACTATGGACAGCAAGCATTTGAGGGATTGAAAGCCTATCGTACCAAGGACGGCAGTGTTCAACTGTTCCGTCCTGACGAAAATGCCAAGCGTTTGCAACGTACTTGCGACCGTCTTTTGATGCCACAAGTTCCGACAGAAATGTTTGTAGAAGCTTGTAAAGCAGTTGTGCGTGCAAATGAAGAATACGTCCCACCATATGGAACAGGTGGAACCCTTTATCTTCGTCCACTTTTGATTGGTGTTGGGGATATTATCGGGGTAAAACCAGCAGAAGAGTATATTTTCACCATCTTTGCTATGCCAGTTGGTAACTACTTTAAAGGGGGATTGGTTCCAACTAATTTCTTGATTCAGGATGAATACGACCGTGCAGCTCCAAATGGTACTGGAGCGGCTAAGGTAGGTGGGAACTATGCTGCTAGTCTCCTTCCAGGTAAAATGGCCAAGTCTCGCAACTTTTCTGACGTTATCTACCTAGATCCATCTACACATACAAAGATTGAAGAAGTCGGATCAGCCAATTTCTTTGGAATCACGGCAGACAATGAATTTGTTACGCCATTAAGCCCGTCGATCTTGCCATCTATTACCAAGTACTCTTTGCTTTACTTGGCAGAACACCGCTTGGGCTTGACTCCGATTGAAGGCGATGTTCCAATTGATAATTTGGAGCGTTTTGTAGAGGCAGGTGCCTGTGGAACAGCGGCGGTTATTTCGCCAATTGGAGGCATCCAACACGGTGACGATTTCCATGTTTTCTATAGTGAAACAGAAGTAGGTCCTGTTACACGTAAACTCTACGATGAATTGACCGGTATCCAATTTGGTGATGTGGAAGCACCAGAGGGATGGATTGTCAAAGTGGACTAAAAGACATGAAGTAAAGAAGAACTCCATAGCAGTTGTAATGGCTGAAATGGAGTTTTTTCTTGCTAGTTTGAGCATTTTCTTGTACAATAGAAAAAGTGAAAAGAGGTAAAGTATGAGTAAAAAAGATAAGAAAATTGAAATTCAATTAACAGATGCAAAAGTGACTGTTGGAAAAGACAGCTATGAAGGTTACGTTTTGGCGATTGGGAAAAAGGTTATTGGTGAAATTGCCGAATTAGATAGTCAATTTGCTATCATAAAGAATGGAAATGTCGATAGTTTTTATAAAAAACTTGAAAAAGCTGTGGAAATTTTGATTGAAAACTATAATTTAACAAAATAATGCTTGTTTTTTTGAAAATTTCATGATATAATAGTTTTCGTTGAATATTGGAGAGATAGCGAAGAGGCTAAACGCGGCGGACTGTAAATCCGCTCCTTCGGGTTCGGGGGTTCGAATCCCTCTCTCTCCATCTCATCATTGGGGTATAGCCAAGCGGTAAGGCAAGGGACTTTGACTCCCTCATGCGTTGGTTCGAATCCAGCTACCCCAGTTCTTAGGTAATAAATTCAAGATAAAAAGAAAAATATCTTAGGGTATTTTATTTTTATAATTGAAAGACGTGAACAATACGGACATGTCCTTGCGGGTGCTTAGGAAAAAAATTATAAGTATGTCAAGTTTAGAAAAACTTGATTGTTGGAGGATTTTTTAGATGAACGAATTTGAAGATTTGCTAAATAGCGTTAGCCAAGTTGAGCCTGGTGATGTTGTTAGTGCTGAAGTATTGACAGTTGATGCGACTCAAGCTAACGTTGCAATCTCTGGGACTGGTGTTGAAGGTGTCTTGACTCTTCGCGAATTGACAAACGATCGCGATGCAGATATCAATGACTTTGTGAAAGTAGGAGAAGTATTGGATGTTCTTGTACTTCGTCAAGTAGTTGGTAAAGATACTGATACAGTTACATACCTTGTATCTAAAAAACGCCTTGAAGCTCGCAAAGCATGGGACAAACTTGTAGGACGCGAAGAAGAAGTTGTTACTGTTAAAGGAACTCGTGCCGTTAAAGGTGGACTTTCAGTAGAATTTGAGGGTGTTCGTGGATTCATCCCAGCTTCAATGTTGGATACTCGTTTCGTACGTAACACTGAACGTTTCGTAGGTCAAGAATTTGATGCTAAAATCAAAGAAGTTGATCCAAAAGAAAACCGCTTCATCCTTTCACGTCGTGAAGTTGTTGAAGCAGCTACTGCAGCAGCTCGTGCTGAAGTATTCGGTAAATTGGCTGTTGGTGATGTAGTGACTGGTAAAGTTGCTCGTATCACAAGCTTTGGTGCTTTCATCGACCTTGGTAGTGTTGACGGATTGGTTCACTTGACTGAATTGTCACATGAACGTAACGTATCACCTAAATCAGTTGTAACTGTTGGTGAAGAAATCGAAGTGAAGATCCTTGATCTTAACGAAGAAGAAGGACGCGTATCACTTTCACTTAAAGCAACAACACCTGGACCATGGGATGGTGTTGAGCAAAAATTGGCTAAAGGTGATGTAGTAGAAGGAACAGTTAAACGTTTGACTGACTTCGGTGCATTTGTTGAAGTGTTGCCAGGTATCGATGGACTTGTTCACGTATCTCAAATTTCACACAAACGTATCGAAAATCCAAAAGAAGCTCTTACTGTTGGTCAAGAAGTTACTGTTAAAGTCCTTGATGTTAACGCTGATGCAGAACGCGTATCACTTTCTATCAAAGCTCTTGAAGAACGTCCAGCTCAAGAAGAAGGACAAAAAGAAGAAAAACGTGCTGCTCGTCCACGTCGTCCAAAACGTCAAGAAAAACGTGATTTCGAACTTCCAGAAACACAAACAGGATTCTCAATGGCTGACTTGTTCGGTGATATCGAACTTTAATCAAATTGATAATCACAAAATCCTTTGTTTAAAACAAGGGATTTTTCTTTTGTCTCTTTCTCATTTTTGATATAATAGTTCTATGTTAGATTCAGAAAAACAATCACAATATCAATTGTTAAATGAGGAACTCTCTTATTTACTTGAAGGTGAGAGCAACGTTCTTGCCAATCTTTCTAATGCTAGCGCCCTCCTAAAATCTCGCTTTCCGAATACTGTTTTTGCAGGTTTTTATCTGTTTGATGGTAGCGAGTTAGTTTTAGGCCCTTTTCAGGGTGGCGTTTCGTGCATTCGCATCCCACTTGGGAAGGGCGTGTGTGGAGAAGCGGCTGAGTTTCAAGAGACTGTTTTAGTAGGGGATGTGAGCATCTATCCAAACTACATTTCTTGCGATAGTAAAGCTAAGAGTGAAATCGTAGTTCCCATGCTTAAGAATGGTCGATTGCTAGGTGTTTTAGACTTGGACTCATCTCTTATCGATGATTATAATGCTATTGACCGCGATTACTTGGAACAATTTGTCGCTATTTTGCTTGAGAAGACAGAATGGGACTTTACGATGTTTGAGGAGAAAGCCTAATGTATCAAGCACTTTATCGAAAATATAGAAGCCAGACTTTTTCACAACTAGTAGGTCAAGAAGTTGTGGCTAAAACCCTAAAACAAGCGGTCGAGCAGGAAAAGATTAGTCATGCTTATCTTTTCTCAGGCCCTCGTGGAACCGGGAAAACTAGTGTTGCCAAGATTTTTGCCAAGGCCATGAACTGTCCAAATCAAGTGGATGGTGAACCATGTAATAACTGTTATATCTGTCAGGCAGTGACGGACGGTAGTTTAGAAGATGTCATTGAAATGGATGCGGCCTCTAATAATGGAGTAGATGAAATCCGTGAAATTCGTGATAAATCTACCTATGCTCCTAGTCTTGCCCGTTATAAGGTTTATATCATAGACGAGGTTCACATGCTGTCTACAGGGGCTTTTAATGCTCTCCTAAAGACGCTTGAAGAGCCCACACAGAATGTGGTCTTTATTTTAGCTACCACTGAATTACACAAGATACCTGCAACTATTCTATCGCGTGTTCAACGTTTTGAGTTTAAATCAATTAAGACACAGGATATTAAGGAACATATCCACTATATCTTAGAAAAAGAAAATATTAGTTCTGAACCAGAGGCTGTGGAGATCATTGCTAGACGGGCTGAAGGTGGAATGCGGGATGCCTTGTCTATTCTGGATCAAGCCTTGAGTTTGACGCAAGGGAATGCTTTAACTACAGCTATTTCTGAGGAGATTACAGGCACTATTAGTCTTTCGGCTCTAGATGACTATGTGGCCGCTTTGTCTCAGCAGGATGTCCCCAAAGCGCTCGATTCTTTGAATCTTTTGTTTGAAAATGGCAAGAGCATGACTCGGTTTGTGACAGATCTCTTGCAGTATTTGCGGGACCTACTGGTTGTTCAGACAGGTGGCGAAAATACTCATCATAGTCCAGTTTTTATGGACAATCTAGCTCTGTCTCAGGAAAGTCTCTTTGAAATGATTCGTCTAGCGACTGTGTGCTTGGCGGATATGAAAGCTAGTCTGCAACCTAAGATTTATGCTGAGATGATGACCATTCGTTTAGCTGAAATCAAGCCTGAATCTGCGCTTTCAGGAGTTGTCGAAAGTGAAATTTCAGCACTGAGACAGGAAGTTGAACGTCTCAAACAAGAACTTGCTAATGTGGGCACAGCTCCTAAACAAGTTGCGCCTGTTCCTAGTCGTCCAGCCACTTCCAAGACAGTCTATCGAGTAGATCGTAATAAAGTTCAATCTATCCTGCAAGAAGCTGTCGAAAATCCTGATTTGGCACGGCAAAACTTGATTCGCCTCCAGAATGCATGGGGAGAAGTGATCGAAAGCTTAGCTGGACCTGATAAAGCTCTTCTCGTAGGTTCTCAACCAGTTGCGGCCAACGAACACCATGCTATTTTAGCCTTTGAGTCTAATTTCAATGCTGGGCAAACCATGAAAAGGGACAACCTCAATACCATGTTTGGCAATATTCTCAGTCAAGCGGCTGGATTTTCACCTGAAATATTAGCCATTTCCTTAGAGGAATGGAAAGAGGTTCGAGCAGCATTTTCAGCTAAAAACAAGTCTTCTCAAGCCGAGCAAGAGGTTGAAGAAGAGAGCCTGATTCCAGAAGGATTCGAATTTCTGGCTGATAAAGTCATGGTCGAAGAAGACTAAAAGTGGATTTCATGGTACAATAATCCTATGAATAGACAACAATTTATCATAATAGCATTATTCACGGCTGCTGAGACTTATTTTTTCAATGAATCTTTGATGACTGGTCGCTATGTTATGGCAGCCTTTTGGGCCATTCTACTCTTTCGAAATTTTAGATTAAGTTACGTGATGGGAAAAATCGTAGATGCTATTGATCAACACTTAAACCGCAAGGATTAGCCCCCCAGCTTCTAGACAAAATCAAAGCCTTTTAGGCTTTTTTTTGTTATACTAGTAGAGTATATTTATTGACCTTTTGTCCTATTTTTTAGGGATTGTAAGCAATTTCCTAAAGTATTGAGCAAAATGTTTGAAAAAGAAAGGAATTATCATGTCAGTATTAGAGATCAAAGATCTTCACGTTGAGATTGAAGGAAAAGAAATTTTGAAAGGGGTCAATCTGACTCTGAAAACAGGAGAAATCGCAGCTATCATGGGACCAAATGGTACTGGTAAATCGACTCTTTCAGCAGCTATTATGGGTAACCCTAACTATGAAGTCACAAAAGGTGAGGTCTTGTTTGATGGCGTAAACATTCTTGAGTTGGAAGTGGACGAACGTGCGCGTATGGGACTTTTCCTTGCTATGCAATACCCGTCTGAAATTCCAGGCATTACCAATGCTGAGTTTCTACGTGCAGCCATGAATGCTGGTAAAGAAGATGATGAAAAGATTTCAGTTCGTGAGTTCATCACTAAACTAGACGAGAAAATGGAATTGCTCAACATGAAAGAAGAAATGGCAGAGCGTTACCTCAACGAAGGCTTCTCTGGTGGTGAGAAAAAACGCAATGAAATTCTTCAACTCTTGATGTTGGAACCAACTTTTGCCCTTTTGGATGAGATTGACTCAGGTCTTGATATTGATGCCCTTAAAGTTGTATCGAAAGGTGTCAATGCCATGCGTGGTGAAGGGTTTGGTGCCATGATCATTACTCACTACCAACGTCTCTTGAACTACATCACACCAGACGTGGTACACGTGATGATGGAAGGTCGTGTGGTCCTTTCTGGAGGTCCAGAATTGGCAGCCCGTTTGGAACGTGAAGGATACGCTAAACTAGCTGAAGAACTTGGCTATGACTACAAGGAAGAATTGTAATTCCCTCGTATCTTTTAGGAGAAGTAAATGACTAAAGAAACTATTAAACTTTTTTCAGAAATGCATGCTGAACCAAGCTGGTTGGCTGACCTCCGTCAAAAAGCCTTTGATAAGATTGAGAGTTTAGAATTACCAGTTATTGAGCGTGTTAAATTTCACCGTTGGAATCTGGGTGACGGAACTATTACAGAAAGTGAACCGTCAGCAAATGTTCCTGACTTCACTGCTCTAGACAATCACTTGAAGTTGGTGCAAGTAGGAACGCAGACTGTTTTTGAGCAAATTCCAGTTGAATTGGCTGAACAAGGGGTAGTCTTTACAGACTTTCACTCAGCTTTAGAAGAAATTCCAGAGCTTATCGAGGAATTCTTTATGTCATCAGTTAAGTATGATGACGACAAGTTGGCAGCTTACCATACAGCTTACTTTAACAGTGGTGCTGTTCTTTATATTCCAGATAATGTTGAGATTACAGAACCAATCGAAGGAATTTTCTACCAAGACAGCGATAGCGATGTGCCATTTAACAAGCATATCCTCATTATCGCTGGTAAAAACTCCAAAATAAGCTATCTTGAACGTCTAGAGTCACGAGGTGGAGGTAGTGCAAAAGCAACTGCAAATATCACAGTTGAAGTGATTGCTCGTTCTGGTGCGCAAGTAAAATTTGCTGCTATTGACCGTTTAGGTGAAAATGTCACTGCCTACATTAGCCGTCGTGGTAAACTAGGCAACGATGCAAGCATTGACTGGGCAATCGGTGTCATGAACGAAGGAAATGTTGTTGCGGACTTTGATAGCGATTTGATTGGAAATGGTAGCCATGCTGACCTGAAAGTGGTAGCTCTTTCAAGTGGCCGTCAGGTGCAAGGGATTGACACTCGTGTGACTAACTATGGTTGCAACTCAATCGGAAATATCCTCCAACATGGGGTTATCCTTGAAAAAGCGACCTTGACATTTAACGGTATCGGACACATCATTAAGGGTGCTAAGGGAGCAGATGCTCAACAAGAGAGCCGTGTTCTTATGCTTTCAGACCAAGCGCGTTCAGATGCCAACCCAATTCTTTTGATTGATGAAAATGACGTGACTGCAGGTCACGCGGCCTCTATCGGACAGGTGGATCCAGAAGACATGTACTACCTCATGAGTCGTGGCTTGGACAAGGCAACTGCAGAACGTTTGGTTGTTCGCGGTTTCCTTGGATCTGTTATCGTTGAGATTCCAGTCAAAGAAGTTCGTGATGAAATGATTGCAACTATCGAAGAAAAATTGTCAAAACGCTAAGGGGAAGCCTATGTTAGATGTAGAAGCGATTCGCAAGGATTTTCCAATTTTAGACCAGATTGTCAACGATGAACCTCTGGTCTATCTGGACAATGCTGCGACGACACAAAAACCACTAGCAGTTCTGGAAACAATCAACCGCTACTATGAGCAGGACAATGCCAATGTTCACCGTGGTGTTCATACCTTGGCTGAGCGAGCAACAGCATCCTATGAAGCTGCTCGTGAAACCATTCGTAAGTTTATCAATGCAAGCTCTACAAAGGAAGTACTTTTTACTAGAGGAACGACAACCAGCCTTAACTGGGTGGCACGCTTCGCTGAGGAAATCCTGACTGAGGGAGACCAGGTCTTGATTTCTGTCATGGAACACCATTCTAATATCATTCCATGGCAGGAGGCCTGTCGCAAGACTGGGGCAGAGCTTGTCTATGTTTATCTCAAGGACGGAGCTCTGGATATGGATGACTTGCGCGCTAAATTGACTGATAAAGTCAAGTTTGTCTCCCTAGCTCACGCCTCAAATGTTCTTGGTGTGGTCAACCCTATCAAAGAAATCACTCAATTAGCCCACCAAGTTGGAGCTATCATGGTGGTGGATGGTGCTCAGTCTACGCCCCATATGAAGATTGATGTCCAGGACTTGGATGTGGACTTCTTTGCTTTTTCAGGTCACAAGATGGCTGGACCAACTGGTATTGGTATTCTTTACGGTAAAGAAAAGTATCTGGAACAAATGTCACCAGTTGAGTTTGGTGGCGAGATGATTGATTTTGTCTATGAGCAATCTGCTAGTTGGAAGGAATTGCCTTGGAAATTTGAGGCTGGAACGCCAAATATGGCAGGTGCTATCGGACTTGCTGCTGCAGTGGATTATCTTGAAAATCTTGGTATGGATGCGATTGAAGCCCATGAACAGGAATTAATCTCATACGTATATCCGAAATTGCAGGCAGTTGAGGGATTGACCATTTACGGTTCGCAAGACTTGGCTCAACGTTCAGGTGTTATTGCCTTTAACCTAGGCGATCTTCATCCCCATGACCTAGCTACAGCACTTGATTATGAAGGAGTAGCAGTTCGTGCGGGTCACCACTGTGCGCAACCCTTGCTCCAATATTTGGAAGTCCCAGCAACAGCTCGTGCAAGTTTTTATATCTATAATACCAAGGCAGATTGCGACAAACTGGTCGATGCCCTACAAAAGACAAAGGAGTTTTTCAATGGCACTTTCTAAACTAGATAGCCTTTATATGGCAGTGGTGGCAGACCATTCGAAAAATCCACATCACCAAGGGAAGCTGGAAGATGCTGAGCAAATCAGCCTCAATAATCCAACCTGTGGCGATGTCATCAACCTATCTGTCAAGTTTGATGCAGAGAACCGTTTGGAAGATATTGCTTTTCTAAATTCAGGTTGTACCATCTCAACTGCCTCTGCTAGTATGATGACAGATGCTGTTTTAGGGAAGACCAAGCAAGAAATTCTAGAACTTGCAACCATCTTTTCTGAAATGGTTCAAGGTCAAAAGGATGAGCGTCAAGACCAACTAGGTGATGCAGCCTTCTTATCAGGTGTTGCCAAATTCCCTCAACGAATCAAGTGTGCAACCCTAGCTTGGAACGCTCTTAAGAAGACAATTGAAAATCAAGAAGGTAAATAAGAAACATAGAAATATATAATGAAAGAAAGGATATTATGGCTGAAGAAAGAGTAGAACCAAAACCAATTGATCTTGGTGAATATAAATTTGGTTTCCATGATGATGTAGAGCCTGTCCTATCGACAGGAAAAGGACTCAACGAAGGTGTTATTCGTGAATTATCTGCTGCCAAGGGTGAGCCAGAGTGGATGTTGGAATTCCGTTTGAAATCTTATGAAACCTTCAAGAAAATGCCTATGCAAACTTGGGGAGCGGACTTGTCAGAGATTGACTTTGATGACTTGATCTATTACCAAAAACCATCTGATAAACCAGCCCGTTCTTGGGATGATGTACCTGAAAAGATTAAAGAAACCTTTGAACGTATCGGGATTCCAGAAGCTGAACGTGCTTATCTAGCAGGAGCCTCTGCCCAGTACGAGTCGGAAGTGGTTTATCATAACATGAAAGAAGAATTTGAGAAGTTAGGCATTATCTTTACAGATACGGATTCTGCCCTCAAGGAATACCCAGACTTGTTTAAACAATACTTTGCCAAGTTGGTACCGCCGACGGATAACAAGTTGGCTGCCCTCAACTCAGCAGTATGGTCTGGTGGAACCTTTATCTACGTACCAAAAGGTGTCAAGGTAGATATTCCACTTCAAACTTACTTCCGCATCAATAACGAAAATACTGGTCAGTTTGAACGTACCTTGATTATCGTTGACGAGGGAGCAAGTGTCCACTACGTAGAAGGATGTACAGCGCCAACTTATTCAAGCAATAGCTTACATGCGGCCATTGTAGAAATCTTTGCCTTGGACGGAGCTTATATGCGTTATACAACCATCCAAAACTGGTCTGATAACGTCTATAACCTAGTAACAAAACGTGCCAAAGCTTTGAAAGATGCGACAGTTGAGTGGATTGATGGTAACTTGGGTGCCAAAACAACCATGAAATATCCATCTGTTTATCTAGATGGAGAAGGGGCGCGTGGTACTATGCTCTCTATCGCCTTTGCTAATGCAGGGCAACACCAAGACACGGGTGCTAAGATGATCCACAATGCTCCACATACCAGCTCATCTATCGTGTCTAAATCCATCGCTAAAGGCGGAGGAAAGGTGGACTACCGTGGACAAGTAACCTTTAACAAGAACTCTAAGAAATCTGTTTCTCACATTGAGTGTGATACCATTATCATGGATGACTTGTCAGCGTCAGATACTATTCCATTTAATGAAATTCACAACTCGCAAGTTGCATTGGAGCACGAAGCTAAGGTATCTAAGATTTCAGAAGAACAACTCTATTACCTCATGAGCCGTGGTTTATCAGAATCTGAGGCAACCGAGATGATTGTCATGGGATTTGTGGAGCCCTTCACAAAAGAACTTCCAATGGAATACGCAGTTGAGCTAAATCGCTTGATTAGCTATGAAATGGAAGGATCTGTTGGGTAAGAATATGCAAAATCTGAACAGGAATCCTTCCTGTTCAGATTTTTTTTCAAAAAAGAACCTAATAAATATTCACAAAAGTGCTTTTATATGGTAAAATAAAACAATTACATTTAGTGGAGATGAAGTATGAATATTTTTAGAACCAAGGATGTTAGTCTGAGACAGACAGAGATGCATCGCCATTTGAAATTGTGGGATTTGATTCTATTAGGGATCGGTGCTATGGTAGGGACGGGGATTTTCACCATTACAGGAACAGCGGCAGCTACACTAGCTGGTCCATCACTAGTGGTTTCCATTGTGATTTCTGCTCTGTGTGTTTCTCTATCAGCTCTCTTTTTTGCAGAATTTGCCTCTCGTGTGCCTGCAACAGGAGGTGCTTATAGTTATCTCTATGCGATCTTAGGCGAATTACCAGCATGGATTGCTGGCTGGTTGACCATCATGGAATTTATGACAGCTGTTTCAGGTGTGGCGTCTGGTTGGGCAGCTTATTTTAAGGGTTTACTCAGTAATTATGGTATTTCCATGCCCCAAGCCTTAAATGGTACTTTTAGCCCCGAACAAGGCACCTATATCGACCTTTTACCTATTTTGGTGCTTGCTTTGGTAACAGGATTGGTTTTATTAAATTCCAAGGCAGCCTTACGCTTTAATTCGCTTTTAGTGGTCTTGAAATTCTCAGCTCTCGCCTTATTTATCCTAGTTGGTATTTGGTACATCAAGCCAGAAAATTGGATGAATTTTGCTCCTTTTGGCTTTGGCCAGATTTATGGAGGAAGCACTGGGATTATGGCAGGTGCATCTTTGATGTTCTTCGGTTTTCTCGGTTTTGAGTCGATTTCCATGGCAGTTGATGAAATTCAAAGTCCGCAAAAAAATATTCCCCGCGGAATTGTGCTTTCTCTGACAATTGTCACCATTCTCTATGCCTTGGTAACAATAGTATTGACCGGGATTGTTCACTATAGCCAACTCAATGTGGACGATGCAGTGGCCTTTTCATTGCGTAGTATCGGAATTGGCTGGGCAGCCAACTATGTTTCGCTCGTAGCCATTCTAACCCTGATAACCGTATGTATTTCCATGACCTACGCTCTGTCTCGAATGATTTACAGCTTAGCACGTGATGGTCTATTACCTCGAAGTTTTAAACAGCTAAGTAAAACTAGCCGAGTTCCAAAGAATGCAACCATCTTAACAGGAGTTGCTTCAGCCATTGCAGCAGGAGTCTTTCCGCTAGCCAGTATCGCTGCCTTTTTAAATATCTGTACGCTAGCTTATCTCATTTTGCTAGCCTACGGTATTATCAAGCTCAGAAAGGATAAGGGCATGCCAAAAGAAGGAGAATTCAAAACTCCTTTAGTGCCGCTTTTGCCAATCCTTTCCATTCTTATCTGTCTTTCCTTTATGCTTCAATATAGTTTAGATACCTGGCTTGCCTTTGGTATTGCTCTTGTAGTTGGTCTAGTCATTTACTTTACTTATGGCTATCGTCACTCTACACTTTCTGAAGAAGAATAAAAGCTGGGAATTCCCAGCTTTTTTAATCTTTTACATAAGTAAATCCTTCCCCCAGAATTTCATGAGCCTCTGTGATGGTGATAAAGGCTTGAGGATCGACTTGGTGAATCACATCCTTCATTTTAACGATTTCATTTCGACCGACGATACAGTAGATAATTTTTAAATCCTTTTTGCTGTAGTAACCTTGACCAGATATAAAGGTTACGCCGCGTCCGAGTTCATCGTTAATTTTTTCGGCTAACCGATCTGGAAATTGAGTTATAATCATAAATCCTTTACCAGCATAACCTCCTTCACCGATCAGGTCAATAACACGAGCGATGATAAAGTCAAATAAGAGGGTATAAGTCACTAGGCGCAAATCTTGGAAGATAATCAAAATCAACATTAGAATAATGAAATCAAGCGAGAAAAGCAATTTTCCAATTGAAATATTGGTGTATTTGTTGAGGATGCGAGCAACAATATCTGATCCACCTGTTGTACCACCAGCATTAAAGATAATACCTAAACCAACTCCTAGTAAAACACCAGAAACTAAAGAGACAATAATGAGATCACCTTGCAAGTCAAATTGTAAAGGAATTCGTTCAAAGACAGCAAGCCAGATCGAGAGGGAAATGGTTCCCAAAAGGCTGGAGTAGAGAGTTTTCGGACCAAATATCTTCCAAGCGAGGATAAAGAGAGGGATGTTAATCAAGAGATTCATCACTGAGACAGGAATTTTAAAGAGATAGAAGGTAATCAATGTGATACCAGTTGCTCCGCCTTCAAACAAATGGTGAGGAACTACAAAATAGGTAAGACCAAAGGCATAAATAGCTGCCCCAAGTATGATAGTGACAATAGGCTGAACTTTTCGGATCATGATTCTCCCTCGCTTTTCTATAGATAGATTATACCAAAATTCCAAGCTTTTTCATTGGATTCATTATGATTTTTTAACAATTTTTTGATATAATAAAGGTAATAAATCCCTATCTTATTGAGAAGAATAGAAAGATTGAAGATATGACACAAGTAAAAATTGTAACGGATTCCTCTGTTACTATTGAACCAGAAGTAGTTAAAGAATTAAATATCACCATTGTCCCTTTATCTGTGATGATTGATGGTATCCTTTATTCTGATGCAGATTTGAAAGAGGGGGAATTCCTTCATCTCATGCAACAAAGTAAAAACCTACCCAAAACCAGTCAGCCTCCAGTGGGAGTATTTGCTGAAGTTTTTGAAGAGCTAGGTAAAGATGGTAGCCAGATTCTCGCTATTCACATGTCCCATGCACTATCTGGTACTGTTGAAGCTGCTCGCCAAGGAGCAAGCCTCTCTAGCGCTGATGTGACCGTTATTGATAGTTCTTTTACAGACCAGGCGATGAAGTTTCAAGTTGTTGAAGCTGCAAAACTTGCCCAAGAAGGAAAAGATTTGGAAACTATCCTAGCTCATGTAGAAGACGTCAAGAATCATACGGAACTCTATATCGGCGTTTCAACATTAGAAAACCTAGTTAAGGGTGGACGTATCGGACGTGTGACAGGATTATTAAGTTCACTCTTGAACATTCGTGTAGTAATGCAGATGAAAAACCACGAACTCCAACCAATCGTAAAAGGGCGTGGTTCGAAAACTTTCAAAAAATGGCTTGACGAGTTGGCCGAGACCCTTTCTCATAAATCGGTTGCAGAGATTGGAATTTCCTACGCTGGTACCAATGAATGGGCAAATGAGATGAAGAATGTTTTACAAACTTATGTTGAAAAACCGATCTCAGTACTGGAAACAGGCTCTATCATTCAGACACATACAGGCGAAAATGCATGGGCTATCTTAGTTCGATATCATTCCTAAAAAAATAGAGAAAAATCGTTAGAAATAGCGTTTTTGACTTGACCTGTGGGCAATTTTAGGATATGATTATATTTGTTAATTAGAAATTATTTGGAGGAATTATTAACATGGCAAACAAACAAGATTTGATCGCTAAAGTAGCAGAAGCTACAGAATTGACTAAGAAAGATTCAGCAGCAGCAGTTGACGCTGTATTTGCAGCAGTAACTGAATACCTTGCAGCTGGTGAAAAAGTTCAATTGATCGGTTTTGGTAACTTTGAAGTTCGTGAGCGTGCTGCACGTAAAGGTCGCAACCCACAAACTGGTAAAGAAATCAAAATCGCAGCTTCTAAAGTTCCAGCATTCAAAGCTGGTAAAGCTCTTAAAGACGCTGTTAAATAATGAATTTAGAAAAAGCCTATTGTATCAAGCTTTCTAGCTTGGTCAACAGGCTTTTTGTTTTGGAAAATATGATTTTATCGTTCTGTGCAAAAAGAAAAAGGCTCCCATGAAATGAGAACCTTCTTTTAATTAGTTTTTAGAAGCTGCTTGGAATTCAGGGTTTTTCCATGCTTCATCAATGATTGCTTGCAATTCTTTAGCAGATGCTTGCATTTTTTGAGTTTCCGCATCGTTCAATGGGATGTTTACTGGACGAACGATACCATGTGCACCAACAACTGCTGGTTGACCGATAAAGACGTTTTCAACTCCGTATTGACCTTCTTGGAAGACTGAAAGTGGAAGTACTGCATTTTCGTCATCAAGGATTGCTTTTGTGATACGAGCAAGCGCTACGGCGATACCATAGTATGTAGCTCCTTTTTTGTTGATGATTGTGTAAGCAGCATCACGAACACCTTCGAACAATTCAATCAATTCAGCTTCTTGAACGTTTTGAGTGTCTTTAAGGAATTCTTCAAGGTTTACACCAGCGATGTTGGCGTGTGACCAAACGGCAAATTCAGAATCTCCGTGTTCACCCATGATGTAGGCGTGAACTGAACGAGCATCAACATCCAATTTTTCAGCAAGTGCTTGACGGAAACGTGCTGAGTCAAGTGAAGTACCTGAACCGATAACGCGTTCTTTAGGGAATCCAGAGAATTTCCAAGTTGAGTAAGTCAAAACGTCAACTGGGTTAGCCGCAACAAGGAAGATACCATCAAAACCTGATTCAACAACTTGTGTTACGATTGATTTGTTGATAGCCAAGTTTTTACCTACAAGGTCAAGGCGAGTTTCACCTGGTTTTTGAGGAGCACCTGCAGTGATAACAACAAGGTCAGCGTCTGCACAGTCAGAGTATTGAGCAGCGTAGATTTTTTTAGGTGAAGTGAAGGCAAGGGCGTGGCTAAGGTCAAGCGCATCACCAACAGCTTTTTCGTGTAATTGTGGAATTTCGATAATTCCAAGCTCTTGTGCAATTCCTTGGTTAACAAGTGCGAAAGCGTAAGATGAACCCACGGCACCGTCACCAACAAGGATCACTTTTTTGTGTTGTTTAGTTGAAGTCATTATCTAAACATCTCCTTCATTTTTTTTAGGGGAATCCCCAGACACTTTCATTCTATCACTTTTAAAAAGCTTTGTCACGAATATTCTATTCGGTTATCGATGTAAACGTTTTAGTAGTTTCAGAAGCCTGAAATAAAGGACATTTTATGGTATAATATATCTAATTACTAATAGTGAAATGAGGCATTTATGAATGCAGGATAGAAATTTAGTGAATGTCAATCTGACAAAGGAGATGAAGACCAGCTTTATCGACTACGCCATGAGCGTTATCGTCGCGCGGGCCCTTCCTGATGTTCGAGATGGCTTAAAACCTGTTCACCGCCGTATTCTTTATGGAATGAATGAATTAGGTGTTACTCCAGACAAACCTCATAAAAAATCAGCCCGTATTACAGGGGATGTTATGGGTAAATACCACCCACACGGAGATTCCTCTATTTATGAAGCCATGGTCCGTATGGCTCAATGGTGGAGCTACCGTTACATGCTTGTGGATGGGCATGGAAACTTTGGTTCCATGGACGGGGACGGTGCTGCCGCTCAACGTTACACTGAGGCACGCATGAGCAAGATTGCTCTGGAAATGCTTCGTGATATCAATAAAAACACAGTTGATTTCGTAGACAACTACGATGCCAACGAACGTGAACCCTTGGTCTTGCCAGCTCGTTTTCCAAACCTTTTGGTCAATGGGGCAACTGGGATTGCCGTAGGGATGGCTACCAACATTCCTCCTCACAACTTGGGTGAAACCATTGATGCTGTGAAGCTCGTCATGGACAATCCAGATGTGACGACTAAGGACTTGATGGAAGTCTTGCCTGGTCCAGATTTTCCAACTGGTGCTCTTGTCATGGGGAAATCAGGTATTCATAAGGCCTACGAAACTGGTAAAGGATCGATTGTTCTTCGTTCTCGTACAGAGATTGAAACCACTAAGACGGGTCGCGAACGGATTATTGTAACTGAATTTCCTTACATGGTCAATAAAACCAAGGTGCATGAGCATATTGTTCGCTTGGTTCAGGAAAAACGCCTTGAGGGCATTACAGCTGTACGTGATGAGTCCAATCGTGAAGGCGTTCGCTTTGTAATCGAGGTTAAACGCGACGCGTCTGCCAACGTTATCCTTAACAACCTCTTCAAGATGACCCAAATGCAAACCAACTTTGGTTTCAATATGCTTGCTATTCAAAATGGTGTACCGAAGATCTTGTCCCTTCGTCAAATTTTGGATGCTTATATCGAGCACCAAAAAGAAGTGGTGGTTCGCCGTACCCGTTTTGACAAGGAAAAAGCAGAAGCGCGTGCGCACATCTTAGAAGGTCTTTTAATTGCACTTGACCATATCGATGAAGTGATTCGTATCATTCGTGCCAGTGAAACAGATGCGGAAGCGCAAGCTGAGTTGATGAGCAAGTTCAAGCTTTCTGAACGTCAAAGTCAAGCTATCCTTGATATGCGTCTTCGTCGTTTGACAGGATTGGAACGTGATAAGATTCAGTCTGAATATGATGAATTGATTGCCTTGATTGCAGATTTGGCTGATATTCTTGCCAAACCAGAACGTGTGGCGCAAATCATCAAAGAGGAGCTAGATGAAGTCAAACGTAAGTTTGGTGACAAGCGTCGTACCGAGTTGATGGTTGGAGAAGTCTTAACTCTTGAAGATGAAGATTTGATTGAAGAAACGGATGTCTTGATTACCCTTTCTAATAAGGGCTATATCAAACGTTTGGACCAAGGTGAGTTCACTGCTCAAAAACGTGGTGGTCGTGGTGTCCAAGGTACGGGAGTTAAGGATGATGACTTTGTGCGTGAGTTGGTTTCAACCAGCACCCATGATCATTTGCTCTTCTTTACCAATAAAGGACGAGTATACCGACTAAAAGGTTATGAAATTCCTGAATATGGTCGTACAGCCAAAGGATTGCCAGTTGTCAATCTTTTGAAGTTGGACGAGGGTGAGAGCATTCAGACCATTATCAACGTTGAGTCTGAACGTAGTGATGATGCTTATCTCTTCTTCACAACTCGTCACGGTATCGTGAAGAGAACCAGTGTCAAAGAATTTGCAAATATTCGTCAAAATGGACTTAAAGCTTTGAATCTCAAGGATGAAGATGAATTGATTAATGTTCTATTGACAGAAGAAGATACGGATATTATCATTGGTACCAAGTTTGGTTATGCTGTTCGTTTTAATCAGTCAGCCGTTCGTGGCATGAGCCGTATCGCGACAGGTGTTCGAGGAGTCAATCTTCGTGATGGAGACACAGTAGTTGGTGCTAGCGTGATTACCGACCAAGATGAGGTCCTTATCATCACTGAAAAAGGTTATGGTAAGCGTACCCTTGCTACTGAATATCCAACTAAAGGTCGTGGTGGTAAAGGGATGAAGACAGCCAATGTTGCTGAGAAGAATGGTCCTCTTGCAGGTCTCCTCACTGTTAAAGGAGATGAAGACCTGATGATTATCACAGATACAGGTGTCATGATCCGTACAAATGTTGCCAATATTTCACAAACAGGACGCTCAACTATGGGAGTGAAGGTGATGCGTCTAGACCAGGATGCTAAGATTGTGACCTTTACAACGGTTGCTGCGGCAGAAAAAGAAGAGGTAGCAACAGAAGAGAGAACAGAGGGTGAAGCATAATGTCTCACAGAAAAATGAAGAAGAATAACCGTAAAAATATACTAATCAATATTTTAGCTGGATTTTTAATTCTTCTATCCCTTGCCTTGATTTTTAATGCTCAAATTCGTGACATCTTTATGGTTTGGAATACCAATAAATACCAAGTCAGTCAGGTGACTAAGGAAAAAATTGAGGAAAATAAAGAGACAGAAGGAAATTTCGATTTTGATTCTGTCAAATCCATCTCATCGGAAGCGGTGTTAGCTGCCCAGTGGGATGCTCAGCAACTTCCAGTTATCGGAGGGATTGCCATTCCTGAAGTAGAGATTAATCTGCCTATTTTTAAAGGTTTGGATAATGTAAACTTGTTCTACGGAGCAGGGACCATGAAAGCAAATCAGAAAATGGGGGAAGGCAACTATTCTCTAGCCAGCCACCATATCTTTACTGCTGAAAATGCGAGCCAGATGCTCTTTTCGCCTTTGGTCAATGCCAAAGCGGGGATGAAGATTTATCTGACTGATAAAGATAAAGTATACACCTATGAGATTCGTGAGGTGAAGCAC
Source organism: Streptococcus oralis subsp. dentisani (assembly GCF_002096615.1). Lineage (GTDB taxonomy): Bacteria > Bacillota > Bacilli > Lactobacillales > Streptococcaceae > Streptococcus > Streptococcus oralis_U. The sequence continues at coordinate 294,242 of NZ_NCUX01000033.1, forward strand.
GTAACGCCTGATCGCGTAGACGAAATTGAAGATCGTGATGGTATCAAAGAAATCACATTGGTGACCTGTGTCGACTACGATGCGACAGAGCGAATTATTGTTAAAGGTGATTTTAAAGAAGTTAAAGCATATTCTGAAACATCTGATGATATCCTAAGCGCCTTTAATAAGCCATATAAACAACGTTATTAACCTCAAAAACCAGTGAATTGTATTTTTCACTGGTTTTTGTCAAATAGAACCGTCGGTCAAAGGAGAATAATGCATGTTCGAATATTTTTGGATTGGAATGAAAACGTTGTGGAAAAATCCTGTCTTTAGTTTTTCCATTTATTTATTAGCATCTATTCTTTTACTAATCATTTGGCGTCGTTTTATAATTGTCCGTCGTAGTGGTGGAAACTTTTTCTCCCCATTTCATATCGCCAAAGGCAGGTTTTATATCCATAATGCCTATGTATTTTCAAAGCGAATCATCCCTCTGAATGACATCAGAAGGATTGATGTCAAATGTGTTCAAAGTGTCAAATTGAATGGGGCAAGGTATCATGTGTGTATTGAACAGAAAGACAGAAAGCCCCTATCATTTTTCTGTGGCAAATCAAAACAGAATGATCTCCTTGTGAAGAATCTAAAGAATGAAACTAAAAACTACCATATTAGAATTGTAATAGATGGATAAGTGTTTAGCTTAAGAAAGGAATGATCATGGATAAACTACAAGAAGTCAGAGAAAATGAACAGTTAAGGACCTTACTGATGACTGAATGTGATATTTATTTTTATGACAAGATAAGTGAAGTCCAGTTTTCAGGGAACAATGAGGAGTACTCTCTTGCCTGTAAGGCATTTGCTCAAGACGGTAGTGGGGGAGAATATGTTTTTCTTGAAGATAGCAGCATAGGCTTTATCGGAAGTGAGGGCCAAGTGGGGAGAGTAGCAGAAAGTCTGGATGACTTACTGACATTCCTACTTCATGTAGGTTGTATTTCGGATTTTAGTTGTCGGCATCTTTATCAGAACACAGACTTATTGAAAGCATTTTGTAGGGGCTATGTGTCTAAAATACGAGAAAGTTATCAGGCTAGGCAGGAAAATTGGGATCTGGTACGAGGAGAGATAGCTCAAAAGCTATCACTTGATTTCAATCCTCAAAAACTAGAAAAAGTAGCCATGGCATTTTATCAAGCGGCGACAAGGAAGCCTGTCTTTTCCTGTAAGTATATAGACGGTGAAGAAGAGTATACCTGCGATTCAGTCTTGTCGGACATTGTAGGCTTGTGGACGACAGAACTTGTAGGTATGAGTAGAGAAGAAATTGAAAACTATAAAATTTGATAATGTCTGATGCTTGCAAGATGATCATTCAACTTTAATGGTATCTTTTCAATGTGAGAGGAAGCTGATCAGTAGGTTGAAAGATTTATCGTAAGTAACCGAAGGATGCCTGGCATAAGAGAGGATAGATAATGAGTCAGTTAAGAGAAAAGTCTTTCGTTACGCTTAAAGAAGACTTAACCAGTAGTTTTCCATTTGACAAGGATCTTCCTATGATATTCTTGGGAGAAATTGCCAATATGGCTGGACACGGAATCTTCATAGGAAAATCGGGGAAGTGTTATTTTGGATATTATATTTCACATTTTAGAGAACTAAGTGAAGATGAGATATAGGACTTTCGCAGTAGGAAAAATAGATGAGGAGTTGAGAATGAATAATCAGATTGACTTGGTACTTCCAAACCTATACGCAGAATTCTTGAGCAAAATCGACAAAGCAGGAGAGTTGGTAATAGAGAATACAGGCATCACCTTATATTCGAGGTTAGATTTGCTAGAAAGAAACTCCACCTACCAAATAGAAGAGTGGGAACCTGATTTTTTCCTGATTGGGCAAGATGGGGATGTCGCTTTTTTTATAAAGAAAGATTCTGACGACACTATTTATATGAATGATTTGGGGGCATTAGGTTCACTGGAAATGAAACCCATATCTTTGAATATTTTCGAGTTTGTGCAACAAGCGAGCGAACATTATGATGATATCTTCTAATCATTACAAGTGTTGTTATTTTATCGTACGCGTGTGTGGAAGACATTTTTATGAAATCATTTGAACATTTTGATTAATGTTACTAAATTTTTAGTAAATGATAATGATTTGGAGAGTGAACAATGAATTTCGATAAGAGTTTACAGCAATACACTTATGAGCATGAGGGAGTGACCTTTGTTTGGGACGAAGAGCCTGATTGTGACTTTATAGATAAAGTTGAACTGTTATCAAAAAATTATCAGGAAAATCTCAATAGAATTATCAACTTCATGCTAGCTGATCTTAAGGAAATGTATGGAGCAGTCAGCGAGGAAGATGTGAAGAACAAGCTGGGGAAACCTATCATTGACTACAATCAAGGAACAGTTAGTTATTGTGAGCAAACCTTCGATGACTGGTACCTATTTGAGTTTGAATTTTTGGATGATCAATTTGAAACATTGAAATGTTTTTCTGTTAATGGGTAAAGGAGAGATTTATGGAATTCCCCCAATGCCTTGATTTTCTTTGTAGAGAACGTATACAAGAAAGGCTTTTCAAAATGCGTGCTTTATGTTATAATATTCACAAATAAAAGTTTTAGGAGTTTTTTTATGGTCTCTTCAGAATTTATCTCAAAGATTGAATTTGCTTGCAAGAAGAAAGAAAGTCTTTATAGCCAAAGTAAGTTTAAGTATGCGATTCGTTCCATGTTTGCAGGAGCTTTTTTAACATTTAGTACAGCTGCGGGTGCAGTTGGGGCTGATTTGATTAATAAGATCGCTCCAGGTAGTGGACGTTTTCTCTTCCCATTTGTTTTTGCTTGGGGATTGGCCTACATTGTTTTCTTGAATGCTGAACTGGTAACTTCAAATATGATGTTTTTGACAGCTGGTAGTTTCTTGAAAAAAATCTCTTGGAGAAGAACAGCTGAGATTTTACTTTACTGTACCTTGTTCAACCTTATCGGAGCTTTGATAGCAGGTTGGGGCTTTGCCCACTCAGCAGCCTATGCAAATCTAACACATGATAGCTTCATTTCAGGGGTTGTAGAGATGAAGTTAGGCCGTTCCAATGAGCTAGTCTTGCTTGAAGGTATTTTAGCCAATATCTTTGTAAACATCGCCATTCTTTCATTCGTTTTGGTGAAAGACGGTGGAGCCAAACTTTGGCTTGTTTTGTCAGCAATTTACATGTTTGTATTCTTAACAAACGAACACATTGCTGCGAACTTTGCTTCTTTTGCGATTGTTAAGTTCAGTGTTGCTGCTGATTCAATTGCTAACTTTGACATACCTAATATTCTTCGTCACTGGGGCGTGACCTTTATTGGGAACTTCATTGGAGGCGGTCTCTTGATGGGATTACCATACGCCTTCCTCAATAAAAACGAAGATACTTATGTAGATTAAAAAACAGGCACGAGTTAATCGTGCTTTTTTGTTTGATGTGTATGACTAGTCATAGTTGTTCCTTATATCAAAATATAGAAAAACGGTATTGGAAAAGACTAGCCCAAGATGATACAATATCCCTAATGAAGCTATTTGGAGGTCGTCATATGACTCGTGATTTTAAATTTGAAACTCTACAATTACATGCTGGGCAAGTAGTTGATCCAGCAACTAAGTCTCGTGCAGTACCGATTTATCAAACAACATCCTTCGTTTTTGATGACACGCAAGAAGGTGCCGATTTGTTTGCCTTGAGAAAACCAGGGAATATCTATACTCGCATCACTAATCCTACAACAGCAGCATTTGAGGAAAGAATCGCTGCTCTTGAAGGTGGTGTTGGAGCACTAGCGACAGCATCAGGGATGGCTGCTGTAACCTACACTATTTTGGCGCTTGCTCACGCAGGTGACCATGTGGTGGCTGCGTCAACTATTTACGGTGGGACCTTCAACCTCTTGAAGGAAACCCTTCCTCGTTATGGAATCACAACTACCTTTGTCGATGTGGATAATTTGGAAGAAGTGGAAGTAGCTATCAATGACAATACAAAGCTTGTCTTGATTGAAACCTTGGGGAATCCCTTGATTAACATTCCTGACTTGGAAAAACTGGCTGAGATTGCGCATAAACACCAGATTCCTCTCGTTTCGGACAACACTTTTGCCACACCATATTTGATTAACGTCTTCTCTCACGGTGTAGATATTGCCATTCACTCAGCAACTAAGTTTATCGGTGGACATGGTACGACTATTGGAGGAGTGATTGTTGATAGCGGTCGTTTTGACTGGGCAGCTTCAGGGAAATTCCCTCAATTTGTTGAGGAAGACCCAAGTTACCACAACTTGAGCTATACTCGTGATGTGGGTGTAGCAGCCTTTATTATCGCTGTTCGTGTTCAATTGCTCCGTGATACAGGTGCTGCCTTGTCGCCATTTAATGCCTTTCTCTTGCTCCAAGGACTTGAAACCCTCTCTCTTCGTGTTGAACGTCATGTGCAAAATGCAGAGAAAATTGTTGATTTCCTTGTCAACCATCCTAAGGTAGAGAAGGTAAATTATCCAAAACTAGCTGACAGTCCTTATCATGCCTTGGCTGAGAAATATTTGCCAAAAGGTGTTGGTTCAATCTTTACCTTCCATGTCAAAGGTGGAGAGGCAGAAGCTCGCAAGGTGATTGATAATTTGGAAATCTTCTCTGACCTTGCAAACGTAGCAGATGCCAAATCTCTTGTTGTCCATCCTGCGACAACCACTCACGGTCAGTTGTCAGAAAAAGATTTAGAAGCAGCAGGTGTCACACCAAACCAAATCCGCTTGTCTATCGGTCTTGAAAATGTAGAGGATTTGATTGAAGATTTGCGCTTGGCCTTGGAAAAAATTTAAAGTAAAAGATATAAACAGTGGGTTTTGACTCACTGTTTTTGATTTTCCCTCAGGCATGATATAATGGTTACAGAAGTCTAGAAAGAGGAACGATATGAACGAAATCAAATGTCCCAACTGTGGGGAAGTCTTTACAGTAAATGAAAGTCAGTATGCCGAACTTTTATCCCAAGTGAGAACAGCTGAGTTTAATAAGGAATTACACGATCGCATGAAGCAGGAGCTGGCCTTGGCTGAGCAAAAGGCCATGAATGAGCAACAGTCTAAACTGGCTCAAAAAGATCAAGAAATTGCGCAACTGCAGAGTCAAATCCAAAACTTTGATACAGAGAAAGAGTTAGCCAAGAAAGAGGTTGAACAGTCAAGTCATGAGGCCTTATTAGCAAAGGACAAGGAAGTACAGGCTTTGGAAAACCAACTGGCTACCTTGCGTTTGGAGCATGAAAATCAACTGCAAAAGACCCTTTCTGACCTAGAAAAAGAACGGGATCAGGTCAAAAATCAGCTCCTCTTGCAAGAAAAGGAAAATGAGTTATCTTTGGCTTCTGTTAAGCAAAATTACGAAGCTCAGCTCAAGGCAGCCAGTGAGCAAGTCGAATTTTACAAGAATTTCAAAGCCCAACAATCCACAAAAGCGATTGGTGAAAGTTTGGAAAAATATGCAGAGAGTGAGTTTAACAAGGTCCGCAGCTTTGCTTTTCCAAATGCCTACTTTGAAAAGGATAACAAGGTTTCTGCGCGTGGTTCCAAAGGGGACTTTATCTTCCGCGAGAGTGATGAAAATGGAGTCGAAATCATTTCCATCATGTTTGAAATGAAAAATGAAGCGGACGGGACAGAGAAGAAGCATAAGAATGCGGATTTTTACAAGGAATTAGACAAG